>NZ_JAPEPF010000001.1:920243-1226991 GCF_026340595.1 Streptomyces sp. NBC_01363
ACGTTTCTTGATGGGAGCCCCGAGGCCCTGATAGCGCTAGTACCCATGTCCCACACCGCTCACATACCCAGCCACCGGAAGCCCCGCCGAAACGCCTCGAAGACGGCGCTGCGGGCCGGAGTTGCCGGTGGCGTCCTCAGCACCATCGCGGTCGCAGGCGCTGCCGGTCCGGCCCAGGCCGAGCCGGTGACCCAGACCATCGAGATGCCCACCATCACCTCCGGGCTCTCCACCGCCGTCGCCGCGTCCGCCCAGGCCACGCAGCAGGTCGCCCAGGACCTGCAGACGCAGGCCCAGGAGGACGCCGCAGCCGCCACCGCGGCCAAGGCCGCCAAGAAGGCCAAGGCCGAGGCGGTCCGCAAGGCAGAGGCCAAGAAGAAGGCGGAGGCGGCCGCCAAGGCCAAGGCGGAGGCCGCCGAGCGCGCTTCCCGCTCCACCGCCCGTACGACGCTCAGCGCGACCTCCGGCTCCACCGCCGGCACGGCCGCGTCCACGTCCTCCGCTTCCTCCTCTTCCTCCTCGTCGAGCGCGACCGGCTCCGCCGCGGCGATCGTCGCCTTCGCGCAGGCCCAGGTCGGCGACGCGTACGTGCCCGGCGGCACCGGCCCCAACTCGTGGGACTGCTCCGGCCTCGTCCAGGCCGCGTTCCGTTCGATCAACGTCGACCTGCCGCGCGTCTCGCAGTCCCAGTCCACCGTCGGCACCCAGGTCTCGCTGAGCAACCTCCAGCCGGGCGACATCCTGTACTGGGGCAGCGCGGGCAGCGCGTACCACGTCGGGATCTACGTGGGCAACGGCCAGTTCGTCGGTGCGCAGAACTCCAGCACCGGTGTGGTGCAGCGCCCGCTGTCCTACGACCCGCCGTCGGGCGCGGTCCGCGTTCTCTGATTCGACGGAACCCCTGGGTTCACGGATTCACAAGCGCCTTCGCGGCGCGCGGCGAAGGGCCGTCACTCCCCCGCTCGGGAGCGACGGCCCTTCGCCTTTGCGGTCCACCAGCAGAAACGCGACATCAACCCTGCCCGGCGACGTTGACGTCGCGAACCTGCCGGACACCGTCCATCGACGCTTGTGAACTGGGGCGAACAGCCCTCACGTCACCGAGCACAGGACGGCCCCCGCCATGACCACCCCCGCGGCCACCACCCCCACCGAACGCACCGCCCTCCCTCCCCGCACCCTCTTACGCGGTCGGCTCGCCGTCATCTCCGTCATGCTGGGCATCTTCTCGATCGTCACCACCGAGATCCTGCCCATCGGCCTGCTCACCTCGATCGGGTCCGACTTCGCCGTCTCCGACGGCACCGCGGGCCTGATGATGACCATGCCCGGACTCCTCGCGGCGGTCTCCGCCCCCTTGGTCACCGTGGCGACGGCACGTGTCGACCGGCGCCTGATGCTCTGCGCCTTCATGCTCCTGCTGGCCCTGGCCGACTTCCTCACCGCCGCCGCGACCGACTACCGCCTCGTCCTGGTCGCCCGGGTGATGGTCGGGGTCACCATCGGCGGCTTCTGGTCCGTCGCGGCCGGACTGGCCGGCCGGCTGGTCCGCCCGGCGTCGGCCGGCCGGGCGACAGCGGTGATCTTCTCGGCCGTCCCGCTGGGCTCCGTGCTCGGCGTTCCCGCCGGTACGTTCATCGGCGGCCTGGCCGGCTGGCGGACCGCGTTCGTCGTCATGGGGGTGCTGAGCATGGGCGTACTGGCCCTGATGCTCCTGGTGGTCCCGCCCCTGCCGCCGACGCAGGTCACCCGCGCGAGCCTGCTGCGCACCGTGCTCAACCGGCCCGGCACCCGGTTCGCCCTGCTCCTCACCTTCCTCATCGTGCTGTCGCACTTCGCGACGTACACCTATGTCACCCCCTTCCTGGAGCAGGTCACGCACGCCGGTCCGACGGTGATCACGGTGTTCCTGCTGGTCTACGGCGCCGCCGGGATCGTCGGCAACTTCGTCGGCGGCGCACTCGTGACGCGCCGCCCGCGCGCCGCGGTCGCCCTCGCCGCGGGACTGATCGCCGCCGCGACCGCGCTGCTCCCGGTCCTGGGCAGGTGGGAGGCCGGAGCCGTCGCGCTGCTGGTCGTCTGGGGTGTCGCCTACGGTGCGGTGCCGGTCTGCTCGCAGACCTGGTTCGCCAAGGCCGCGCCCGACGCGCCCGAAGCGGCGTCCGTCCTCTTCACCGCGTCCTTCCAGGCGACCTTCGCCCTCGGCGCCCTGGCGGGCGGAGCCGTCCTCGACAGCCTGTCCGTGTCGGCGGTCATGCTGCTGGGCGGCGCGGTCGCGGCTCTCGTGGTGGTCGTCGTGGCCGCGACGGGGACAGGCTCGGGGCGCCTCGGCGTCCGGGGGCGGCGGGAGTGAATCCCACCGGGGGCGCGGTGGGGAGAACCCCACCATGGCACGCAGTGCTGGCACCCCAATGAATTCGGGGGACTGCTTCACTGCCTCTATCGCCTGCTGACTGCACGATGATTGCATGCAGCAAACCCCCGCTCATTCGCCCGGTCGCGGTCGCGATTCATTCATAGACGTCATCAGAGCGCTGTGCGTGCTGGCCGTGATTTCCCAGCACTGGCTCATGCCCGTACTGTCCTATGAGAATGGGCATTTGAGCACCGGGAATGCTCTCGCAAGTCCTGGCTGGTGGATTGTCACCTGGCTGACGCAGGTCATGCCCATGGTGTTCTTCGCCGGCGGGGCCGCCAATTTCTTCTCGTTCCGATCGGCGAAATCGGTGCGCACCTGGCTCCGGAGCAGAATTGCGCGTCTCCTGGTGCCGGTCATACCCCTGGCAGCCGTGTGGCTGCTGCTTCCCCACGCGTTGATCGGCGCGGGGGTGCCTGAGCAACCGGTGCTGATGGCGGGCAAAATAGCCGGCCAGCTGCTGTGGTTCCTCGCCGTCTACGTGCTCGTGGTCGCGCTCACGCCGGTGATGTTCAGGTCGTACCGCCGGTACGGATGGCGTGTGATCGGCGTACTCGCCGTCTGCGCCCTGGCCGTCGATGTACTGCGCTTCGAGGTCAGCCCCGCGATCGGTTTCGTGAACGCCCTGTTCGTCTGGCTGGCGGCCCATCAGTTCGGCTTCCACTACGCCGACGGCGGCCTCCGCCTGCGGAGCGGGTGGGCATCGGCGGGTGTGGCCGCCATCGGCTTCGGACTCACCGCGGCCGCTGTGTTCTTCGGGCCCTACCCCGCATCCATGATCGGAATGCCCGGGGCCCCGGTCTCCAACATGAGCCCGCCGACCGCCCTGATGCTGTCACTGACGATCGGCCAGCTCGGGCTCTGGCTGACTCTCAAGCCGGTCATCACGCGATTCGCCGAACGCCCACTGGCCACCACCGTCCTGCAATGGTGCGGAACCCGCTTCATGACCCTGTATCTCTGGCACATGCCCGCACTCGTGATGACAGCGGGAATTGCAACGGTCGGACTCGGATTCGCGACACCGACGCCCGGCAGCCCGATGTGGTTCGCGGTGGCACCGCTGTGGGTCGGCGTTTCGGGGATATTCCTGGTGACCTTCACCAGAATTTTCGGCCGGTTCGAATTCCGTCGCCGTTCCGGTGCGGCATCGGACATGAGCCTCGGCAAGGTCGTTCTCGCGGCCGTGCTTTCCGCCGGCGGCCTCCTCGGACTCGCCGCGCAGGGGTTCATTTCCCCCGGAAACCCGCTCACCCCGGTGCTCTGGGTACTGCTGGTACTGACGGGGCTGCTCGTCGTACGGGAGAAGAACACCCCGAAGGCCGTTGTCGCGCAGGGCTCTCGCACCGTGCCCGTCCAGTTGGCCGTGCGACAGGAAGGTACCGGGGTGCTCTCCCGGCAGGGCACCTGACAGGAGCCTCGCACCCTTCGTGCGGGCAGGGACGCCTCAGCCTCCGGAGGCGGAGAGGGTGAACCACACCGTCTTCGAGTGCGGCGACCGCGCCCCGTACGCGGTGGTCCCCCACCGGGCGGCGAGCCCCTCCACGAGGAGGAGCCCCCGGCCGCCCTCGTCCGCGCCGGTCTCCGCCCCCGGGGTACGCGCGGGCAGGCGGCCGGGTTCGTCGTCCGTCACGTACACCGTCACCTGCCGCCGGTTGACGGTGACCTCCACCCGGACCTGCGGCGAGTCCGTATGGCAGTACGCGTTGGAGACGACCTCGCTCGCACAGAGCCGGGCGTCGTCGACGAGGCGTGGGTGCCCGGTGGCCCACAACACCGTCGCCACGAAGTCCCGCACGATCTTGGGGGCGGTGGGGGCGTTCGGCGCGACGAGCCGGTACCGCTCACCGCGTTGCGGAAGGTAGGGGGCGGGTGGCGGAGGAGCGGTTACGGAGGTCATGGCGCGGTCTCCCTGCGTGAGGCGGTCTCCGGGGACGTCGTGCGACGACTGCATTGCCCTGAGGCCCTTCGGCACTCAACTTGCCTATGGGCAGCGGCATTTCGCGGCGATGGCGCGCTTTGAGCGCCCGTCCACTGGGACCATAGGGCGCAAGAGAAAGCAGTAGCAAGGTTGCCACTGCTACTTCACGCGATCGGGTGGACCGGGGCAACCGCGCCACGCAAGACTGCGCGGCGACGAAGGATGGTGACCATGCCACCGAGGGACAACCCGACCGCACGCCAAGCACGCCTGGGCTGCGAACTGAGGAAGCTGCGCGAGCAGGCCGGCCGGACCGCCCGTGAGGCCGCCGGGCTCATCTCGACCGACCAGGCGAAGATCAGTCACATGGAAGCGGGCCGCATCGGCATCAGCGAGGCGCGGATCCGTCGCCTGGCCAGCTTCTACGCGTGTGACGACGCCGTGTTGATCGAGGCGCTGTGCGCCATATCGCAGGAACACCGGGGCCAGTTCTGGTGGGACGAGTACCGCGGTGTGCTGGCCCCGGGCTTCCTGAACATCGCGGAGCTGGAACACCACGCCGTCTACATGCGCTGCCTCCAGTCCGTGACGCTGCCGGGACTGATCCAGACGCCGCAGTACGCGCGAGCCCTGTTCGAGGGAGTGCTGCCCAAGCTGCCCGAGGACGAGGTGGAGGCGAGGGTCGAACACCGCATGCGCAGACAGGCCGTCCTCGACCGCGAGAAGCCGCCGAAGTTCGACGTCATCATCCACGAGGCCGGTCTCCGCATGCGGGTGGGCGGCCGCGAGGTCGCGCACGGTCAGCTGGTGCGCCTCCTGGAGGCGGCCGACAGGCCGAATGTGACCGTGCGCGTGATCCCGTTCGCCAGCGAGGAGTTCGTCGAGGTGACCCAGACCGTGCTGTACGCGGGCGGTGTCGCGCCACAGCTGGACACCGTCCACATCGACGCCCCGTTCGGAGGCGTTCAGCTGGACGCCGTGGCCGATCTGAACCGGTACCGCATGCAACTCGACTTCGCCCAGCGGGTCAGCCTCGCTCCCGAGGAGTCGCGGAGCTTCATTCACCACCTCGCACGAGACCTGTGATAATCCGCAGCATGAGCGCAGACATCGAGTGGCAGAAGTCGTCGTTCTCCGGCGGCGGCGGAGAACAGTGTGTCGAGGTCTCGCGGCAGGCCGAGGAGATCCTGGTGCGCGAGAGCGACGACCCGCGCGTGGTGACCAGGACGAGCCGCAGCAAGTTCGCTGCCTTCATTCAGGGTGTCAAGGCGGGCGAGTTCGACCACTTCGCCCAGTAGCGTCTGCTCTCCTGCTTTTTGACGCAACAATGCCCCGGGACATAGTTGCGCCACACATTCCCGTGACGCTACCGTCACCCTGCGTCGCCACGTGGCAGGAGCCAGCCGCACCCGCACACCGCGCGGCGCCACACCCCCCTGCCCCCGCGCCATTTGGCGCGCACCGCTGCGATCGGACGGTCGACGACGCGTACGTCCCTCACCCCCTTACAACCAGCCGTCGAGCCCGGCTACCGGTTCGAGGCCCTCCGCTACGGCCCCGCCACCGGCTTCGTCCCCGAGCCGATCGACCTGCGCATCCTGGCCACGCCCCGAGAGGCCGTCCGCGCCATCCGCGTCCAGCTCCGGGCGAACCATCTCTTCGGCCTCACGCCGCGCGAACTGATCCGCGCCCACCACTGGTCGGAGCAGGGCGGCTGGGTGCAGGCCCTGGGGGCGCTCCACCGCGGCGAGCCCTGCGGGTTCACGCTCATGCTGCGCGGTGGCCGGCACATCGAATGGCACGTCCGCCCGCTGACGTACGTATCGCTCGACACCCGCACCCACCACCGTCCCGCCCCACGCCCCGCCGCACAGAAATCCGTATGAGTTAGGCTCGCCGGGGCGCAGCGAGGGCATCGATCGGGCTCAGGTATCGGCCCGCTGGGCCGGAATGTGAGGCCGCCCATGCGGGATTACTTGCTCATGCTGTTCATCACGGCGGCCGTGACCCATCTCCTGACCGGCCCCGTACGGAAGTTCGCGATCTCGGTCGGCGCGATGCCCGAGATCCGGGCGCGGGACGTCCATCGCGAACCCACTCCGCGCCTCGGTGGCGTGGCCATGTTCGGCGGGCTGGTGGCCGGACTGCTGGTCGCCTCTCACCTGCCGCACCTGGAAGGCATCTTCACCCAGAGCTCGACGCCGCGGGCACTGCTGTCCGGCGCCACGCTCATCTGGATCCTGGGTGTCCTGGACGACAAATGGGGCGTCGACTCACTGGTCAAACTCGGCGGCCAGGTGCTCGCGGCCGGGGTAATGGCGTTCCAGGGACTGACGATTCTCTGGCTCCCGGTGCCGGGCACCGACGGGATCTACCTCTCCGACTGGCAGGGCACGCTGCTGACCGTGGGGCTGATCGTCGTCTCCATCAACGCGGTCAACTTCGTCGACGGGCTCGACGGGCTGGCCGCCGGCACGGTGGGCATCGCGGCGACGGCGTTCTTCCTGTACGCGTACCGGCTCTGGTACGGCTACGGGATCGAGGCCGCCGCGTCCACCACGCTGATCTCCGCGATCCTGGCGGGCATGTGCCTCGGCTTCCTGGTCCACAACTCGCATCCGGCCCGGATCTTCATGGGTGACTCGGGCTCGATGCTGCTCGGCCTGCTCATCGCCGGGTGCGCGGTCTCGGTGACGGGCGAGGTCGACCCGAGCCTTCTCAGCCAGTCGGTGGACGGCAGGTCCGGGTCGGCCGCGATGGTGCCGGTCTACATTCCGCTGATGCTGCCGCTGTCCGTCATCGCGCTGCCCGTCGCGGACCTCGTGCTCGCCGTCATAAGGCGTACGTGGAACGGAATGTCCCCCTTCGCCGCCGACAAGGGCCACCTCCACCACCGCCTGCTCCAGCTCGGCCACTCGCACCGCCGGGCCGTGCTGCTCATGTACTTCTGGTCGGCGCTGTTCTCGTTCGGGATCGTGGCCTACTCGGCGCGGGGCGCCAAGTCCTGGATGCTCTTCGGGGTCGCGTTCGTCTGCGCGGTGGGCCTGATCCTGCTGCTCCAGCCCCGTTACGAGTCCGGCCTCACCCGCCGCCTGCTGCCGCGCAGACCCCGGGGCCGCGTGGTCGCCACCGGCGGAAAGCGCGCCGGGGCCGACGAGGAACGCCGGGTGCCGGCCCGGTGACCGTGGTGCTCCGCTCGCGCCGGGCGCCGCGACCCAAGTAGCCGCTCCCTGCGCCTGGTTCATCCCTTGGTCGCGCACCCGCAGACTTTCGGGGGACGCCCGGTCCCGCACCCGCTCGGCAGACTGGCGGCGACACGCGAACCGCCGACCGACCGGGGAGTCAGAGTGCATCGCGACGAGCGCAGTGGAGGAATCAGCCGGGCGAGGTTCCTGGCCGGGGCGGGGGCGATCGGGGCCGCGGCGGCGGCCGGATCGTTCCTGACCGGCCCGTCGGCCTCGGCCGCCGCGACCGACCGCCGAGGCGGGCACAGGAGCGGCAAGGGCCTGACCCATCGAGGGGTCTGCTACACGATCGGCGCGGGCGAGACCCCCGGCACCGCGTGGAGCGCCACTCGCATGCGCGAGGACCTCCGGGCCATCAGGAACGACCTGCACGCCACCTCGATCGAGGTGACGGGCGACGGCGTCGACCGTCTCAACGCCACCGCGTCCGAGGCCGCCGAGCTGGGTCTGCACATCTGGCTCCAGCCGACCCTGGGTGACCGCCCCGCGTCGGAGATCCTCGACCACCTCGCGGAGACCGGCCGGCACCTGGAGCGGCTGCGCCGCCAGGGCGCGCGGGCCGACCTGAGCGTGGGCTGCGAGTTCTGGCTGTTCGTGCCGGGCATCGTGCCCGGCGACGACGCACAGGAACGGATCCACAACCTGATGGCCGGCACCTACGACCCGGAGCGGATGATGCGCCGCCTGTCCGCGTTCACGGCACGGGCCGCCGCGGTCGGACGGTCGGTCTTCGGCGGCAAGCTGTCGTACGCGGCCGCGCAGGACGACGAGGTCGACTGGAGCCTCTTCGACATCGTGGGCATCGACTACTACTCGTACTTCCCCGACCGCACGGACTACATCCGCGAACTGCGCCGATACCTGCGCTGGGGCAAGCCGCTGGCGATCACGGAGTTCGGCACCTGCACGTACGCGGGGGCACCCGAGCAGGGCGGCATGGGCTGGGACACCGTCGACTACACCAAGCAACCGCCCGAGATCAAAGGCGACCTGGTACGCAGCGAACGCACCCAAGCCGCCTATCTCACCGAACTCCTGGGCGTCTTCGAGGAGATGGGCCTGTACGCCGCAATGGCCTTCGAGTTCCTGACCCCCGACGCCCCGCACTCCCCCGTCCCCCGCTACGACCTGGACATGGCGAGCTACGCCGTGGTGAAGCCGATCAAGGACCGGTTCGACGCCCCGGAGTCCGACTGGCACTGGGAACCGAAGCAGGCCTTCCACGCACTGGCGCGTTGCTACGGACGAGCGGGCGCCGCTGACGGGCGCCGTCCGGAGCGCCACCCCCAACGGCTCAGGCCTTCGGGGCCACCTTGGACAGCCCGTTGATGATGCGGTCCATCGCGTCGCCGCCCGTGGGGTCGGTGAGGTTGGCGAGCATCTTCAGGGTGAACTTCATCAGCAGGGGGTGCGTCAGGCCGCGCTGGGTGGCGATCTTCATGACCTTCGGGTTGCCGATCAACTTCACGAAGGCGCGGCCCATCGTGTAGTAGCCGCCGTAGGTCTCCTTGAGCACCTTCGGGTAGTTGTTCAGCGCCAGTTCGCGCTGGGCCGGGGTCGCGCGGGCGTGGGCCTGGACGATGACGTCCGCGGCGATCTGGCCCGACTCCATGGCGTACGCGATGCCTTCGCCGTTGAACGGGTTGACCATGCCGCCCGCGTCACCGACAAGCAGCAGGCCCTTGGTGTAGTGCGGCTGGCGGTTGAAGGCCATCGGGAGGGCGGCGCCGCGGATCGGCATCGTCATGTTCTCCGGGGTGTAGCCCCAGTCCTCCGGCATCGACGCGCACCACGCCTTCAGGACCTCGCGCCAGTCCAGCTCCTTGAACGCGGAGGAGGAGTTGAGGATGCCGAGGCCGACGTTGGACGTGCCGTCGCCCATGCCGAAGATCCAGCCGTAGCCGGGCAGCAGCCGGTCCTGGGGGCCGCGCCGGTCCCACAGTTCCAGCCAGGACTCCAGGTAGTCGTCGTCGTGGCGGGGCGAGGTGAAGTACGTACGCACGGCCACGCCCATCGGGCGGTCCTCGCGGCGGTGCAGGCCCATGGCGAGCGACAGCCGGGTGGAGTTGCCGTCGGCGGCGACGACGAGCGGGGCGTGGAAGGTGACCGGGGTCTTCTCCTCGCCGAGCTTCGCGTTGACGCCGGTGATGCGGCCGGTGCGGTCGTCGACGATCGGGGCGCCGACGTTGCAGCGCTCGTGCAGCCGCGCGCCCGCCTTCTGCGCCTGGCGGGCCAGTTGCTCGTCGAAGTCGTCGCGCTTGCGGACCAGCCCGTAGTCCGGGTACGAGGCGAGATCGGGCCAGTCCAGCTGGAGGCGGACGCCGCCACCGATGATGCGCAGGCCCTTGTTGCGCAGCCAGCCGGCCTCTTCGGAGATGTCGATGCCCATGGAGACGAGCTGCTTGGTGGCACGCGGGGTGAGGCCGTCGCCGCAGACCTTCTCGCGGGGGAAGGCCGTCTTCTCCAGGAGCAGGACGTCCAGTCCGGCCTTGGCGAGGTAGTACGCGGTGGTGGAGCCGGCCGGGCCTGCCCCGACGACGATCACATCCGCGCTGTGCTCGGAGAGGGGCTGCTCGGTCACGGTCGGATCTCCCGAAGGCTCGAAATCGCGTGCCGCGCGGCACCTGTCCCGTGCAGTCTATGGGGGTTCGCTGATCAACTTTCCGAAGGGCTCCCAGATGTCGACCGTGCTTCCCGGCGCTCCCTCCGTACAGCTGCGCGTCCCCACCGACGAGGACGCGCTGTCCTGGCACCGTGCCTTCGACGATCCCGAGGTGATGGAGTTCTTCGGCGGTGCGTCGGAGGAGCTCTCGATGTACGAGGAGTGGACCGCCCGGCAACGCAGATTCGACGCCGAACTCGGCTACTGCCTGTGGACGGTGCTGGGCGAGGACGGCGAGGTGGCCGGCTTCACGGGCGCCCAGCCCTGGCCGCGGACCGAGTACGGGCCGGTGGGCGAGATCGAGATCGGCTGGCGGCTGTCCCGGCCGGCCTGGGGCCGGGGTTACGCCACCGCCGCCGCGCGCCTCACGCTGGAGCGGCTGCGCGCGGCCGGGGTGGAACGGGTGGTGGCGACGATCGACGCGGGGAACGAGCGGTCGATCGCCGTGGCCCGGCGGCTGGGGATGGAGCGGGCCGAGAGCTTCACGACGCCGCGGCCGGGCCAGGAGGTGGTCTGCTTCCGGATGACCCTGACGCCGTGAGCGCGGGCGTCAGCCGGTGTCGTCGAGGGACCGGGTGGACAGGGCCGCCCGGTCCGTCGGCGGAAGTCGCCGAACCGTTGCCTCAGGGGCGTACGCCCCGGTGCAGCGCCACCACACCGCCGGTGAGGTTGCGCCAGGCGACCTTCGACCAGCCGGCCCGCTGGAGCGCGGCCGCGAGTCCCGCCTGGTCGGGCCAGGCGCGGATGGATTCGGCGAGATAGACGTACGCGTCGGGGTTGGACGACACCGCGCGCGCGACCGGCGGCAGCGCCCGCATCAGGTACTCGGTGTAGACCGTGCGGAACGGCGCCCAGGTCGGCTGCGAGAACTCGCAGATCACCACCCGGCCGCCCGGCTTGGTCACCCGGTACAGCTCGCGCAGCGCCGAGTCCGTGTCCTGGACGTTGCGCAGCCCGAAGGAGATGGTCACCGCGTCGAAGGTCTCGTCGCGGAACGGCAGCCTGGTGGCGTCGCCCGCGGTGAAGGGCAGCCAGGAGTTGCGCTTCTTGCCCTCCTGGAGCATGCCTAGGGAGAAGTCGCACGGCACGACGTACGCGCCGGTCGCGGCGAACGGCAGCGAGGACGTCGCCGTGCCCGCGGCCAGGTCGAGGATCTTCTCCGCGGGCCGGGCGTGCACCGCCTTCGCGACCTCCTTGCGCCACAGCCGGGCCTGGCCGAGTGACAGCACGTCGTTGGTGAGGTCGTAGTTCGCCGCCACGTCGTCGAACATCGTGGCGACTTCGTGCGGCTGCTTGTCCAGGGAGGCTCGGGTCACCCGTCCATTCAAGCAGCCCGGTCCGCGGCACTCCGCGCCGGTCGCAAGTCGTTATCCGGGTGGACTGAACCAATCGCTTCCACCGACAGTCAGTACAGAGGGGGCACAAGAGCCGCCGGGATCCAGGGGGGGAGCCCAGATGTCCGCACGAGGCGCACGCCTCCGGCCGGGGCCGGAGGGCCGCCGCAGACGCCTGTTCGCCGCCGTCGTCGTCCCGGCGGCGCTGATCTGTGCCGTCGCCGCGCTGGGGCCCCGGTGGAGCACCGGCACCGAGGGCAAGGCGTCCACGCCGTCCGCGTCAGGGAGTTCGCCGGCCACCGGCACGTTCACCGTCGCCCGCGCGGGCGCCCCGGACCCCGGCAAGGGCAAGGGCAGGGCCAGGGCGTACCGCGTCGAGGTGGAGGACGGCTCGGGCGTCGATCCGGACCGGGCCGCCGCCGAGATCGCCCGGATCCTGGCCGCGCCACGGGGCTGGTCGCACCACGGCGAGCACACCTTCCGCCGGGTCTCCGAAGGACCGGCGGGACTCGTCATCCGTATCGCCACCCCCGCGACCACCGACGCCCTCTGCGGGAAGGGCGGCCTCGACACCCACGGCGAGGTCAACTGCCGGGTCGGCACCGACGTGATGGTCAACCTCAAGCGCTGGCAGCAGGGATCACCCGAATTCCACGGCCCGCTCGCCGAGTACCGGGCCCTGATCATCAACCACGAGGTCGGCCACTGGCTGGGCCACGGTCACGAGACCTGTCCGGGCAAGGGCCGCCCCGCGCCCGCGATGATGCAGCAGATCTACGGGCTGAAGGGGTGCGTCTCCAACGCCTGGCCGTACGACGCCGAGGGCCACTACCTGGGCGGCCCCGCGGTGCCATGAACCGGCCCCGCCGTGCGGACGCGTCAGCTGCGGCGGAAGACCAGCCGTCCGCCGAGCACCGTCGCCACGCAGCTCCCGGCGCCCTCGGTGCGCAGCGCCGCCGGGTCCGGTACGTCGAACACCGCCAGATCCGCGGGCCCGCCGACGGCCAGGGCGGTCGCGAACGCCTCGGGCGGCTCCGGTACGGACGCCAGCGGGTCGAGCGACACGTGTTCCGGCACCGGGCCGGGGGCGTGGACGCGCAGTCCCGAGCGGGCGACCGCGGTGCGCACGGCGGGGCGGGCGAAGGGGCCCCGGACGGCGGTCGTGCCGTGCCGCAGCATCCGTTGCAGGCCGCGCCGGGCACTCGCGCCCCAGCGGGCGTCGTCCATGGAGAGTGCGGTGAGCGCGTCGCCGGTCAGCGGGTCGGTGCCGAGCTCGTCGGCCTCGCGCGGGTCCGGGTGGTAGGCGGCCTCCAGCAGGGCGGGGGCCGCCGCGTTCAGCAGCCCCGGGGTGATCAGCCCGGACCAGCGCCGGGTCCGGGCCCCCGGACGGGCGGCGGTCAGTTCCCCGTACGCGCCGATGGCGACGACCACACCGCCGTCCACGGCCACGGCGTCCGCCCCCTCCGGGGCACCGTGCACCGCGTCGGCGGCATGAACGGTCAGCAAGGCTGCCTCAGTTGGCGTTGAGGAGCTTCAGCTCCGGGTGTGCCGTGCCGCCCTCGATCGCGGTGGACGAGATGTGCGAGACCACGCGCTCGTCGACCGGGTCGTTCGCCGGGTCGTCGTGCACGACGAGGTGCTCGTACGTGGTGGCGCGCTGGGCCGGCACCCGGTCCGCCTTGCGGATCAGGTCGATGATCTCCAGCCGGTTGGAGCGGTGCTTGGCACCGGCCGAGGAGACGACGTTCTCCTCCAGCATGATCGAGCCGAGGTCGTCGGCGCCGTAGTGCAGCGACAGCTGGCCGACCTCCTTGCCGGTGGTCAGCCAGGAGCCCTGGATGTGGGCGACGTTGTCGAGGAAGATCCGGGCGATGGCGATCATCCGCAGGTACTCGAAGAGCGTGGCCTGCGTCTGCCCCTTCAGCTTGTTGTTCTCGGGCTGGTACGTGTACGGGATGAACGCGCGGAAGCCACCCGTCCGGTCCTGCACGTCGCGGATCATCCGCAGGTGCTCGATGCGCTCGGCGTTGGTCTCGCCGGTGCCCATCAGCATGGTGGAGGTGGACTCGACACCGAGGCGGTGGGCGATCTCCATGATCTCCAGCCAGCGCTCGCCGGACTCCTTGAGCGGGGCGATCGCGGTACGCGGCCGGGCCGGCAGCAGCTCGGCGCCGGCTCCCGCGAAGGAGTCGAGGCCGGCGGCGTGGATGCGCTGGACGGCCTCCTCGACGGAGACCTTGGAGATCCGGGCCATGTGCTCGACCTCGGAGGCGCCCAGCGAGTGGATGACCAGCTGCGGGAACGCCTTCTTGATCGCGGAGAAGTGCTCCTCGTAGTACTCGACGCCGTAGTCCGGGTGGTGCCCGCCCTGGAACATGATCTGCGTACCGCCGAGTTCGACGGTCTCCGCGCAGCGGCGCAGGATGTCGTCGAGGTCGCGGGACCAGCCCTTGGCGGTGTCCTTCGGCGCGGCGTAGAAGGCGCAGAACTTGCAGGCCGTGACACACACGTTCGTGTAGTTGATGTTGCGCTCGATGATGTACGTCGCGATGTGCTCCGTACCGGCGTAACGGCGGCGGCGTACGGCGTCGGCGGCGGCACCCAGCGCGTGCAGCGGCGCCGAACGGTAGAGGTCGAGCGCCTCCTCCGGAGAGATCCGACCGCCCTCGGCGGCTCGGTCGAGGATGGGCTGGAGGTCGGCCTTCTCGGTCACCGGGCTGTCACCTTTCGGCGGTTTTTCAACGGATCTACGGACCGGTTCAGCGTACGCCAGCCCCTCTCGGGCTCAGCCGCCGGACCGGCTCAGCGTGCCGTACGGCAGCCCAGCGCCCCGCTCCTCGGACCGGAAACGCAGGGTGCCGTCGGCGGCCCGGGTGAAGTGGACGTCGGTGGTGGTGGAGGTGCACAGGGCCGGGGTGCTGGGCCGGTCCGGGTCGGTGCGTTCGTGGAGCGTCAGTTGCTCGGCGGTGCCGGAGGTGAGGCTGGCGACGCTGTTGCAGCTGACGGTGACTCCGAGGCTGGTGATCTCGGTGTTCATCCGGACCACGTCCGTGCCCGTCTTCCCCGTGGTGAAGACGGCGGTGAGCGTGCCGTGCGGCTGCCCGGTGGTCTTCTCGGTGACCGGGCCCTTCCAGGTGCCGATGAACTCCTTCGGCAGTTCGGTGATCTGCTCCGGGCTGCCGGTGCCCGAGTCCGCGGGCTGCGACGGCCGGCCGGTCGGGGTGGCGGCGGGCGGGGTGCTGCCGACGTTGCCGTGCTCGGCGTTGCTCCGGCCGCCGCCGCCCGGCATCAGGTCGAAGACGAACGCGCTGCCCACGGTCACGGCGGCGAGCGCGCCCGCCACCGCGAGGGCGACGGTGCAGCTCAGCCTCCGGCCCCGGTCCGCGTCCGGCCGGGCCGGGCCGGAGTCCGCGCTGACGGTGACGGAGAAATGGGGGTCGGTCGCGCGTTGTCCGGGCAGCCCGGACGCACCGGTCCGCGGCGACGGCCCGGACGCCCCCGATGTCCTGGCCGGCTCGGCCGCGCCCGCGGTCACGGGCCACGAGGGCAGTACGCCCGGATGGGACAGCCGGGTCGGGTCGTGCGTGGGGAAGGGCTCGGCCGGCGACCCGAACCCGCCGCCCACGACCCCGACCCCGGTCGCCCCATCGGCGCCGTCCAGGCCGTAGGCACCGCCGGCGCCGCCCGCATCCCAGGCCGCGCTGCTGAACGGCACCGGCCCCGACTGCACCGGCGCGTCCTGCGGCTCCAGGTCCAGCAGCGCGACCGCCGCCTGGCTGACCTCGCGCACCAGTGGTCCGGGCAGCCAGCCGGCCGCCACCAGCGCGGCGGCCCCGCCCGGCGCCAGCCGCCGGGCCAGTTCCATGGGTGTGGGCCGGTCCTCGGGCTCCTTCTCCAGGCACCCGGCGACGACCTCCCGCAGATCACCCTCCAACTCCCCCAGCTCCGGCTCCTCGTGCACCACCTTGTAGAGGAGTACGGCCGAGGAGTCGCCGAGAAAAGGAGCGGTACCGGTCGCCGCGTACGCGAGCACCGCGCCGAGCGAGAAGACATCGGCCGCGCCCGAGATGTCGGTGCCCCGGATCTGCTCCGGGGCCATGTAGCCGGGCGAGCCGACCGAGACCCCGGTGGAGGTGAGCGAGGCGGTGGCGCCGATCGCGTGTGCGATCCCGAAGTCGATCAGCCGGGGGCCGTCCAGGGCCAGCAGTACGTTGGACGGCTTCACATCACGGTGGATGACGCCCTGTTCGTGCACCGCGGCCAGCGCCTCGCCGAGTCCGGCGCCCAGCGTCCGTACCGCGTTCTCGGGCAGCGGCCCGTGCTCGGCGACCGCGGCGGAGAGCGGCGGGCCGGCCACGTAACCGGTGGCGACCCATGGAATGGGCGCGTCCGGGTCGGCGTCCAGAACGGGGGCCGTCCACTGCGCACCGATCCGCCGTGCCGCGTCCACCTCGCGCCGGAAGCGCGCGCGGAACTGCTCGTCGAGGGCGAAATGCGGGTGCACGACCTTGACCGCGACGGTGCGCCCGCCGGCGCTGCGCCCCAGATAGACCCGACCCATGCCGCCCGCACCGAGCCTGCCGAGCAATCGGTAGGCACCGATGGTCAGCGGTTCGCCGGCTTCCAGCGGCTGCATATGGACTCCCCCTGTGGACCGGCCTGACCTCCGACCGAAGCCTAGGGGGCGAAGGTCATCGGGTCACAGAGGAAACCATCCGCCTATTTCGCCCCTAAGGGAACGAACAACAGCTTCCGACACAACAAAAGGCGTGAATGCGTCGTTCACCCGAGCGATTCCGGGTTCCGGCCCGGGATGCACTGCGAGCACCATCCGGGAATCGGCTATTCGACGCGAATTAACCCGAATCGAGGCCGGACCGGCAGAAGGGCCGGGAGAAGCAAGGAGAGAAGGGCGGGGAGGGATAAGCGACCCGGAGAAGTACAGGATTCACCTATACCCCGCATATCCCGGGCCCCCGCCCCGCCTTCCGGTCAGCCGCCGAGCAGCTCGACCTTCACGTCCGCCGGGAAGCCGGTCGTCGGACCGACCCGGCGCGCGAACTCCTGCACGCCCGCCAGCTGGTCCGGGCCGAAGCGGAAGTCCAGGGTCGTGAAGTACCGCTCCAGCACCTCCGAGTCGAAGGCCTCCCAGCGCGCCGCCTGTTCCGCGACCTTGGTGACTTCCTCCAGGGAGAGGTCCCGCGAGGCCAGGAACGCCTCGTGCACCTTGTTCACCTGGTCGGGCCGGCTCGCCAGATAGTCCTTGCGGGCCGCCCAGACCGCGAAGACGAACGGCAGCCCGGTCCACTCCTTCCACATCCGGCCCAGGTCGTGGACCTGGAGGCCGAGCCGGGGCGCGTCGTGCAGGTTGGCGCGCAGCGCGGCGTCGCCGATCAGCACGGCGGCGTCCGCCTCCTGCATCATCAGGCCGAGGTCCGGCGGGCAGGTGTAGTAGTCCGGGCTGACCCCGTAGCGCTCGGCGAGCAGCAGCTGGGCCAGGCGGACGGAGGTGCGCGAGGTCGAGCCGAGGGCCACCCGGGCCCGGTCCAGCTGGTCCAGCGGCACCTGCGACACGATCACGCACGACATGACGGGCCCGTCGCAGCCCACCGCGATGTCGGGAAAGGCGACCAGGTCGTCGGCGTTGCGCAGGTACTCCACCAGCGTGACGGGGCCGATGTCCAGATCGCCTCCGATCAGCTGCTCGCTGAGCTTCTCCGGGGTGTCCTTCGAGAGCTCCAGGTCGAGCAGGGTTCCGGTGCGTGCCAGTCCCCAGTACAGGGGGAGGCAGTTCAGGAACTGGATGTGGCCGACGCGCGGCCGGATGCGACGGTCGTCGCCTGCGACGGTTGAGACGCTTGAATTGTCCACATCGCGAGGCTAGACCCGTGGCGCGATCCGGACGGCACCGGGGGCTCGGGGCGCACCCGGTCTCACTCCCCGGGAGTGCGCATCCCGCCGTGCGGATACGCGGATCTCGTCCCGGGGTCCCCCGGAACCGCTTCCGGGGCACCCCGAAGGCGTCCTCCGTACCCCTCGAAGTCGCCGCAACGACACCCTCCGGTACGGCCACTTCGTCAGTTCATCGGCACGGCAATCAAACATCCGAGTGAAGTGATCTTTCCCTCTACCGTTCGATACACGCTGCGTGCTAGGCTCGACGCAAGTTGCAGTTTGGTTTCCCTTGCAGTACAGAGCCTGCGGAGCATGTAACCCGCAGGCTTTTGTAGTTTTCAGACTTCTTTGCAGGTTCTGGAGCAGGGCAACCCTTTGGCCCAAGGAGGGCTTATGGCTACCGGAACCGTCAAGTGGTTCAACGCTGAAAAGGGCTTCGGCTTCATCGCCCAGGACGGCGGCGGCCCGGATGTCTTCGTCCACTACTCCGCGATCAACGCGTCCGGGTTCCGCTCTCTCGAGGAGAACCAGGTCGTGAACTTCGACGTCACTCAGGGACCCAAGGGTCCGCAGGCTGAGAACGTCACCCCGGCCTAGTTGCCCGGGTCGGCCGATCGCGGCCGGCTAGTAGTACCCAAGGAGCCCCGCTCCTCCGCCTCGGCGGGGAACGGGGCTCCTGCCTTTTCCGTTCCTTCTCGTCCTCCGACGCCCGCCTTTTCTTCCGATGCCCGGCCGCAGGGCCGCGACGCTTGACCTTGACACCGTGTGAAGCGGTGCGCTGGGAGACATCATGTTCACCATCGGAGACTTCGCCCGGTACGGACGGGTGTCGGCCCGGATGCTGCGTCACTACGACGCCATCGGGCTGCTGCACCCCGACCGCACCGACCCCGCCACCGGCTACCGCTTCTACGGTGCCGCCCAGCTCGCCCGTCTCAACCGCGTCATCGCCCTCAAGGATCTCGGCTTCACGCTCCAGCAGGTGCAGGCCATCCTCGACGAGCAGGTGGGGCCGGAGGAGCTGCGCGGGATGCTGCGGCTGCGCCGGGCGGAGCTGGAGGAGGCCATGAGGGCGGCGGCCGCACGGCTGGCGCAGGTCGAGGCGAGGCTCCGGTCGATCGAGAGCGAGGGACGCATGTCCGTGGACGATGTCGTCGTCAAGAACGTTGCCGCTGTACGGGTCGCCGAGCTGGCCGGCACCGCGGCCGGCTACGAGCCGGAGGACATCACTCCGGTGATCGGGCCGCTGTACGACCGGCTGTTCCCGTTGCTGGGCGAGGCGGGCGTCAGTCCGAGCGGCCCCGGGATCGCGTACTACGAGGACGCCCCGGAGGGCGGCGGCGCGGTCGTCGTCCACGCGGGGGTCACGGTGTCCGCCCCGGTGGGCCCGCTGGGCGACACCGGGATCACGGTGGTCGAGCTGCCCCCGTTCGAGGCCGCGACCATCGTCCACCGGGGTTCGATGGACGGCGTGCTGCCGACCGCCCAGACCCTGGCCCGCTGGATCGACGCCAACGGCTACCGGTCGGCGGGATACACCCGTGAGATCAGCCTGGAGTGCCCCGAGGACCGGGACAAGTGGGTGACGGAGCTCCAGGAGCCGGTCACCAAGGTCTGACCCGCCCCGGAGACACATGGGCGGGAAAAGAACGTGACACTCGACGCCTGGAGTGTCACGTTCTTTTCTCCCTGCCGTTTCTTTTCTCCCTACCGTCCTCCTCCGGGCCCCGCCCACAGCCCGTCGTCCGTCAGCCCCAGCAGATCGATGGCGTTGCGGCGCACGATCCGGTCCACCACATCGGCGTCCAGATGTCCCATCTGCGCCTCGCCGACCTCGCGCGACTCGGGCCAGGTGGAGTCGGAGTGCGGGTAGTCCGTCTCGTACAGGACGTTCCCGACGCCGATCGAGTCCAGGTTCTTCAGCCCGAAGGCGTCGTCGAAGAAGCAGCCGTAGACGTGCTCGGCGAACAGCTCCGACGGCGGGCGGTGGACCTTGTCGGCGACGCCGCCCCAGGCCCGGTTCTCCTCCCAGACCACGTCGGCGCGTTCGAGGATGTACGGGATCCAGCCGATCTGGCCCTCCGCGTACATGATCCGGAGGTTCGGGAACCGTTCGAACTTGCCGCTCATCAGCCAGTCGACCATCGAGAAGCAGCAGTTGGCGAAGGTGATGGTGGACCCGACGGCGGGCGGGGCGTCGGCCGAGGTGGACGGCATCTTCGAGGACGAGCCGATGTGCATCGCGATCACCGTCCCGGTCTCGTCGCAGGCCCGCAGGAACGGATCCCACTCGTCCGTGTGAATCGACGGCAGCCCGAGGTGCGGGGGTATCTCGGAGAACGCCACCGCGCGCACGCCGCGCGCCGCGTTCCGCCGGACCTCGTCCGCGGCCAGCCGTGCGTCCCAGAGCGGGATCAGGGTGAGCGGTATGAGCCGGCCCCGCGCCTCGGGCCCGCACCACTCCTCGACCATCCAGTCGTTGTACGCGCGCACCCCGAGCAGCCCCAGTTCGCGGTCCTTCGCTTCGGTGAAGGTCTGTCCGCAGAAGCGCGGGAAGGTGGGGAAGCAGAGGGCGGACTGGACGTGGTTGACGTCCATGTCGGCGAGCCGGTCGGGGACCGAGAACGAACCCGGACGCATCTGCTCGTACGTGATGATCTCCAGCCTGATCTCGTCCCGGTCGTAGCCGACCGCGGTGTCGAGCCGGGTGAGCGGGCGGTGCAGGTCCTCGTACACCCACCAGTCGCCGATCGGCCCGTCGTCACCCTTCGCGCCCATCACGGGCGCGAACTTTCCGCCCATGAAGGTCATTTCCTTGAGCGGTGCGCGGACGATCCGCGGGCCGCGGTCGAGGTACTTGGACGGGAGCCGGTCCCGCCAGACATGAGCGGGCTCCACCGTGTGGTCGTCCACCGAGATGATCTTCGGGAAGGTCTCCATGTTCTCCACGGTAGCGTCGATCTGACGAACCGTCAGCTATCTGGACCGGACCCCGTTCCGTAATCGTTGTCGAGGGCTTGTGCAGAGAGTCACCCACTGCTGACGTGCCCACCCAAGACAAGGCAGACTGTTGAGCGCGATACCAGCGGTACCGAGCAATCCGGATCCACCCGCCCCGTACCGACACATGGGCGGGCAATCCAGGCGGACGGCATCAACAGGCGGCATCGGCACGATGGGCAGCACCGGCGGGGCGAGCAGGGCAGGGGGCAGCAATGGACCGTGACAACGGACCGCACGTGCGTGTTCCGGAGCAGCGCGCTCCGCGACAGCGGTCGGCGGGCGGCGTCGATCTGCGCTTTTCCGTGCTCGGTCCGGTACGGGCATGGCGGGACGGCGAAGCGCTGTCCTCCGGCTCGCCGCAGCAGCGGGCCCTGCTGGCGGCGCTGCTCCTGCGCGGCGGCCGCACGGCCACCGCCGCCGAACTCATCGACGCCATCTGGGGCGACGAACCGCCCTCGCAGGCGCTCGCCACCATACGTACGTACGCCTCCCGGCTCCGCAAGGTCCTCGACCCGCAGACACTGGTCAGCGACGCCGGTGGATACGCGATCCGGGCCGGCCACGACGCCCTGGACGTGACGGTGGCCCAGGAACTGGCGGCCGACGCGGAGAAGGCCCGCGCGTCCGGCGACCGCTACCAGGCCCGGACCCTGCTCGACAAGGCACTCGGGCTGTGGGACGGCGAGGCCCTGGCCTCCGTGCCCGGACCGTACGCCGAGAACCAGCGCACCCGCCTGGAGGAATTGCGGCTCCAGCTCACCGAGTCCCGCCTGGACCTGGACCTGGAGGTCGGCTGCCACGCGGAGGCGGTCTCCGAACTGACCGCGCTCACGGCCGCGCACCCCCTGCGGGAACGGCTGCGCGAACTCCTGATGGTCGCCCTGTACCGCAGCGGCCGCCAGGCCGAGGCGCTGGCCGTCTACGCCGACACCCGCCGGCTGCTCGCCGACGAACTGGGCGTCGACCCGCGCCCCGAGCTCGCCCAGCTCCAGCAGCGCATCCTGCGGGCCGACGAGGAACTCGCCCACCCCGCGGACGAACCGGCCCCGGCCCCCGCGCCGGTGCGCCCCGCCCAGCTCCCGGCCACCGTCCCGGACTTCACCGGCCGCGCCTCCTTCGTACGCGAACTGGGCGACCGGCTGGCGACCGCCGAGGGTTCGGTGATGGCCGTCTCGGCGCTGGCCGGCATCGGCGGCGTCGGCAAGACCACCCTCGCCGTGCACGTCGCCCACCAGGCACGCCAGCACTTCCCGGACGGCCAGCTGTACGTGGACCTCCAGGGCGCGGGCGCACGGGCCGCCGAACCGGAGACGGTCCTCGGCGCGTTCCTGCGCGCCCTGGGCACCGCGGACTCGGCGATCCCCGACTCCCTGGACGAACGCGCCGCCCTGTACCGCTCCACGCTCGACGGCCGCCGCATCCTGGTCCTCCTCGACAACGCCCACGACGCGGCGCAGGTCCGCCCGCTCCTGCCCGGCACCGCGGGCTGCGCGGCGCTGATCACCAGCCGCGTCCGGATGGTCGACCTGGCCGGTTCCCATCTGGTCGACCTGGACGTGATGTCCCCCGAGGAGGCGCTCCAGCTCTTCACCCGCATCGCGGGCGAGGAACGCATCAACTCCGAGCGCGAGGCCGCCCTGGACGTGGTCGCCGCCTGCGGCTTCCTCCCCCTGGCCATCCGCATCGCCGCCTCCCGCCTGGCCGCCCGCCGCACCTGGACGGTCTCCGTCCTGGCCGCCAAGCTCGCCGACGAACGCCGCCGGCTGGACGAACTCCAGGCCGGCGACCTCGCGGTGAAGGCCACCTTCGAACTCGGCTACGGCCAGCTGGAACCCGCCCAGGCCCGCGCCTTCCGCCTCCTCGGCCTGGCCGACGGCCCCGACATCTCCCTCGCCGCGGCGGCGGCCCTGCTCAACCTGGAGGCCCACGCGACGGAGGACCTCCTGGAGGCCCTGGTCGACACCAGCCTCCTGGAATCGGCCGCCCCCGGCCGCTACCGCTATCACGACCTCGTGCGCCTCTACGCGCGTTCCTGCGCCGAACGGGACGAGGAGTCCCCGGAGGAGCGGGAGTCGGCGCTGTCGCGGCTGCTGGACTTCTATCTGGCCACGGCGGCGGGGGTGTACGCGCTGGAGCGGCCGGGGGACCGTGCCGTCGACCACCTGGTGGCCACCGAGCACCCGGGGCTCGAATTCACCGACGGGCCGGAGGCCGTGGACTGGCTGTACAGCGAGGCCGATTCGCTGCTTGCCTGCGCCCATCAGAGTGCGTCGAGCGGAATGCTGCAGCGCGCCGTCGACCTGCTCTGCGCGGCAAAGGACCTCGCCGAGTCGGGTGCGAACTCCCGCCAGTACGAAACCACCGGTGCGGCCCTGCGCGACGCGGCGAGGGCTGCCGCCGACCCTCACTCCGAGGCGCGGGCCCGTGCCTCGCTGTCCACCGTCTACCTCGTCTCCGGCCGCTTCACGCTGGCCGACGAGGAGGCACGACACGCAATGGATCTGGCCGAGAGCACCAAGGACCCGATCCCCGCGTGCTGGGCACCCAACGATCGCGGCATCATCGCGTTCTACCAGGGGAGGCACGAAGAGGGCGAGAAGTTCCTGCAGGCGGCCATAGACAACTACCGCGCGGACGGGAACCTGGTCGGCGAGGCATCCGCACTGTGCAATCTCTCGCGCATCCACGTGAACATGAACCGCACGGCCAGCGCGGTCGAGCTCGCCCAGCAGGGCACAGCCATCTTCGACGGGGTGGGACTCAGTCTCCGCACGGCCAACGGTCGCTTCGCGCTGGGCATCGCGCTCACTCAGGCCGGAAGGCCGACCGAGGCCCTGAAGGAGCTCGACGAGGCACTGCGCGTGTTCCAGGGCAACCGTCAACGGCTCTGGGAAGGCTCGACCCACTTCCGCATGGCGGAGGCACACCTGGCCGACGAACGCCCCGCGCAGGCGGCTCAGCACGCGGAGCAGGCACTGGCTCTGCGCGTCATCGGAGGCGAATGGATGCGGGGCAACGTTCTGATCACTCTGGGACACGCCCTCGAACGCCTCGGTCAGATCGACCGGGCACATGCATGCTGGACCGAAGCACTGGCCATCCACGAGCAGTTCGGAGCCGCGGAGGCGGACAAGGTCCGGGCACTCCTCAACCCGGTCAGTGCCGCCTGAGGCACCAAAACCGGCAGAGAGCCGTCGGCGTTCATCGAACGTTTATCGCCACTCGTCATTCTTAAGCCCATCGATCCGTCGCGTCGGGGGGCAGGCGGGTTGCACGGGGGACCACACCGCTAGGGTGAACGGCCCTGACATGCCCGTCCGACGGCCCACGGGGGAGTCGCCGGACGGGCATCGCCGACCGAGCAAGCAAGATCTCTGGGAGTTGACAGGCATGAGCGACGCACTGAAGCCGAAGACCGGTGGCGCCACCACTCAGGAGAACCACGCCGGCAGCCCGAGCAGCGGTGACAGCGCCGTCAAGCCGCTGGAGAACCACGCAGGCAGCGTGACCGAGGACATCACGACCCTGGAGAACCACGCCGGCAGCACGCCGAAGGACCTCCTCAAGACGCAGGAGAACCACGCGGGTTCCGAGAAGGCCTGAACGTCACTCGACGGGGAGGCGGCCGCGGCGGCGCGGAGGGGGAGCCGTCGCGGCCGCTGTACGTCCGGGGGGACGTACAGCCACCACCGGCAGAGGGGCACGAGCCACCGGCTCGTGCCCCTCTCCGCGTTCACCGCTACGGCCCCCGGACCAGCACCCCGCAGCGTCGGACCACCGCTCGGCCTCGCGGCGCTCGGCCTCCGCCGCCGCCCGTTCCGCCTCCGTCGCCGCGTCTCGGGTCGCCTGTTGCCGGGAGACCGGTCGGTCCGCTCAGTCCATCTGGAGGCGGTCGGCCAGACCGGCGGCGGTGAAAGCGGCTACCAGTTCGTCACGCCCCTCGGTGAAGTGGGCCCAGCTGTCGTAGTGGACGGGGACCACTCGGCGGGCACCGAGGATCTTGGCGGCCTCGGCCGCCTGTGCGCTGTCCAGGACGATCGGTTCGCCGTCGAAGATCACGGGGAAGCGGGGAGCACCGGCGAAGAGAATCGCGGTCTCCACGGGGGCGAAGCGCTCGGCGATCTGCTCGACCAGGTCGAGGGAGGCGTTGTCGCCGCTGACGTAGACGGTGGGCAGACCCTTTCCGGTCAGCACGAAGCCGACGACCTGGCCGAGGATCGTCTCGACCTCCTCGCGCGTCCCGGGCCCATGGAGGGCGGGTACGCCCGTCACGGTGACGGTGCCGCCGCCGGGGCGGTCCAGCTCGATGGACTCCCAGTCGGCCAGCCCTTTGGCGCGGTCTCCCAGGCGCTGCCCGCCACCGGGAGTGGTGAGGGTGAGCGGGATGTCGGCCAGCAGGGCTCGGCCGGAGTTGTCGAGGTTGTCGGCGTGCTCGTCGTGGGAGAGCAGGACCACGTCGACGCTGCCGAGGTCGGCGGGGCTGCCGGAGGAGGGCGCGGTCTTGGCCAGGAGCGGGCCGTCGGGTGCCTGGTAGTCGCCGGGGGCGTCGAAGGTCGGGTCGGTCAGGAACCGCAGGCCGCCGTACTCGAAGAGGGCGGTCGGGCCGCCGAAGACGCGGACGGGGAACTGCTCGCTGGTGGGGCTGGTGGCAGACACGAAAAAAGTCCTCACGGATAGAGGGTGGCTTATCCGTGAGTCACTGTAAGCACTTCTCACGCATACAGGCAAGCCGTACCATGAGAACCATGAAGGAGACCGTGACCGCCGAACCACTGCCGCCCGCACCGGGCGCCGAGCAGCACCCCGCCCTCGACCTCGCCAACAGCACCATCGCCCTGCCCGGCGGGCACTGCATCGATCTCCTCGGCACCCCGCGCGCCGCCGAACAGTGGCTCGTCGACCGGGGTCTCGCCCCGGCGGACACCGGAATGATGGAGATGTGCACCACCCTGCTGCGCTCCCTGCGCGAGCAGGTGCGCGCCCTGCTCGCGGCCCACGCCGCCGGGCTGCCCGCCCCCGCCGGGGCGCTGACCGCCGTCAACAACGCGCTCACCCGGGCCCCCGCCGCCTCCCTGCTCCACTGGGATCCCACCCGTGGCCTGTACCGCGAGACGGCCCACCCCGTCACCCAGATCGTCGAGCACGCCCTCGCGGTCCTCGCCGCCGACGCCGCCGACCTGCTGACCGGCCCCGACGCCGAACGGCTCACCGCCTGCGGCTCCGCCCCCTGCAACCGCTACCTCCTGCGGCACGGTCGCCGCCACTGGTGTTCCATCCGCTGCGGCGACCGCGCCCGAGCAGCCCGCGCCTACGCCCGGCGCACCCGGCCCACGACGGACTGACCAGCGCTCCGCGGGGTTCTCGTCCTCGCCGGGTCCGGCCGTCGCCCTGAGCCCTCCCCTGCTACCCCCGCCCCCGCAGCTCACCCTTCACCACCTTGCCGCCGGCGTTGCGCGGCAGCTCGGTCACGAACTCCACCGCCCTGGGGACCTTGTAGTTCGCCATCTCGCGCCTGGACCAGGCGATCAGGTCGTCGGCCGTCACCGTCGCGCCCGGCCTGCGCACCGCGTACGCCTTGCCCACCTCGCCGAGGCGGGGGTCGGGGACGCCGATCACCGCGACATCGGCCACGTCCGGGTGCAGGCCCAGGAGCTGTTCTATCTCGGCCGGGTACGCGTTGAAGCCGCCGACGATGAACATGTCCTTGATCCGGTCGGTGATCCGCAGGTTGCCCGCCTCGTCGAGGACGCCCACGTCGCCGGTGTGCAGCCAGCCGTCCGGGGTGATCGCGGCGGCCGTGGTCTCCGGGTCCTCGAAATAGCCCCGCATCACGTGGAAGCCGCGGACCTGGACCTCGCCGGGCATGCCGGGGGCGGCCAGGACGCGGATCTCGGTGTCCGGGATCGCCCGGCCGGACGTCGAGGCGATCGTCCCGGCCGGGTCGCCCCGGCGGCACATCGTGACGATGCCGCTCGCCTCGGAGAGGCCGTACGCGGTGAGGACCGTGGCGATGCCGAGCTCCGCGCGCAGGCGCTCCACCAGTTTCAGCGGGACCACCGCCGCGCCCGTCACCACCAGGCGGAGGGCGGAGAGGTCGTGGGCGGAGCGCGCCGGGTGGTCGAGGAGGGACTGGTGGAGGGTGGGCGGGCCGGGCAGCACCGAGATGCGTTCGGCGGCGATGTTGGCCAGGACCGTGTCCACATTGAAGACCGGTTGCGGGACCATCGTCGCGCCCCGCATCAGGCAGGCGATGATGCCCGCCTTGTAGCCGAAGGTGTGGAAGAACGGGTTCACGATCAGATAGCGGTCGCCCTCGCGCAGATCCGCCAGTTCGCTCCAGATCGCGTAGCAGCGCAGGGTCTGGGCGTGGGTGATGACGGCGCCCTTGGGCCGGCCCGTGGTGCCCGAGGTGTAGATGATGTCGGAGGGGGACGCGGGGGCGATGGCGTCGGCGCGGGAGCGTACCGCCGCGCCGGACACCTCCTCCCCCGACGCCAGGAAGTCCTTCCAGGTGACGTAGTCGTCGGGGGCGGCGTCCGCCAGCACCACCACCTTTTCCAGGCAGGGGAGTTCGACCTCCGCCCGGCGCAGCGACGCCACGTACGACGTGCCGAGGAAGGTGCCCGTGACGAAGAGGAGTTTCGCCCGGCTGCGTTGCAGGATGTACGCCGCCTCGGTGCCCTTGAAGCGGGTGTTGAGGGGGACGAGGACCGCACCGGCCGTCACCGCTCCCAGTGCGGAGACGATCCAGTCCAGGGTGTTCGGGGCCCAGACCGCGACCCGGTCCCCCGGTTCGACGCCCGAGGCCATGCACGCGGCGGCGGCCCGCTCCACGCGGTCGCCGAGTTCGGCGTACGAGATCCGGGTGCGGCCGTCGACGACCGCCTCCCGGTCCCCGTACCGCCGCGCCGCCGCCCGTACCAGCTTCGGGATGCTGCCCCACTCCTCGTCGCCGCGCATCGTTCGCCCTCCTGACGCAGTAGCTGACTATCCGTCAGATTAGCTGTAGCCTCAGCCGCTGTCAGCAGTCATGACGGCCTGGGAGGTGGCGGTGACGGCACTCAAGGACGCGGCAGCGATAGCCGGCATAGGACAGACGGCCTTCGCGAAACAACTGCCGGAATCCGAGAAGACCTTGGCCTGCCGGGCCATCGTCGCGGCGCTCGACGACGCGGGCATCGACGCGTCGGAGGTGGACGCGTTCGCCTCGTACACGATGGAGGAGACCGACGAGGTCGAGATCGCCAAGGCCATCGGGGCGGGCGACGTCACCTTCTTCAGCAAGGTGGGGTACGGGGGCGGCGGCTCCTGCGCGACGATCGCGCATCTCGCCGCCGCCGTGGCGACGGGGCAGGCGGGCGTCGGGGTCGCCTGGCGGTCACGGAAGCGGGGGTCGGGCCCCCGGCCCTGGAAGAACACCGCCGTGCAGCTGCCCACCCCCGCCCAGTGGACCCGCCCGTACGGACTGCTGCGGCCGGCCGACGAGATCGGGATGCTGGCACGGCGGTACATGCACGAGTACGGGGCGACCCGCGACCACCTCTTCAACGTCGCCCTCGCCTGCCGCAACCGCGCCAACCAGAACCCGGACGCGGTGATGTACGAAAGGCCGCTGACCCGCGACATGTATATGACCTCGCGCTGGATCAGCGAACCGCTCTGCCTCTTCGACAACTGTCTGGAGACGGACGGGGCGCTGGCCTGCGTCATCGTCTCCGCCGAGCGGGCCCGCGACTGCCGGCAGAAGCCCGTGTACATCCACTCCGTCGCCCAGGGGCTGCCCGCCCAGCACCACGGGATGGTCAACTACTGGAACGACGACCCGCTCACCGGCCCGGCCTGGACGGCCGCCCGGCAGCTGTGGAAGCAGGCCGACTTCGGCCCGGACGATGTCGATGTGGCGCAGATCTACGACGCGTTCACCCCGCTCATCCCGCTCTCCCTGGAGGGCTACGGCTTCTGCGGGCGCGGCGAGGGCGCCGCGTTCACCGAGGGCGGGGCGCTGGAGAGCGGCGGGCGGCTGCCCATCAACACCGGGGGCGGCGGGCTCAGCGAGGGGTATGTGCACGGCTTCAACCTGATCAACGAGGGCGTCAAGCAGTTGCGCGGCATCTCCACCGCCCAGGTCCCGGACGCCGGGACATGCCTGGTCACCGCCGGTGAGGGCGTTCCCACATCCGCCGTACTGCTGAGGAGCTGAGGGAGTTGACCGGGATGGATGCTCTGCTGCTGCCCGTCGTGGACGAGGACGGCGCCCCCTTCTGGGAGTACGCGGCCCGCGGTGAACTCCGCGTCCAGGCGTGCGCCGCGCCGGAGTGCGGACGGCTCCGCTTCCCGCCCCGGCCGTGCTGCCCGCACTGCCGGTCCTTCGAGAGCGAGTGGCGGCCGATGAGCGGACACGGCCGCATCTGGTCCTACGTACTGCCGCATCCACCGCTGCTGCCCGCGTACGCCGCCCAGGCGCCGTACAACGCGGTCGTGGTCGAGCTGGCGGACGCCCCGCAGATCCGGCTGGTCGGGAATGTGGTGAGCGGTCCGGACGCCCCGCTGGACTCGGTGGATCCCGCGCGACTGCGGATCGGTGCGCCGGTGCGGGCGGTGTTCTGCCCGGCCGGTCCCGGGGCGACCCTGGTGCGCTGGCTGCTGGAGAGGTGAGGGGCGATGGCGCTGCGCACGGAAACGGACGAGGAGACCGGGGTCGCGCTCGTCACCCTCGACCGGCCCGGGAAGCACAACGCGATCGACCTGGCCACGGCCAGCGAGCTGGCCGCCACCTGGCGGGCGTTCCGCTTCGACGACGAGGTGCGTGCCGTGGTCCTCACCGGTGCGGGCGGCCGGGCCTTCTGCACGGGGATCGACCGGGACGCGGACGTGCCGCAACCCTCGTCCCCGTACACGATCGACGATCCGCTGCTCACGATCGGGCCGAAGGCGAACGACCTGTGGAAGCCGGTGATCGCGGCCGTGGAGGGGATGGCCTGCGGCGGGGCGTTCTATCTGCTGGGCGAGTCGGAGTTCGTGATCGCGTCCGAGGAGGCGACGTTCTTCGACCCGCACACGACGTACGGCATGGTCAGCGCGTACGAGGCGATCTCCATGGCGCAGCGAATGCCCTTCGGCGAGGTGGCCCGGATGTCGCTGATGGGGACGGCCGAACGGATCTCGGCCCGCCGCGCGTACGAGACCGGGCTGGTCAGCGAGGTGACGGCGCCCGGCGGCGCGGTGGACGCGGCGCTGCGGGCGGCGGGCGTGATCGCCTCGTACCCGACGGAGGCGGTGCAGGGGACGGTACGGGCGGTGTGGTCCGCGCGGGAGGCGGCCAGGGCGCAGGCCATGGCCCACGCCCCGCACCTCATCGCGCTCGGGAATCAGCCACCGGAGCGGCAGGCCGGACTGTTCCGGGGGCGGGGCACAGGCGAGTTCCGGACACGCTGACGGTCCGTCTGACGGGCCCTCCGACGGGTCAGTAGCTCAACTCCGCCTCGACCCGGCACTTCTTCACCTTGGAGACCTTGCGCGGGTCGTCCATCCGTACGGAGACGGTCTCGGTCTCGCCGCCCACGACGTCCACGGTGGCGTAGCCGATGTCGATGGCGTTGCCGCGTGCGTTGAGGAAGGCCACCTCGACCTTGTAGGTGTGGGAGCCGGTGGCGCTGGCGGTGAGCCTGACGGTGGAGGTGGTGACGGCCTTGCGCTTGCCCTTGCGGGGCTGGGCGCAGCGGAAGACGTACGCCTCGGGCTCGTCGGACGCCGTGGCGCTCGGGGTCTCCGTCGCATAGTCCGTACCGCCGGAGGAGCTGCTCGACGAGTCGTAGTCGTCGTCGTCGTAGTCGCTGCTGTGGTAGCTGCCGTTGCTCTTCTTGGAGTTGGAGCAGCCACCGCCGCCGCTGCTCGAACCGCCGCTCTTGCTCTTGCCGCTGCGGCCGCCGTGGCTGGAGGTCGAGAAACCGGTGAGCGCGAGTACCACCACGACCAGTACCGCGGAAAGCTTTATGTGCTGCCGCATCATCGATGCAGCCCCCCTTGTGTTGTTGTCCGTTTCTGCAGTTGTCGAACGACCGTGCGTCACGCTAGCGCAGGGTGGCGGGGGCCAGGGGCCGGGCGTAGCGTCGAGCCCGAGAGCGGTGCAGAGCTGTGACGCCGGTCCGCGCACGCGCAGGAGGCCGATGATGATCCGCAACGTCCTGGGCTCGGTGCTCGCTCTCGCCGGAGCGGCGGCCGCCGTGCTGAGCCCCTTCCGTGACTGGTACGACGGTCGCCTCGGGCGTCACTACCGGGTCGACGAACTGTTCACCGGCATCACGGACAGCCGGCCCGGACCGCTGGGTTCGATCCTGGTCGCGTTCCTCTTCGCCGCCGTGCTGACGGTGGTGGGTGTGGTGCTGCGGTCGCGGCTGCTGGTGGCGGCCGCGGGTGTGGTGGTGCTGGGGTTCACCGTGCTGTGGATGGTGCGCCAGGGGCAGTGGGAGGGCAGTCTGACGGTCGCGGGCGACGGTTCCGGGCTGGGGTGGGGCGTGGCCGGGGCGGCGGCGGGCGGGGTGCTGCTGCTGTTGGGGGCGGTGGTGATGTCCGGGCGGCACGGTGCCGGGCGCCGGCTTGCCCGCGGGGCACGCAACCAGCCGTACGCGGCGCCCGGCTCGGAGAACCCGGACACCTGGCCGCCGACGCAGGAGCCGGGGCCGTCCGTGCAGACGAGCACGCTGCCGGAGCCCGAACCGGAGCTGTACACGGGGCCGGATCCGGCGGACCGGCGCTCGGCCCCCGCTCCGGCTCCGGCTCCGGAGGACCGGGACACGGCCCCGTATCCCGTCGTGCCGGACGAGGGCCCGGGCCAGGACGGGCGCCCGCGCCGCTGAGGCCCGCCGGGCCCGACGCGGCCTACGTCCTGGCCCGGCTGCCCGTGCCCGTTCCCTTCAGCGCGTCCAGCGCGTACACGCAGCGGTCCTTGCTGCACGCGTACACGACACCGCCCTGTGCCACCGGCGAACCGGTGATCTCGCCGCCCGTCGCCAGCTTCCAGCGGAGCTGGCCGCCCGCCGCGTCCAGGGTGTACAGGACATGGTCGGCGGAGCCGAAGTGGACCCGGCCGTCGGCGACCACCGGGGCGCCCACCACCTCGCCGCCCGCCGCGAACCGCCACTTCGGGGTGCCGGTGACCGCGTCGAGCGTGTAGAGCGCGCTGCCGCTGCCGACGTGGACGTTTCCGGCCGTCACCAGGACCGGTTCGATCGACTGGCGGGCCTCCGTGGCGATGCGCCAGCGGTCCTTGCCGGTCGAGGCGTCGATCGCGTACACCGTGCCGAGGTAGTCGGCGAGGTACACGCCGCCGCCGGTGACGGCGGGGCCGGGCGCGAACGCGGGCGGGGAGAGGAAGACGGCGGGCGACTCGAAGTGCCAGCGCACGTGCCCGGACGCGTTGTCCACGGCCAGGACCCGGGCCCCCGCGCTGACGTAGACGAAGCCGTCCGGCGCCGCGGTCACCCGGACCGGCACACCGCCGCAGGAGGCCGCGTCGCCGATGGGGTACGACCAGCGCTCGATGCCGGTGCGGGCGTCGACGGCGCGCAGCCGGGCGTTCTGCCAGAGGTAGACCGTGCCGTCGTGGATCGCGGGTCCGGCCTCCGCCGTCTCGAAGTCGGTCTGTACGCCGCCGCTCTCCCACAGCTTCTCGCCCGTGGACGCCTCCCAGGCCTGGACGCCGCCGCCGCGCGTTCCGGTGACGACGGTGCCTCGGTCGGCCTTGAGGGAGTAGACCCAGGCATCCGTCTGGAGCCGCCACCGCTCGGCACCGCTCGTCGCGTCCAGGGCATACAGGGACGGCCCGTCGGAAGCGTGGATACGGCCGCCCTCGACGGCCATCACCCAGGCCACGTCCCGGGTCTTGAACTGGCGCCGCCCGTTGCCGACGTCCAGGGCGTGCACCTCGAACGAGGTGACGTAGAGGAGGTCCCCGGCGACGACGGGCGTCCCCCACACGTCGTTGGACATCCGGAACCGCCAGGGCCGCCAGCGGTCCGGGCCGGGCGGCGGGGGCTCCGGCGGATGCGCGGGTCCGGGTACGGGGGCGGGGGCGGGGGCGGCCTGGGCGGAGCCGTTCACCCCGACGGGTGGGCGCACCCAGCCGGTCGCGGGACCGGCGCCCGTGGTGGCCGTGGCGGCGGCCCGTACGTCCTGGGCCCGCGGGCCGGGGCCGATCGGCACCTTCGCACCGGGCAGCCGCACCGGACCGCCCGCGTCGGGTGCGGGCGCCGGGCCGGCGGCCTGGGAGCGCGGATCGGCGCCGCTGCGCCAGGCGCTGTCCCGGTCGGCGCCAGGCGGCGGCACCGGGGCGGGCGCGGCGGTCTTCCGTCCGCCGCGGCGAAGCTCGATCATCGTGGTGGCGGAGGTCGGCAGCCAGGCCGAGGCCGTACCGCTGTCGTCGCCGCCGGAGGCGAAGAGGTGCGGGGCGAGCTGGGCCTGGAGGTCGGCGGGGGTGGGCCGCAGCCCGGCGTCCATCTGCATGCAGGACTCGATCAGCGGCCGCAGCTCGCCGGGCAGGCCCTCCAGGTCGGGGCCCTCGCGCAGCAGCATGAAGACCGTCTCGACGGGGTTGGCTCCGTGGAACGGGGCGTGGCCGGTGGCGGCGAAGACCAGCGTGGAGCCGAGCGAGAAGACATCGCTGGCACCGGTGACGCTGCGCGAGTCCCGGGCCTGTTCGGGCGACATGTACGCGGGCGTGCCCACGGCGACGTTCGTCATGGTCAGCCGGGTGTTGGAGACCCCGGACGCGATCCCGAAGTCGATCACCCGCGGGCCGTCCTCGACGACGAGCACGTTCGACGGCTTCATGTCGCGGTGGACGAGCCCCGCGCCGTGGATCGACTGCAGCGCCTCGGCGATCCCGGCGGCCAGCCAGCGCACCGCCTGGACCGGCATGGGCCCGCACTCACTCACTATCTCTTCCAGCGAGGGGGCCGGCACATAGGCGGTGGCCAGCCACGGCACGGCGGCGCGCGGGTCGGCGTCCACCACCGCGGCCGTGTAGAAACCGCTGACGGCACGGGCGGCCTCCACCTCGCGCGTGAAGCGGACCCGGAACAGCTGGTCCTCGGCGAGCTCCGTACGGACCGTCTTGATCGCCACGCGTCGACCCGAAGCCGAGCGGGCGAGATAGACCAGCCCCATGCCACCGGCACCGAGCCGTCCCAGCACCTCGAACGGGCCGATCCGCCTCGGGTCGTGCTGCGTCAGCTGCTCCACCACTTGCCCTGCCACCTCCCCGTACGAGCCTCAGGAACAGAAGCCCGCGAAAACCCGCCCTGTACGGCGTCTCACCACTGGGCACCACCCGGCGGTGCGCACCCCCGATTCTTCCTGGCTGAGGCCCTGGTTGCGAACCCGGGGGCGGATCGGGGTGTCACAGCTCACTCTGCCGCCTTCTCGGACACAGGGGGCTGAAGTACGGCGAAAACGGCGCCCTGATCGTCCTGGAGGACCGCCATCCGCCCGTACGGGATGTCGAAGGGCGGCGCGGAGATACGACCGCCGAGGCGTACGGCGTTCCCGGCGGCGCTGTTGCAGTCCTCGACGGCGAAGTAGCTGAGGAAGTAGCTGGGCATCTCCGCCGGGAACGCGTCGGTGATGACGCTGCGGCCGCCGACCGCGGTGTCCGGTCCGGGCTCGGTGCCCGCCGGGGACCACATGCGGAAGCCGGGACCGGAACCGGCCGCGGCCGGTTCGCCCTCGCCGGAGTCGTCGGGTTCGGGACCCGGGGAGAGTTCCGTGCCCTGGAAGCCGAAGACCTGCTCGTAGAAATCGTCCACCCGGCCCTTCTGGCGGGTGTAGACCTCGGTCCAGCAGAAGGAGCCGGGTTCGTTCTGCTTCTGGAAGCCCTCGCGGTCACCTGCCTGCCAGAGCCCGAACACCGCTCCGCCGGGGTCGGCCGCCTGGGCGAGCACTCCGGCCCGGCCGGCCCGGACGGGCTCGGTGATCACCTGGCCGCCCGCCTCCCTGATCCGGGCGACGGACGCCACGATGTCGTCGGTGGCGAAGTAGATCCCCCAGGCGGTGGGCATCCGGCCGTCCTGCTTGGCGGCGAGTGCGGCGACGAGCTTCCCGCCGCTGAAGGCATCCGCGTACGGCCCCTCACCGGCCCGGAAGGTCCAGCCGAACAGCTCACCGTAGAAGCGCTTGCCCGCTTCCAGGTCGGGCAGCTGCACATCCACCCAGCACGGCGCGGATCGCGCGAATGCGGCCATGGGCCCGGGTCCTTCCGTGATCCCGCGTCGCTCGCGGTACGTGGCAGTGACGCTCGTCACAGCAAACGTAACCGCGGGTCGCCCGCATCGCGCTCCGACCGTTCGCATCGAACTGATTTTCGATAGAACCCTGACGGAAGAGCTCCATACTCGCGGCATCACGGAAAGTTATCCACGGAAGTTATCCACAGGCTGTTGATAAGACTTATCGCTCCGTGGTGCGCATACGTCGAAATCCGGCCACTCCCCCCACCACGTCTGCGGTGATCCCCATTTGCAGTCGGCCGAATCGCGCTCCGATCACCCCTCGGTAAGCTGACGGCATGACAGGACAAGTGCGCACCGTCGACGGCCGCGTGGCCGGTCGACGCGGACAGGCGACGCGGCAGAAGCTGCTCGACTGCCTCAGCGAGATGCTCAGCTCCTCGCCGTACCGGGACGTCAAAGTCATCGACGTCGCCCGGAAGGCGGGGACTTCACCCGCGACCTTCTACCAATACTTCCCCGACGTCGAGGGCGCCGTCCTCGAAATCGCCGAGGAAATGGCCAAGGAGGGCGCCGGGTTGACCGAGTTGGTCGCCGGCCGCTCCTGGGTCGGCAAGGCCGGCTGGCAGACGGCCGAAGAACTCGTCGAGGGATTCCTCGACTTCTGGCGGCACCACGACGCGATCCTGCGCGTGGTCGACCTCGGTGCGGCCGAGGGCGACAAGCGGTTCTACAAGATCCGCATGAAGATCCTGAACTCGGTCACCAACTCCCTCACCGATTCGGTGAAGGAGCTCCAGGCCAAGGGCAAGGTCGACAAGGAGGTCAGTGCCGCGGCGATGGCGGGCTCCCTGGTCGCGATGCTGGCCGCCGTCGCCTCGCACCAGAAGGGCTTCACGACCTGGGGCGTGAAGCAGGCCGAACTCAAGCCGAATCTTGCCCTGTTGGTGCATCTGGGCATCACCGGCAAGAAGCCGACGAGGTAGCACCGGCGCCGACGGCCCCTTCCCCACCGGGTATCGCGCGGCCATCCGGGCGCTCCAGGTCCTGTCTCACCGACGGCGGACCACGCATGTGGTCCGCCGTCGGTGCACCCGGACCGTGTTCAGGAGCCGTCCCGCCCACGCAGCCTGAAGAGCCGGATCTCCCGGTCGATCCGCGCCTGGTAAGTCGCGTACGGCGGCCAGAACTTCAGCGCCGCCCGCCACACCGCTTCACGTTCGGCGCCCTCCAGCAGCGTGGCGTGCACCGGAATGTCCCGGCCCCGCCAGTTGACGACCGCCTTGTCCGGACCGGCCAGCAGATTCGCGGTCCAGGCCGGGTGCCCCGTGCGGCCGAAGTTGCTGCCGACCAGAATCCAGCTCCGCTCCGCCCCCTCCTCCGGCATGCAGGCCAGCGGAGTGGTTCTGAGCTGCCCGCTCCTCGCCCCCGGCACCGTCAGGATCAGCCCCGGCAGCATCCGGGCGCTGAGCAGCACCTTGCCGCGCGTGAGCCGGTGCACCGTACGGTCCATGGCGGGGACGACATGCGGGGCGACCCTCGCGAACGCGCGGGTCGCGGAGACCTTCTGCATCAGCCGGACGCCGGGCGCCATCAGACCGCCACCTGTTCGGCCGGTCCCGGGGCGGCGGGGTGCGGTGCTCCCGACACCGGCGCTCCCGGCAGCTGTGTTCCGGACGGTGGCGCCCCCGACGGCGATGGTGCGAACAGCCCGGCCCGCTGCGCCGCGCGGTCGCGGAGCCGGTGGACGGGGCCGAAGAGCAGTTCGTCGGCCGCGGCCCGCTTGAAGTACAGATGCGCCTCGTGTTCCCAGGTGAAGCCGAGCCCGCCGTGCAACTGGACGGCCTCGGCGGTGGTGACCCGGAGCGCCTCCAGGGCCTGCGCGAGGGCGAGCCCCCCGGCGGCGGCCGGGTCCCAGGCCGCGTAGTACGCCGCGGAGCGGGCCGCCTGCACCTGTACGTACAGATCCGCGAGGCGGTGCTTCACGGCCTGGAAGGAGCCGATCGCCCGGCCGAACTGCTCGCGCGCCTTGACGTATTCGACCGTCCTGTCCAGCGCGCTCGCCGCCGCCCCCACCGCCTCCGCGGCGAGCAGCGCGGCAACCGGGTGGCCGGCCGAGGCGAGTGCGCCGGTGATGTCCGCGGTGTCGTCCGCGCCGAGGAGTTCGGCCTCGGTGTCGCGGAGTTCGATCCGGGCCAGCGGGCGGGTCTCGTCGAGCGAGGTGCGGCGGGTGCGAGCGACTCCGGCCGCCGTCTCCGGGTGGACCAGGAAGAGGAGCGTACGGCTGCGCGGGAAGCCTCCGGCGTGGGCCGCGACCAGGAGGAGTCCGGCGCTGTGCCCGTCGAGGACCCGGTCGGCCTCCCCGTACAACCGCCAGCCCTCCGCACCGGCGACCGGCCTGGCCTGCATGCCGCCCGCCCGGCCGCCGCCCGCCCAGGCGCCGTCCGTGGGGTCGTCGATGAGGCCGAGGGCGGTGGCGGGCGAGCCGCCGGGGACGGCCAGGGTCGCGGTCAGCTCACCGGCCGCGATGCGCGGCAGCAGGGCGGTGCGCTGGGCGTCGGTGCCGAGTGCGGCGATCAGGGGCTCGGCGAGCGCGGCGGTGGCGATCAGGGGCGAGGGCAGCAGGGCCCGGCCGGTCTCCTCGCAGGCGACGGCGAGCTCGGTGAGGCCGCAGCCGATGCCTCCGTACTCCTGCGGGAGGGCGAGTCCGGGCAGCCCGAGGTCCTGGGCGAGCCGTCGCCACAGGTCCGCGTCGTACCCGTCGGCGGTGCCCACGGCGTGCCGGACGTCGTCGGGTGCGCAGCGCGCGGCCAGCAGTTCGCGCAAGGTTCGGCGGATCTCGTCCTGTTCCGCGGTGAAGGCGGCATCCATCGTCGGACTCCTTCCCCTCAGGGACCTCCGGCCCCTGATCTGACGGTGCGTCATGTTAGGGGCGATTCCCCGAGATGCCCAGAGTCGCGCACGGGAGGGGGGCGGCGGGGGCCGGAAGATCCCCGACCCCGGGGGACGGAGGGAGCCGGAAGGCCCCGGCCCGGGGGCGGGAGAGGATCGGAGGATCCCCGCTCCACGGACGGTCCCCCCACCATGAATCTGATGTACCGTCAGATTCATGCCTTCTTCCCACCGCAAGGTCGCTGTCGTCGGCATATCCCTCGCCGACTGCGGACGCGTCGACACGGCCACGCCGTACGCCCTGCACGCCCAGGCCGCCCGCCGGGCGCTGGCCGACTCGGGGCTGGACCGGTCCGTCGTCGACGGTTTCGCCTCCGCCGGACTCGGCACGCTCGCCCCGGTCGAGGTCGCCGAGTACCTGGGCCTGAAACCCACCTGGGTGGACTCCACCGCGGTCGGCGGCTCGACCTGGGAGGTGATGGCGGCCCATGCGGCGGACGCCATCGCGGCGGGCCACGCCAATGCCGTACTGCTGGTGTACGGGTCGACGGCGCGTGCGGACATCAAGGCGGGCCGCCGGACCTCCAACCTCTCCTTCGGGGCGCGCGGCCCGCTCCAGTTCGAGGTGCCGTACGGGCACTCGCTGATCGCCAAGTACGCGATGGCCGCCCGCCGTCACATGCACGAGTACGGGACGACCCTGGAGCAGCTCGCGGAGGTCGCGGTCCAGGCACGGGCGAACGCGGCGGCCAACCCGGACGCGATGTTCCGGGACCCGGTCACGGTGGACGACGTGCTGTCGGGGCCGATGATCGCGGACCCGTTCACCAAACTGCACTGCTGCATCCGCAGCGACGGCGGCTGCGCGGTGCTGCTGGCCGCCGAGGAGTACGTGCCGGACACGGCCAGGGCGCCGGTGTGGATCCTCGGCACGGGTGAGCACGTCTCGCACTCCACCATGTCCGAGTGGGACGACTTCACGGTCTCCCCCGCGGCGGTCTCGGGCCGGCTGGCGTTCGAACGGGCGGGGGTGCGGCCCGCGGACATCGATCTCGCCGAGATCTACGACGCGTTCACCTACATGACGCTGGTGACGCTGGAGGACCTGGGGTTCTGCGCGAAGGGCGAGGGCGGTGCGTTCGTGGAGAAGGGCCGGACCGGGCTGACGGGCGAGCTGCCGGTGAACACCGACGGCGGTGGCCTGTCCGCCTGCCATCCCGGGATGCGCGGGCTGTTCCTGCTGGTGGAGGCGGTACGCCAACTGCGCGGCGAGGCGGGCGAACGCCAGGTGCGCAGGGCCGGCGGCCGGCTCCCGGAACTGGCGGTGGCATCGGGGACGGGCGGCTGGTTCTGCTCGTCGGCCACGGTGGTGCTGGGGCGGGGATGAGGGGCGTGGCTCCCGCAGCGGTACGGGGCGGGGCCCGCCCCGTACCCGGCCATGCGCTGCAATGGGGGCATGACCGACACACACCAGAGCTTCCTGGACCTGCTCCACGCCCAGCGCGTCTGGGACGTGGAGCTGCCCGGCTTCGACCCGGCCACCGCGCCCCCGGCCCCGCTCCCCCTCTTCCGCCGCTGGTTCGCCGAGGCGGTGGCCGCCGGGCAGGCGGAGCCGCACACGATGTCGCTGGCCACCACGGACACCGAGGGGAACCCCGACGTGCGGACGCTGATGCTGCACGACGCGGACGAGCGCGGCTGGCACTTCGCCACCCACCGCACCAGTGCGAAGGGCCGCCAGCTCACCGCCCGGCCGTACGCGGCGCTGGGCTTCTACTGGCCGGCCCAGGGCCGGCAGGTACGGGTGCGGGGGCCGGTCACCGCCTGCACGCCCGCCGAGAGCCGGGCCGATCTGCACGCCCGCTCGACCGGGGCGCTCGCATCGGCGCTGACCGGGTCGCAGAGCGAGGTGCTGGGCTCGCGGGAGGAGCTGACCCGCACCGCCGACGCCGCCTGGGAGCGGGCGCGGGCCGAGCCGCACGCGGAGGTCGCGAGCTGGACCCGGTACGTGGTCGAGGCGCGCGAGGTCGAGTTCTTCCAGGGCGACGCGGCGCGCCGGCACGTACGGCTGCGCTACCGCGGGCAGGGCACCGCCTGGACCCGGGAACTGCTCTGGCCCTGAGGCCTGTCCCCGGCCCGCCCGTGCCCGCACGGCCCCGGCCGTACGGGCACGGTCCGGCGGCCCGTCAGTCGAGGGAGATCGCCTGTACCGGGCAGACGCGGACGGCCTCCTTCACCGTGGCGCCGTCGAGAGCCTCTTCGTAGCCGGGCAGCAGCTCGCTGAACCCGTCGTCGTCCTGGGTGAACACCTTCGGTGCGGTGAGCGCGCACTGGCCGGCGCCGATACACCGGTCCCTGTCGATACTGATCTGCATCCCAGCAGAACCTTCCGGTCGCATTTCGATCACCATGTTCCGATCACCATGTTCCGACACCGTGTTTCGATCACCGTGCCCCGATCACCGTGTTTCGATCACCGTGTTCCGATCACCAGGTCACGGGCAGTTCGAGCAGGCCCTGGATGGTGTCACCCGGCTTGAACGGGATTTCCTCGGCGGGTACCGCCAGCCGCAGATCGGGAAGGCGATCGAAAAGCGCGGGCAGCGCGATCTCCAGCTCGGCCCGTGCCAGATTCTGGCCCAGGCACTGATGGACTCCGAACCCGAAAGCGACGTGATTGCGCGCGTTCCGGCCGAGGTTCAGTTCGTCCGGTGACTGATACACGGTCCCGTCCCGGTTGATCACCGACGTGGTCAGGATGACGCCGTCCCCCGCACGGATGGTCACCCCACCCACTTCGATGTCCTGAACGGCCACCCGCGAAATCCCGTCGGCTATCGACAGGAAGCGGAGCAGTTCCTCGACCGCGGAAGGCATCAGGCCGTCGGATTCGCGCATCCGGGCCAGCTGGTCAGGATGCTGGAGCAGCGTGAACGTACCGAGCGAGATCATGTTCGCGGTCGTCTCGTGCCCGGCGATGAGCAGGATCTGGGCCAGCCGCACCAGCTCGTCGTGGTCCACGGCCCCGGTCTCCAGCTGCTGGACGATGAGCTCGTCGAGCAGTCCTTCGCCGGGGGTGGCCCGCTTCTTCTCGATCAGCACACGGAAGTACTCGTCGAGCGCTTCCCGAGCCGACTCGACGTCCGAGGACGCCGGGCCGCGGAGCAGCTTGCGCGACTGTGCCTGGAAGAACTCGTGGTCGTCGTAGGGCACCCCGAGCAGCGCACAGATGACCATGGAGGGCACGGGCAGGGCGAAGGCCTCGACCAGATCGGTCGGCGGGCCCTGCTCGACCATCGTGTCGAGCAGCCGGTCCACGGTCTCCTGGATCTGCGGCCGGAGCGCGGCCGTCCGCCTGACCGTGAAGCTCGGGATCAGCATCCGGCGCTGGACGTTGTGCTCCGGATCGTCGACGCCGAGCAGTTCGACGCGCCGCAGGGTGGTCCCGGCCAGCCGCTCGGCGAAGAACGGGAACGCGGGGTTCTCCCGGTTGGACGACAGCCTCTGGTCCACCAGGAGCGAACGTGCCTCGGCGTGCCCGGTCACCAGCCACACCGTACGGCCGTCGAAGAGCCGAGCGGGGGACACCGGCTGCTGCCCCCGGTGCTCACTGCGATATCCCGTCGGCGGGTGATAAGGACAGGTGCGGTTCTGCGGAAAGGAGACGGTCTCGGCGTCTGCCATGGCGGACCTCGCAAAGAGATGGGGGAGTCCTACCGATCTCCGACCACTAGATGCCTCAGGCACCTAATGGGTCTAGGTGTTGTTCGGCCAAATGTCCTCGGAGAGATCCATTGTCCGTCCGCCGGGCCGAGCGGGCATTTCGAGGCACCCATTCGCCTGGCACATACCGAGCCACCGCACGGAATCTCCGCCCCGCCGCGCCCCCACATCTCCCCCGCGCCTCTCCCCCGCATCGCTTATCTCCGCTTTCCATACGAAAGGGGCAAGATGGAAGGCACTAGGGCCTGTCCGGCGGATCAGGGTCGGACAGGGCGACTGGAGGCGACGATGAGCCGAACCCGTTCCCGAACCCGTTCCCGTTACGCCCCGGACAGCGGGTTGACCACACGCATGGTCGGCACCATGTTCCTGATCGGCCTGTTGTACGTGGTCCTGGTCGGCGTACTGCTCGCCGTGCTGCGCGGCGCCTGGCCGATCATTCTGATCCTCGTCGGTGGCATGTTCATCGCGCAGTTCTGGTTCAGCGACCGCATCGCGGCGTTCAGCATGGGAGCCCGTGAAGTCACCCCGGAGCAGGCGCCGGAGCTGCATGGCGCCGTCGACCGGATTTGCGCTCTTGCCGATATGCAGAAACCACGCGTGGCCATCGCCCAGAGCGACGTGCCGAACGCCTTCGCGACCGGCCGCAGCGAGAAGACCGCTCTCGTCTGCGCCACCACCGGGCTCCTGCGCAGACTGGAGCCCGCGGAGCTGGAGGGTGTGCTCGCGCACGAGATGTCGCATGTCGCGCACCGCGATGTCGCCGTCATGACGATCGCCTCGTTCCTCGGCGTGCTCGCCGGCATCATCACCCGGGTCGCCCTGTGGGGCGGGCTCTCCCGCAACAGCCGGAGCAATGACCCCATCGGCATCGCGATCCTGCTGATCCCGCTGATCAGCGCGGTCGTGTACGCCCTGAGCTTCCTGCTGACCCGGCTGCTCTCCCGCTACCGCGAGCTCTCCGCCGACCGCACCGCCGCCCTGCTCACCGGCCGCCCCTCCGCGCTCGCCTCCGCCCTCACCAAGGTGAGCGGCCAGATGGCCCGCATCCCGACCGAGGACCTGCGCAAGGCGGAGCCGTACAACGCCTTCTACTTCGTCCCCGCGTTCTCCTCCAAGGAGAGCCTGAGCCGGCTGCTCTCCTCCCACCCGACCCTCGAACAGCGCCTCGACCAGCTGGCCCGCATCTCCGCCGACCTCGCCCGCCCGTGAGGAACGCCCGAGGCGACACCCGAAGGAACACCCGACAAGCAACGCCCGGAGGAACGCCCATGGGTCTTCTCGACACCATCCTCGGCCGCAGCAAGCCGGTCCGCCCCGACCTCGACCAGCTCTTCGCCGTCCCCTCCGCCGCCCTCACCCTCCAGGCGGGCGCGGGCTTCACGCCGACCGGTCTCGGCTCGGTCTGCTTCGCGGGCGTCGAGGGCGGCACCTTCGCCCGTCTCCAGCAGGACGTGCGCGAACTGCTCGACGCCGACACCGGCCGCGGCGGAATCCCGGTGGAGTTCAGCCAGGACACGTACGGCTACACCTGGCTGCTCTCCCGCCGCCCGGCCGACGACACCGCCACGCTGGTCAACGACCTGCACGCGGTCAACACCCTGCTCCAGGACGGCGGGTTCGGGCCGCACCTGCTCTGCTCCCTGATCGGCTTCCGGGACGAGCGGGACCGTCCGCTGGCCCTGGTCTACCTCTACAAGCGCGGCACGTTCTACCCCTTCGCCCCCGTGCCCGGCGGCGCCGAGAAACGGGACAACCAGCTGGAGTTGCAGGTCAGAGCGGTACTCGGGGACGACCTGCGGATGGAGAAGGACCTGGCCCGGTGGTTCCCGGTGTGGGGGGCGCCGGGGCTGTGACGCGGGGAGGCCCGATGACAGGGGGCCCGGCGCCGCACCCGCCCGTATCATCGCTTCCATGACTGCTGAGCCCGCCCGTTCCGCCGACCGTATGCGCGCTTCGGATGCCGATCGCGAGGCGGTGGTCGAGCAGTTGCGGGAGGCGGCAGCCGAGGGCCGCATCGACATGGACGAGCTGGACACCCGGCTCGGGCAGGCGCTCTCCGCCAAGACCTACGCCGAACTGGCGCCCCTCACCGAGGACCTGGTCCCCATCGAGGTGGCGAAGGGCGAGCCGCTGGTCCTCAAGAGCGGCATGCACGGCGTGACGCGCTCGGGCGTCTGGAAGGTGCCCCCGGTGATACGCGCCCAGGGCGGCATGGGCGGCGTCCGGATCGACTTCACCCGCGCCGAGTGCCGGCTGCGCGAGATCGCGCTGGAAGTACGCGGCGAGATGGCCGGGGTGAAGATCGTGATCCCGGAGGGCTGGACCGTGCACACCGACAGCCTGGACCAGGGACTCGGCGGGCTGAAGGACAAGACCACGGACGAGCGGACCCCCGGCGCCCCGCTCCTCCGGCTGACGGGCTCCTGCGGCATGGGCGGTGTGGTCGTACGCCACCCCAACTTCCGCGAACGGCGCAAGCTGCGCGGCATCGAGTCCTGAGTACGCGTACCCAGTCCTTGCCGGGTGACCGCGCCCATCCGTCGCGTTGCCCCGGCGGCATACCGTCCCTCGTATGCCCGAGGAGACCGCACCCACCGACACCACGCCCGCTCCGACCCCCGCCCCGACCGGGGCCGGCTCGCCCTCTTCCGTTCCCGGGGCCGTCGGATGCGGCTGCGCCGCGCTCCTCCTCGTACCCGTTCTCGCTCTGGTCGCCCTGGCCGCATGGTTCTTTTCCGGGCCGACGGAGTTCCCCCGGGTCGCGCCCGAGGAAATGGCGGATCGCGCGTTCCAGCGTTCCCAGGAGGCGTACGACTTCATGGGGTTCGAGCGGACCGTGGAACCGGGGGTCGAGAAGATCGGCGTCAGCACGGAGAACACCCTGGAATCAGGCTACTGCTGGGGCGGAGGCCTGCTCGGGCTGGAGGACAAGACCATCGACGGCGCCTATCAGATGAGCCACGTCTGGGCGCTGGACCACGTGCCCGCGAGCCAGGCCGTCTCCGGCCTCGGCAGGCTGCACCGGCAACTCAAGGACGACGGCTGGGAGGTCACGTCCTACCGTGAGGGCGGAAAGAGCCAGTCCTGGGACCTGTACGTCCAGCGGGACAACGGGGCCGAGAGTATGTCCTTCACCTGGTACCAGGACCGGGAGTACTTCATCGGCCGCGCCTCCGTGCCCTGCGCCTACGACCCCGAGTGGAAGGACGGCGATTCCGGCCCCGCAGAGGTCGACCGGACGCCACCCGCTCTCGAACCCGCACAGCGGAAGTAGGGCGGGCTGTCCGGCGCAGCGCACTCAGCAGTCTCCGGGATGGAAGACCGGAACGGCCTCCCTCCCCTCCTCCCGCCGAAAGGCCGCCCGCAGCGCCATGCCGATGGCGAGAGCGGACTCCTCGCACCCCACGATCTCCGTCATCATCCGGGGGCCCTCGGCCAGGTCGACCACGGCGGCGACGTACGGGACGCGGGCGCCGAACGGTGGCAGGTCGTTGCGGTGCACGACGGACCAGGTGTAGAGCGTGGCGTCTCCGCTCGCCCCCTCCCAGGTGACGTCCTCGCTCCAGCAGTGCGGGCAGAACTCGCGCGGGTAGTGATGTGCGCGCCCGCAGGCGCGACAGCGGCGCAGCAGCAACTGCCCCCGGGCGGCGGCATCCCAGTACGGGCGGGTGAAGGCGTCGGGTTCGGGAAGGTCGAACCGTACGGGGGCCTCGGTCACGGGAAGAGTCCGATCGTCGCGTCGAGGGACCAGGTCTGCCAGGACATCGCGAACAGCGCGACGAACGAGATGAGCGCCATCATGGCGTTCTGCCCCTGCTCGGCCCAGTCGTGGATCATCAGCACGAGATAGAGAAGGTTGAGGAGGAGTCCCGCGGCCAGCGCGACGGGGGTGAGGAATCCGGCGATCAGGCCGAGCCCCAGGGCGAGTTCGGCGTACACGACGATGTAGGCCATGACCTTGGGTCGCGGGGCGACGATCCTTCGGAAGCCGGCGCGCACGGCCGGCCAGCGGTGCTTGCCCGCGACGTCCGCGGCCCAGGCGATGCCCGTACCGCGTTCGAACCAGCCCTTCTTGTCCTTGTGTCGCCAGCTCTCCAGCCACCACAGGCCGAGGCCTATCCGGAGAACGGCGAGCCACTCGGCTCCGCCGAGCCAGATCGTCTGCATGGGGCCTCCCGTGGCCTCCCGTTCACTGAATCTGACGGTACGTCAGTTCACCCGATGGCGGGCAACTCGCGCAAGGGGCGCGCAAGGAGTGCGCAGAAGTGAGCGGGAAAAGACAACGGGCGTACACTCGTGATCAATTCGCAATCGATTCCGGTCTTGACCGAGACCCATCAACCGGGTGCGCGATTACGCTCCGAACCATGCCCGACAGCGCCCTTACCGCCGGTATCTCCATATCGGCCCAGACCGACCTCACCGAGGACCGGCCCGTATACGTCATCGGTGGCGGTCCGGGCGGTCTCGCCGCCGCGGCGGCCCTGCGCGAGCAGGGCGTACGGGCGGTCGTGCTGGAGAAGTCCGGGAACGTGGGAGCGTCCTGGCGCCGTCACTACGACCGGCTGCACCTCCACACGACCCGGCGCCGCTCGGCGCTGCCGGGGCTCGCGATGCCGCGCCGGTTCGGACGCTGGGTGTCCAGGGACGATGTGGTGCGCTATCTGGACAAGTACGCCGAGCACCATGAGCTGGAGGTGGTGACGGGCGTCGAGGTGTCCCGAATCGACCGCGCCCCGGACGGCAGGGACTGGCAGTTGACCGCGACCGGTGGCCGGGTGCTGACCGGTCGGGCCGTCGTCGTCGCCACCGGCTTCAACCACACCCCGCGCATCCCCGACTGGTCCGGCCTCGACACCTTCACCGGCGATCTGGTCCACGCCTCCGACTACCGCAACCCGGCCCCGTACGCCGGCCAGGACGTCCTGGTCGTCGGGATCGGCAACACGGGCGCGGAGATCGCCGTCGACCTGGTCGAGGGCGGGGCGTCCCGGGTACGGATCGCCGTGCGCACCGTGCCGCACATCGTGCGCCGCTCCACCGCGGGCTGGCCCGCCCAGTCGACCGCCGTCCTGGTGCGCAGGCTGCCGGTCCGGCTGGTCGACCGGGCCGCGGGCCTGATGTGCCGGATCTCCGTGCCCGACCTCGCCGCGCAGGGCCTGCCGCGCCCGGACACGGGCCTCTACTCACGGGTCAAGGGCGGCGCCATCCCGGTGCAGGACGTGGGGCTGATCGACGCGGTGAAGCGCGGCCGGGTGGTGCCGGTGGCGGCCGTCGAGTCGTTCGACGGGGACGCGGTGGCACTGGCCGACGGCGACCGGATCACCCCGGACGCGGTGATCGCGGCGACCGGCTACCGGCGGGGGCTGGAGGGGCTGGTCGGCCACCTCGACGTGTTGGACGCCCGCGGTCGGCCGGTGGTCCACGGCGGCCGCACCCCCAAGCAGGCACCCGGCCTGTACTTCATCGGCTTCACCAACCCGATCAGCGGCATGCTGCGCGAACTGGCCCTGGACGCACGGAAGATCGCGAAGAGGGCGGCACGCAGGCACTGAGTCCGGGCGGGACGGGCCTGCCCGTGGGCCTCAGGCGTACAGCGGCAGCCCGTCGGTCGAGATCGTCCACTCGCCGATGGTGACATCCTCGCCGTACACGAAGTCCTTGCGGATCGCGTAACGCGGGCCTTCGGGCGTCGTGTGGATCTCGGAGAGGACGGCACCCGTGCCCGTGCGGGGGTCGAAGACCGCGTAGACGGGGACACCGAGCAGGGGGTAGTCCCGCATCTTGCTCACCCAGTCGTTGTCCGGACTGGACTGGGAGACGACTTCGACAGCGGCGATGAGCGTCCGGGGATCGAAGGATCCCTGCCCCTCCATGTCGACCTCGGCAATCACCATGATGTCGGGGTGGCGCATGATGCCTTCCTGCGCCCCTTCGACATCAGGCGCCCCCGTATGCGCCACGATCTCGTCCGGCATCGACTTCTCCAGGCGACGGCTCACCCGGGCAGCGGTCAGCTCATGGGGACGCCCCGGAGCCATCATGTCGTGCACGATCCCTTCTTTGGTGATCTCGAACTTTCCGGGAACGTCGTCCTGCATCTGCTCGACGATGTCGCGCATGGCCCGGTAGTGGAGCGAATCCCGCTGTGCGTGGTCCGGGGCGTTGGCCATGGCGTGCGCTCCTCGTCTGTGCCTGGGGGCAAGGGTCGTCACGTTCATGCTAGGCGGCCTCCTTCAGGTCGGTTCGGCACTCGCGGCAGTGGCCCGGCTCGGGGGCGCGGAAGGCCCGGTCGCAGCCGTCGCAGTTCTGCAGGGGGTCTCGGCGCGGCGCGGCCTCCTCGGCCGGGGCCGTGGGCAGGGGTGGCGGCAGGAGCGCGGTGAGGCGGTGTGCGAGGAGGCCCGCCGGGCGGGTCAGCGGTTCGGGCAGGTCAGCGACGAGGGTGCGGCGTACGGCATCGGGGTGGGCGTCGCGTTCGAACCAGGCGGCGACGGCGGGGGCCAGCCGACAGATGTCCTCCTCGCCGAGCAACAGCCGGGGTTCGTGGCGTCGCAGGTCCGCCAGGAGATCGAGGGCCGCGCGATGGCGGTCGAGGTCGTGGACCTCCGGCCGGGGCAGCGACGGGCACGGCGGTAAGGGGGCGGGAGCGGGTGTGCTTGCGGCCAAGGATGGCGAACGACGGCCGGTGCGTCCGGCCGGCTCGTTGGACTCTCAAGATCACCCGGAGGTTGTACGGCGAGGACGCGGGGCCGTCGTCCGCGGCCGTCGCCCGTCGGCCGAGCAGCCGTCGCGAGCGGCGGCATGCGCGCGGGCCCGGCCCGCGACAGCGCGCGTCCCGACGCCTCCGGCATCCGCCCCTCTCCCAGCCTTTGCCTGCACACCCATTCCTGACGAGCCGTCAGTTCAGTAACCTGACAGAGCGTCAGCTTTTGGGCTGGCCGGGCACGATCACCCGACGGACCTCGAGCAGGAGTGGGCGGAACGATGCTTGGATCGACTCACGGCACCCTCACCACCGACTTCCGCGCCAGGGTGGTGGCCTGCGGCGAAGAGCCGCATGCCGCCGTCCACAGCATGACGGTCGACGCCGCCACGGAGTGCGTCCTGGACGTCAGCGGTCGGCCGCTGCACGCGGCCGTGCCGGATCTGGACCGGTTCTTCCGGCCCGGGTCCGTGGCCGTCATCGGCGCCTCCGACACCGAGGGACGGCCCAACACCGGCATCACCCGGCAGCTGATCGGCTGGGCCGAGCGGGTCGGGGCGCGGCTGTATCCCGTGCACCCCACCAGGGAGTCCGTGTTCGGGCGGGCCTGTTCTCCTTCCGTCGCGGAGCTGCCGGAGCAGGTCGATCTGGCCGTGCTGCTGGTCGGCGATCCGCTCCCGGTGATCGAGGAACTCGCGCAGGCCAAGGTGCGGTTCGCCGTCGCCTTCGCCTCCGGGTTCGCCGAGACCGGCGAGGAGGGCGCCGCCGCCCAGGCACGGCTGGCCGCGGCGGTGGAGCGGTCCGGGCTGCGGCTGCTCGGGCCGAACACCAACCTCAACGCCTTCGAGAAGTTCCGGGACGATCTGGACGGGCCGGCCATCGCGCTGATCACCCAGTCCGGTCACCAGGGCCGCCCCGTCTACACCCTTCAGGAGCTGGGCGTGCGGCTCTCGCACTGGGCGCCCACGGGCAACGAGGCGGATCTGGAGACCGCCGACTTCATCTCGTACTTCTCGCAGCGTCCCGAGGTCGGAGCCATCGCCTGTTATGTGGAGGGACTCAAGGACGGGCGCTCCTTTCTGCTGGCCGCGGACCGGGCGGCACGGGCCGGGGTTCCGGTCGTGGCGGTCAAGGTGGGGCGTACGGAGACGGGGGCCAGGATGGCCGCGTCACACACCGGCAAGCTGACCGGCGCCGACCAGGTGGTGGACGCGGCGATGCGGCAGTTCGGCGTGATCCGGGTCGACGGGCTCGACGAGCTCCAGGACACCGCGGCCCTGCTCGCGCGGGCACGGAAACCGCAGGCCGAAGGGGTCGTCGTGTATTCGATCTCGGGCGGCACGGGCGCGCACTTCTCGGACCTGGCCACCGGCGCCGGGCTGAGCCTGCCCGCCCTGTCCGAGGCGAAGCAGCGCGAACTGCACGAGTGGATCCCCGGATACCTGAACGTGGCGAACCCGGTCGACAACGGGGGCCATCCGGTGGGCGACTGGCGCGGCCGGAAGATCATCGACGCGATACTCGCCGACCCCGGCGTGGGGGTGCTGATCTGTCCGATCACCGGCCCCTTCCCCCCGATGAGCGACAAGCTCGCGCAGGACCTGGTGGACGCGGCGGAGACCACGGACAAGCTGGTGTGCGTGGTGTGGGGCTCGCCCGTCGGCACGGAGGAGGCGTACCGCACGACGCTGCTCGGCTCGTCCCGCGTCGCCACCTTCCGTACCTTCGGCAACTGCATCACCGCTGTGAAGGCCTACCTGGACCACCACCGGTTCGCCGCTTCCTACCGCTCCCCCTTCGACGAGGCGCCCCGCACGCCTTCGCCCTCGTTCCGCAAGGCGCAGGCGCTGATGCGTCCGGGCCACCAGCTGAGCGAACACGCGGCGAAGCAGCTGCTGCGGGCGTACGGAATCCGTGTACCGCGCGAGCAGTTGGTGACCAGCGCCGCGGCGTCCGTCCGGGCCGCGGGGCTGGTCGGCTACCCGGTGGTCATGAAGGCGTCGGGCGCCCGGCTCGCCCACAAGACCGAACTGGGCCTGGTCAAGGTCGGGCTCACCTCCGCGAGCCAGGTGCGGGACGCGTACCGCGAACTGACCGACATCGCACGGTACGAGGGCGTCGAGCTGGACGGGATCCTGGTCTGCCAGATGGTCGAGCGGGGTGTCGAGATGATGGTCGGCGTCACGCAGGACGCGCTGTTCGGGCCGACGGTGACGGTCGGGCTCGGCGGCGTACTGGTCGAGGTGCTGCACGACGCGGCGGTACGGGTGCCGCCGTTCGGCGAGGACCAGGCGCGGTCGATGCTGGGCGAACTGCGCGGCCGGGCCCTGCTGGAGGGCGTGCGCGGCGGTCCGCCGGTGGATGTGGACGCGCTCGTCGAGGTCGTGCTGAGGGTGCAGCGGATGGCGCTGGAGCTGGGCGACGACCTCACCGAGCTGGACATCAACCCGCTGATGGTGCTGGGGCGGGGGCAGGGCGCGGTGGCGCTGGACGCGCTCGCCGTCTGCCGCTGACCGACCGCGCCACCGCCCGACCCACCGCCCGGCCCACCTGACCAGGAGCTGCCTCATGCCGTCCTCCCCCGAAGACATCACCGAGTCCGCCGACCCGCTCCACTCATTGGTACTCCACGCCACTGACAACGGCGTCTCCTGGATCACGCTCAACCGGCCCGAGGCGATGAACGCCGTCACCTGGGAGCAGCGGGAACGCGTCATCGGCCTGCTCGCCGAGGCCTCCGCCGACCCGGCGGTCCGGGCCGTCGTCCTCACCGCCACCGGCCGCGGTTTCTGCGCGGGCGCCGACCTGCGCGGTGCCCCGGCGACCGGCGAGCGGGTGCCGGGCGACGTGGCCCGTACGATCCGGCTCGGCGCGCAGCGGCTGATCGCCGCGGTCCTGGACTGCGAGAAGCCCGTCGTCGCGGCCGTCAACGGCACGGCGGCCGGCATCGGCGCCCACCTGGCGTTCGCCTGTGATCTGGTACTGGCCGCCGAATCGGCGAAGTTCATCGAGGTGTTCGTACGCCGGGGTCTCGTGCCCGACGGCGGCGGCGCGTATCTGCTGCCGCGACTGATCGGCCCGCAGCGCGCCAAGGAGCTGATGTTCTTCGGCGATTCGCTCCCGGCGGCGGAGGCGGAACGCCTGGGGCTGGTCAACCGGGTCGTCCCGGACGGGGAGTTGGCACAGACAGCGCGGGCGTGGGCGCAGCGGCTGGCCGAGGGGCCGACCCGCGCGATCGCCCTCACCAAGCAGCTCGTCAACGCGTCGATGGACGCCGACCGGTCGACGGCCTTCGCCGCCGAAGCCATGGCGCAGGAGATCAACATGACGACGCAGGACGCCAACGAGGGCGTGGCGAGCTTCGTGGACCGGCGGGCGCCGAAGTACCGGGGGATCTAGTGCATTTCGTTCGGATCGGGCCGGTCACGCGGGTGACAGTGCGCTGGTGTCCAGGTCCAGGTCGAACGGATGCGGCAGCCTCAGAACCGCACCGAACGGGTGCGGGCCGTCCACGTGGGTGTAGCCCAGGTGACCGGGCTCGGAGAACAGGGTCACGCTGCCCTCGATCCGGTCGACGAGGAGGTACATCGGGGCCCGGTACTCGGCGTAGCGACGCCGCTTCACGACACGGTCGGTCTCCGCGTTCGACTCCGACGTGACCTCCACGACGAGCAGTGTCTGATCGGGGAGAAGGGCCCCGCCCCCCTTCGCCAGCGTCTCGGGCACGACGGCGATGTCGGGGACGTACCAGTTCGACGAACCGGGCAGGTCCAGGTTGCCCGAGCCCTCGACGCAGCCGAGTTCGTCCACACGGTCCTCGATCTGCCTGCGGACGACCCGGGCCGCCCGTTCGTGGTCCCAGGTCGGCGTCACGGGCTCGATGATCCCCTCGATGATCTGAACACGGTCTCCGCGGATCCGCTGCACCGCGAACTTCAGGGCGCGTTCGGAATCGATGCCCTGGCTGTAGTCGGGCGCACTGGTCATTCGGTATCTCCTCCCGCTCAGCCGCTCCGGCCACTCAGAGTAGCGGCCCGCAACCGGGTGCGGTCGCCATCGGGTGCGCTCACCCCGGGGCCGTGCGGCTGAGGGATTCCCAGGCGCGGTACTGCTCCTCGCGGGCCCGGTCCATCTCCAGGACGGCGTCGAACGACCGGTCGCCGAGGATCAGGCGTTGCGGCGGGTCCGGCAGTGCGGCCAGTTCCAGGAGTGCGGGGGCCGCCTCGCTCGGGTCCGGGCCCGCGTAGTCGCCCCACATCTCCGTGAGCCGGGCGCGCAGCTCGTCGTAGGCGGGGTCGGGCGCGGTCTCCGTGGTGCCGGCGGTGAACAGGCCCGTGGCGTAACCGCCCATCTGCACGATGGTGACCTTGATCCCGAACTGCTCGACCTCCATCGCCAGCGCCTCGCTGACCGAGTCGAGCGCCGCCTTCCCGGCCCCGTAGAACCCGACGGAGGCCATGCCGCCGCCGCTGCCCATCGACGTGATCTGGAGGAGGCGCCCGGAGCCCCGCGCGCGCAGGTGGGGGATCACGGCCTGGGCGACCCAGACCGCGCCGAAGAAGTTGACGTCGAGGTGGTTCCGGATCTGCTTCTCGGTGGCCTCCTCGACCATGCCGTACAGCAGACCGCCTGCGTTGTTGACCACGACGTCGAGGCCGCCGAAGGCCGCCGCCGCCCGTTCCACGGTCTCGAACACGGCCCGGCGGTCGGAGACGTCCAGGGAGAGCCGCAGGAGTTCCTCCGGGTACTTCTCCGCCAGATCGGCGAGCGGCCCGACATCGCGGGCGGCTGCCACGACCCGCTCCCCGGCGGACAGGGCGGCCTCGGCAAAGGCGCGGCCCAGACCGCGGGAGGCGCCGGTGATGAACCAAGTCCGGGCGCTCGGCACGGAATCCCACTCCTTCGGCCACGGGGAACGCCGCGTTCGCAGCAGCAGGCCCCTTCTTCGGTGAGACGAAACGCTCCGTCTCGTCAGCGACCCTAGCCGACTCGAAGCGCCCCGCGCGAGGGAATGGGCAACGGTGACTTTCGGCAGTGTCGGGGCGCTCCCCGGCTGCGTACGGTCGTCCGGGTGGACAGAGTGACGATCAGTGGTGCGGTCCGGCGGGCCGTCGTCGCGCCGGGGAATCTTCTGGCCGTCGGTGCGGCGGTCTGTGTCGGGCTGAGCGCGGTCAGCCCGTGGTGGGCCCTGCCCGCCGCCGCGGCGGCGTTCTTCGCGGGCCGGGAGCCGGGAAGGACCGGGCCCACGGTCCTCGTGCTCGTCGCGGTGGTGGCCGGCGGCGTGGTGGCGGTGGCACTGGTGCCCTCCTGGCTGCTGATGGCGGGGCGGTTCGTCGCGGTGGTGGCGGTGGCCGCGATGCTGCCGTGGTTCGCGGGACGCTTCTGGCGCCAGTACCAGGAGCTCGTCCGGGCGGGCTGGGAACGGGCGGGCCGGCTGGAGCGCGAACAGCGGCTCGTCGCCGAGCAGGCCAGGTCCCGCGAGCGGGCCAGAATCGCCCAGGACATGCACGACGTCCTCGGGCACGACCTCAGTCTCATCGCCCTGTCGGCCGGCGCCCTCAAACTGGCCCCCGGGCTCGACGAGGCGCACCGGGCCGCGGCCGGGGAGATCCGGGCCCGCGCGGCCGCGTCGGTGGAGCGGCTCGGCGAGGTGATCGGTCTGCTGCGCGAGGAGGCGGACGACGAACCTCCGCAGCCGCCCGGCACCGGCATTCCGCAACTGGTCGAGGAGGCCGCGGCCGCCGGGCTCGCGGTCGGCCTGCGGATCGAGGGGGACGCCGACGCCATGCCCCCGTCGGCCGCGCGGGCCGCCCACCGGGTGGTCCAGGAAGCCCTGACCAACGCGGCCAAGCACGCGCCGCGGGCGCGGGTGGACGTACGGGTGACGCACACGGCCGGGGAGACGACGGTCCGGGTGGCGAACGGGCCCGCGCCCGCGCCGTCCCGCACCGAGGACGTCCCGGGGACCGGGCGGGGACTGATCGGGCTCGACGAACGGGTACGGCTGACGGGCGGCACCTTCGCTCACGGCCCGTACGAGGGCGGCTTCGCGGTCAGCGCACGGATACCGCACGCCGCGCCCGCCCACCGGCCGCCCGCCGCACCGAGGCCCGCTCCCCCGGCCCTGCCCTCGGAGCACCGGCACGCCCGCAGCCGCGCCCGCCGGGCGCTGGCCCTCGCGGTGGTGCTGCCCCTGGTGGCATGGGCGGGGCTGAGCGGAGCCCTGATGGCCTGGGACATTCGCTCGGCCCGGCTCTCCGTGCTGGACCCCGGCGACTACGCCCGGCTGCGGGTGGGTCAGGATCGGGAGGCGGTCGAGCGGCTGCTGCCCGACCGGGAGACCACGCAGCGGCCGGTGGCCGGGGAACCGAAGGGAGAGGGCATCGCATGCACGTACTACGCGATGACGGCGGACCGCTTCGACGACCGGTCCGGGGACGCCTACCGGCTCTGTTTCCAAGGCGGCCGGCTGATGTCCAAGGAGGCGCTGACCCCATGAGCGCGCCCCACGCACAGGGAACGGTGGACGAACGGTGATCCGGGTACTGATCGCCGACGACGAGCCGATGATCCGCGCGGGAGTGCGCTCCGTGCTGGCCACCGCCCCGGACATCGGCGTCGTCGCCGAGGCCGCAGACGGACACGACGCCGTGGAGCTGGTACGCCGCCACCGCCCGGCCGTCGCCGTGCTCGACATCCGGATGCCCGGGATGAACGGCATCGAGGCGGCGGCCGAGATCCGGCGCACCGTGCCGGAGACGGGGGTCGTGATGCTCACGACCTTCGGTGAGGACGACTACATCCTCCAGGCGCTCGGAGGCGGCGCCGCCGGTTTCCTGATCAAGTCGGGCGAGCCCGAGGAGCTGATCGCGGGGGTCCGCGCGGTGGCCGACGGGGCCGCCTATCTGTCACCGAAGGTCGCGGCGCGGGTCGTCGCCCATCTCTCGGCGACGGGCGCGGGCGCCCTGGCCGGCCGCCGCACCGCCGCCCGGGAACGGGTCGGCGCGCTCACCGGCCGGGAACGCGACGTACTGGCCTTCCTCGGCAGCGGGCTGTCCAACGGCCAGATCGCCCGGCGGCTCCATCTGGTGGAAGGGACGGTCAAGGCGCATGTGAGCTCCATCCTGGCCCGGCTGGGCGTGGACAACCGGGCCGCCGCGGCCGTCGTCGCCCACGAGGCCGGGATCGTCGCGCCCCCGCAGCCGCCTCCCGAGCGCTGACGCCGCGGTCCGGGCAAGCGGCAGGAACACGAGCAGCACGGCCGCCACCACCGAGGCCCCGAGAACCGCGCCGGCCAGCACGTCGTGCGGGTAGTGCGCCCCCACCACGACCCGCAGCAGGGAGGCCGCCACGGCCACCGGCAGGGTGACGGCGGCGAGGCGCGGGCGCAGCACGGCCAGGCCCACCGCGAGGCCGGCGGCCAGGGTGGCGTGGTTGCTCGGGAAGGACCAGTCGCCCGGCGGCGGGCACTCGGCGGCCGTCTCCGCGATGCCCCGCAGGGCTCGGCAGGGGCGTTCCTCGTCCACCACCAGCTTCGCCGCCTCGCTGACGGCGTACGCCGCCACGGTGCCGATGCCGGTGAGCACGGTGCCTGCGGACATCCGGGTGTCCCCGCGGCGTACGGCGCTCCACCAGGCCCACACCAGCAGCAGGCCGAGGACCACCAGGGTGCCGTCGGTGGCCGCCTCCAGCAGGGGTCCCGTCCAGGAGGGCGCCTCGGCCACCGCCCCGGTCACCGATCGGTACAGGGATGCCGAGGCGCCGTCCGTCACCTCCACGGCACGGGCCGAGCCCAGGCCGCCCGGGGCGAGCGCCAGGACGGCCGCCGCCCCCGAGGCCAGGACGACGCAGGCGAGCAGTGGCCGCCCGGTCCGGGTTCTGCTTCCGGTTTCTCGTCTCATGGGATGTGAACCTAGAAGCGGCGAGGGGCCGCGGACCCGGGCCGAACGACAGGGCCCACCCCTGACGAACGTCAGGGGTGGGCCCCACTCGGGACTACGCAGCCACGGCGTCCGCGCTGCTCCGCACCCGCCAGAGCCAACCCGCTCCGGCGAGCGTCGCGACGGCCGTCGCCGTGATCGCCGTCCAGTACTCGGACTGCGACGGATCGTTGGGGTAGCTGAAGAGGAACCAGGCGACGTTCATCAGCGAGGGCGCCAGCGTGGTCAGCGCGAAGCCGGTCCACTTCTGGCTCTTCGTCCAGTGCCGGGACCTGAACAGCACGACGGCTCCGGCGACCTTCAGCGCGAAGCCGAGCGGCACCCAGAGGTAGCCGAGACCGAGGGCGAGCACCGGCAGCAGCACCACGAGCCACGCGGGCGAGCGGCGCGCGGGCGTCTCCCCCGCCCCGGTGCCGGGACCGGCGACGGCGCCCGGACCGGCGACGGCACCGGGAGCGAGCCCGGGGCCGGACCCGGACTCCTGCAGCGCGGTGGCGGCGATGGTGCGCGGGTCGCCCAGCTCGCGCAGAACGTCCCGGTCACTGCCGCCGGGCCGCTCGGCGAGCGCGATCTCGATGTGCTCGGCGAGATCGGCCACGAGCTCCTGCCGGCGGTCCGCCGGAAGCGCCGACGCCTCGCGCTCGACCGCCGCGAGGTAGTCCCGGACCAATTCGCTCCCGGCGCCGTTCCCGCCGCTTCCGGCACTTCCGACGCTCTGCGACTTCTCGGTGTTCATCATTCGGTCTCTCCAGATACCTGCGGGCGCGTCTTCGGCGCGAGAAGGTGATCGACGGCATTCCGGAAAGCGGGCCATGTTCCCGTGAACTCCGCGAGCGCGGCGCGTCCGGCCTCGGTCAGCTCGTAGTACCGCCTCGGGGGCCCGAGGCGGACTCCTGCCAGGTGGTGACGACGAGTCGGTCCCGTCGCAGCCGTGACAGCAGGGGATACACCGTGCCCTGGCTGGTCGCCAGTGCCCCGGTCTCCTCCAGCTCCCGCAGCAGCTCGACCCCGTACCGCGCCCCGTCACGCATCAGGGCGAGTACGCGGTACTCCAGCACGCCCTTGCGGAGCTGCTCTCGGCCTTGCTCGCGGAGCGGTTGCCCGGACCACCTGGTTCCATGCAATGCAATGTACCTTGCCGCGCACAGGCATGTCCAAGCTGCCGGTCCCCGGCCCTTCCCAACTGATGGGTCGTCAGCTCTAATCGAAGGGTGATGGGACACGCAGGCATGGCCGCCATCGCCGTCCGGTACCTCAGGTCCGTCGGCGCCGCCACCACCGCAGGGCCGGCACCGGTCGATGCGCTGCCGCGCCCGCATCTGCGAGCCGTCGCCGCCGATGAGCAGCCGCCCGTCGACCCGGGCGAATTCCGCCGCGTGCTGGGAAGCTTCGCCAGCGGCGTCACCGTCGTCACCGCGCACGACCCGGACGACCCGCAGGGCCCGGCGGGCTTCGCCTGCCAGTCGTTCGCCTCGCTCTCCCTGGACCCGCCGCTGGTCACGTTCATGGTCGCCCGTACGTCGACGACCTGGCCGCGCATCGCGCGCGCCGGGGCCTTCTGCGTCAACATCCTCGGCGCGCACCAGGGCGCGCTGTGCCGGGGCTTCGCGGTGAGCGGCGCGGACAAGTTCGCGGGGGTGGCGTACGAGGCCGCCCCGGTGACCGGGTCGCCGCTGCTGGACTCCGTGGCGGCCTGGGTCGACTGCCGCGTCCAGGCCGTCCACACCGGGGGCGACCACCTGATCGTCGTCGGCCGGGTGGAGGCGTTGGGGGCGGCGGCGGACGGGGTCGATCCGCTGCTGTTCCACCGGGGGGTGTTCGGGCGGTTCGGACCGCTCGACGGGTGAGCGCGCACCGCGGCTGGGCCCCGTACCGCCCCGGCGGACCGGCTGTTCAGCCGAGGGGGTCGCGCGGAACGGCTTCGTGCAGCAGGTCCCGCAGCGCCAGTGCCGCCGGAAGCGGGGCGGCGGGCAGCGCGACATGTACGGTCCGGCGCGGGGCGAGGTCGCCCAGTCGGCAGACGGCGAGTTCGGCGGGGACCGCCCAGGTGGCGAGCGAGGGGACCAGCGCAACCCCCAGCCCGGCCGCCGCGTAGCCGAACTTGCCGGTCCACTCGGCGATCCTGGTGATCCGCTTCGGCTTGAATCCGGCCCGGTCGCACACCTCGGCAAGCATCATCGGCCGGTCGGCGGACACGTCCTGGAGCCAGGTCTCGTCGCGCAGTTCGCGCAGATCGATCGTCCCGGCCCCGGCCAGGCGGTGCTCGCGCGCGAGGACGACGAACAGCTCGTCCGCCAGCAGCACCTCCGTCGTGACGGCGTCGACCGACGGCAGACCGGACGGGTAGTCGCTGACCACGGCCAGGTCCAGCGCCCCTTCCGCCAGGCGCCGCATCAGCTCACCGGTCCGGCCCTCGGCCGCGACCACCTCGATCTCCGGCCTGGACCGCACGAACGCCCGCAGCGCGGCGGGCACCAGCGAGATGTTGGCCGTGGCGAACGCCCCCACGCGCAGCCGCCCGCCCCGCCCGGCATGGATCACGGCCATCTCGTGCTCCGCGCTCGCCAGCCGCGCGAGCACCTCCGCCGCGTGCCGGTGCAGTGCCTGGCCGGCCGGGGTCAGCCGTACGCCCCGGGCGAGCCGTTCGAAGAGCGGACCGCCCGCGCGTTTCTCCAATGAGGCGATGCGCCGGGACACCGCGGACTGCGTGTAGTCGAGCCGGACCGCGGCCTTCGTGAACGATCCGGTGTCGGCCACCGTCACCAGCAGACGCAGTGCGTCGATCTCGAACACATTCCCCCCATGCATGGCTCACATGCAATCTAGTCGCTGGTGGAATGCCTTGTCCGGCCCTAGCGTCGAGGAACGGGGCCGGAGAGCAGTACCGCCCCACGAACTTCCCCGTATCAACTCCCAGGAGGAGACGTGTCGTTACTGTCTGACACCCGGTCCGGGTGGGGCCGGTGACCGCGGGAGCCGCGGACTCGCTGTCCGCGATGCTGGCCGATCTGGAGGAGCTCGTGGTCTGTGAGTCCTTCTCGGCCGACCACTCGGCGCTGGCCCGCAGCGCCGAGGTCGTCGGCGCCCAGGGCGAGAGACTGCTGGGCCGGGCACCGGAGACGATCGTGGTCGACGGGGTGCCCCATCTGCGGTGGGTCTTCGGCACACCGCGGGTGCTGCTGGTGGGGCACCACGACACGGTGTGGCCGACGGGTTCGCTGGAAACACATCCCTGGTCGGTGGTCGACGGGATGGCCCGGGGCCCCGGGGTCCTCGACATGAAGGCGGGTCTGGTGCAGATGTTCCACGCGCTGGCCTCCCTGCCGTCCCCGGACGGCGTGTGCGTGCTGGTCAACGGGGACGAGGAGATCGGTTCCCCGACCTCCAGGGGCCTGATCGAGGAATCCGCGCGCGGCTGCGCGGCGGCCTTCGTGCTGGAGGCGTCCGCCGATGCGGAGGGCGCCCTCAAGACCGCCCGCAAGGGCACTTCGCGGTACGAGGTCGAGGTGCACGGCAGGGCATCCCATGCCGGTCAGGAACCGGAGAAGGGGGTCAACGCGGCGATCGAGGCCGCCCACCAGGTCCTGGCCATCGCCGGTCTCGCGGCCTCGATGGGCCCCACCGGTTCGGTACTGGGGAACCCGACCGTCACGCCCACACTGCTGTCGGCCGGCAGCACCCTCAACACCGTGCCCGCCCGAGCGAAGGTGTCGGTGGACGTGCGGGTGCCCACCACGGCGGCGCAGGACCGGATCGACGTCCTGATGAGGGGGCTGACCGCCCGGACACCCGGGGCGCGGCTGCGCGTACTGGGCGGCAGGAGGCGGCCCCCGATGGAACCGGGCTCCTCCGCCGAGCTGTTCGCCCTCGCCCGCGAGATCGCCTCGGAGCTGGGGCAGGAACCACTGCGGGGCGTCGCCGTGGGCGGCGCGTCGGACGGCAACTACACCGCGGGCGCGGGCGTCCCGACGCTGGACGGCCTCGGTGCCGTCGGCAGCGGCGCCCACGCGGACAGCGAGCATGTCGCGGTCGGGCAGATGGTCCCCCGTACCCGGCTGCTCGCCCGGCTGATCGCGCGGACGAGGGGCTGACCCGCGCACCCCGCACGCGGTCCGGCCGCGAAAACGGCCGGACCGCGTCCGCGTCCGGCGTACACACGAGGGAGAAGTCCATGGCAGCAGCACCGAACGTCCTGTCCGTGGAGGCCACCGAGCTGGCCTCCACCCACCGACTCGGCGCACTGGAGGGCACGTTCGCCCCCAAGCGCCTGAACAGACTGCTCTTCGCCCTCTACATCTTCACGACGCTCTACCTGCTGGCGCTGCTCGTGATACCCGGCCTGCTGTTCTTCTGGTGGCTGCGCCGGAATCCGGACTTCAGCCGAAGACAGGCCGCCAAGCGTCTCCATCTGTTCGAGAACGGAATGATCGTGCACCCGCAGTCCGGCGACGGCGTGGTCGTCATCCGCTGGGATTCCGTGCGGCTCTACCAGGACATCACCCAGAAGATCATCAACGGCATCCCCGGACCCACCGAGTACGCCTACTCCGCGGTGGGTCCGGGCCGTGCCAGCGCGAGGATCACGCACTTCTACGAAGGCCCCGAGACCTGGGGACCCCATATGCAGCAGGCCATTCTCCGCGCCCAGGGACCGGCGGTCCTGGCATCGGTCCTGGACGGCGGGACGGCCGGCTTCGGGGACCTGTCGCTCTCCCGGACCGGCCTGACGGCCAGAGGGAAGGGCGACCTCTCCTGGTCCGACGTCCAGGAGATCCAGGTCGCGGCGGGCCGGGTCCGTGTCATGAGGACCGGCGGCTCCGGCCTCTGGTGCGGCGTCGCGGTCAGCGACATCGCGAACCTCCACGTCTTCCTGGCCGTCGCCGAGCGCCTCTCCGCCGCCCACGGCCCGGCAGCCTGAAAAGCCCGCCGTCAGCCGAGCCCGACGGCGGCGTCCGAGGGTTCCCGGACCCGGCGGATCACCAGCGCCATCAGCGCCGCCGTCGCGCACAGCGCCCCCGACGCGTACCAGACCAAGTCGTACGAGCCGAACACATCGCGCGCCACTCCGCCCAGGAACGCCACCAGCGCCGCCCCCACCTGATGGGAGGCCAGCACCCAGCCGAAGACGACGGCGCTGTCCTCCCCGTACTGCTCACGGCACAGGGCCAGCGTCGGCGGGACGGTGGCGACCCAGTCCAGGCCGTAGAAGACGATGAAGAACACCATCGGCGGATGCACCGACGGCGCCATCAGCATCGGCAGGAAGAGCAGCGAGACGCCGCGCAGCGCGTAGTAGACGGCGAGGAGCCGCCGGGCGTCGAAGCGGTCGGTGAGCCAGCCGGAGAAGACGGTGCCGATGATGTCGAAGACCCCGATGACGGCGAGCAGCGAGGCCGCGGCGGTGATGGGCATGCCGTGGTCGTGGGCCGAGGGCACGAAGTGCGTACGGATCAGACCGTTGGTCGAGGCCCCGCAGATCGCGAACGTACCGGCCAGCAGCCAGAAGGGTCCGGTGCGCGCCGCGTCGATCAGTACGCGTACGGTCCGCCGCGCCGCCCCGCGCGCGGGTGCGGGCTTCTCCGCGTAGGTGCCGCCGTACGGGGCGAGGCCCACGTCGGCCGGGTGGTCGCGGAGCAGGAACCAGACGAACGGGACGACGACCAGGGCCGCGAGCGCCACCGTCACCGAGGCCGGGCGCCAGCCGTGTTCCTCGACGATCCAGGCGCACAGCGGCAGGAAGACCAGCTGCCCGGAGGCGCCCGCCGCGGTGAGGATGCCGGTGACCAGACCGCGCCGGGCCACGAACCAGCGGTTGGTGACCGTGGCGGAGAACGCCAGCGCCATCGAGCCGGTGCCGAGGCCGACGAGCAGGCCCCAGTAGATCATCAGCTGCCAGGCGGCCGTCATCCATACGCTGGCCAGCGCCCCGGCCGCCACGGCGCTGAGGGCGACGACGACGACCCGGCGGATGCCGAAGCGGTCCATCAGCGCGGCGGCGAACGGTGCGGTGAGCCCGTACAGCGCCATGTCGATGGAGACGGCGAGCCCGATCTCCCCGCGCGACCAGCCGAACTCCGTGTTGAGCGGGTCGATGAGGAGGCCGGGGAGGGAGTTGAAGGCGGCGCCGCCGATGATCGTCACGAAGGTGACGACGGCGACGATCCAGGCGCGGTGAACACGTCGGCGGGAGGGGCGGCCGGGGGGTGCGGGGGTGGCCTGCCGGTCGTCGTCCCGGGCGGCGCTTTCGGTTGTCTGGGTCACGTCATTCAGCATCGGGTCACGGCACTTCTCCTCACGAGTGGCCGGAGGGACACCCTTCGCAGGGATCGGGCCACCGGGATCGTCGCCCCGCGGTCCGGACGGGCGGGCCGGTGTGCGCGTACGATCGCCAGTCGGCCGACGGGCCGGGCCCGCCGGCCTCGTCACGCACCGATCCGGGGGATTCCATGCAGTGGGCAGCACGCCAGCACTTCCACCACCGCTCCGCGCTGATGCAGACCTGGGGCGCCGTACTGCTGCTCATCGCCTGCGCCCTGTGGGTCTGGCTGGGCTTCCTGCTGGCGGACCCGCAGGGCATGTACTGCTACCGCGGCATGTCGTCGGTGTGCGAGGTGGAGAGCGGCGTACCGAAGCAGCTGACCGTCCTGGGGATCTCCGCGCCCCTGTCCGTCCTCGGTGCGGGGCTGCTCGTCGCCGGCAGTGTGCGCAGGCAGACCAGCGCCCATGTCTTCGAGGTCATCGAGATGCAGAAGTCCGAGGAACGCAGCCGGGAGAAGTAGCCAGGACCGTCACCGCCCAGGCGAACCCCGCCCCCACCGCGTACCAGAGCAGATCCGGTGCGCCGAAGGTCGAGCCGAGCACCAGCCGCGCCACCGTGCTGTGCCGGGAGAGCTCCGCGGGCACCCCGGTCAGTTGCAGCAGCTCCACCGCCCAGCTGAACGCCAGCGCCGTCCCGGCCCGGACGACCGGCCGCGCGCCGGGCGCGATCACGGCGACCAGGGCGCAGATCAGCACCGTGTAGAGCGCGTCCCCGGCGTACTTGGCGAAGGCGCCGTCCGCGAGTGTCCTGACCCCGAGCCCGGCGAGGACGGTCAGCACGGCGGCCCCGGCCGCGACCGCACGTGCGCGCGGGCCTGTCCGGGGCGCGGCCACCGGCCCCCCGCCCCCGGTCACGCGATCCGCTCCAGCCGGCTGATCGGCCGGGCCACCAGCAGTACCGCCACCACCACCATGTTGATCACCGCTCCGGCCAGCAGCACCTCGGGCGCCCCCACCCGGTCCGCGACCGGTCCCGCCAGCGCCCGGCCCGCCGCCAGCATCAGCAACGAGCCCGCCACGTCGTACGCGTGCAGGCGGTTCAGCGCCTCGGGCGGCACATGGGTCTGGACCGTCGTCGACCACATCACCAGCCAGAACGCGAACGCCGCGCCCGCCACGAACTGCCCCGCCCCGAGCGCGGGCACCGGCAGCCCGAGGCCCAGCACCAGCAGGTTCACACAGACCCCGGTCAGCGCGACGGCCCCGGCCGCGAGCGGGCGGCGGGGCCTCAGGCGCAGGGCGAGCAGCCCGCCGACGACGCTGCCCGCGCCGTTCACCGCCATCATCACGCCGTACGTCCCCGAGCCGTGCGCCTCGGTGACCTCGACCGCGGTGAGCGGCAGCATCGGGCCGAGCACCATGAAGCCGTACACCGTCCAGATCGCGATCACCCCCCACAGCCAGCTGCGGGCCCGGAACTCCCGCCAGCCGTCGACCAGTTCGGCGACGAAGCCGCCGCGCTGCGCGTCGTCCGACGGGGCCGGGGCGAGCCGGAGCAGGAACAGGCAGAGGCCGGAGACCAGGAACGTCGACGCGTTCGCCGCGTAGACCGCCCCGGCGCTGGCCAGCCCGACGAGCATGCCCGCGAAGGCCGGGCCCGCCATGGTCATCAGCGCCTCGGAGACCCTCAGCACCGCGTTGCCCCGCTGCACGTCCGAGGCCACCCGGGGCACGGTCGAGGCGACGCCCGGCTGGAAGAGCGCGGCACCCACCCCGGCCACCGAACTGAGCGTGTACACCACCCACAGCGGCGGGTTCCCGGTGGCGAAGGAGAACGCCAGCACCGAGGCCCCGACCAGCCGCAGCGCATCCGCGATGATCATCATCCGGCGGGGGGTGAACCGGTCCGCCAGTACGCCGCCGAAGAGCACGAAGAGCGCCAGCGGCCCCATCCAGGCCGCGAGCGCGAAGCCCACCGAGGAGTGCGGCCGGCCGGCCCCCAGCAGTCCCGCGGTGAGCGCCACCGGGATCATGCCGTCACCGAAGAGCGCGGCGGTGCGGGCGACGAAGAAGAGCCGGAAGTTACGGTTCCAGAGCCCTTCCGACCGACCATCGCCCAGGCCGTCGCCCAGGCCGTCGCCGAGTCCGCCACCCCTCGCACCCAAACTGGGGGAACCGGGCAAAAGGGGCTGCACACCATCGCGTTCGACGGCGGGAATGCGCGGGTGCTCCGCTGACTTTTCCTTCACAGGAGTGACATGTATCAGGCTTGAGGTCTATACCACTAGGGGTGAAGGGAGTCCGCCAATGCCGCACCGAATCGCCGTCCTGGCCCTCGACGGGCTGCTCCCCTTCGAACTGGGCATCCCCCAGCGGATCTTCGGCCGCGCGTTCGGCATCGAGCCGCACAACGAGGGCCGCAGTCTGTACGAAGTCGTGACCTGTTCCGTCCGCCCGCCGGGCCCGGTCCGTACCGACGCGGACTTCACGATCACCGTCGAGCGCGGGCCCGAGGCCCTGGCCACCGCCGACACGGTGGTGATCCCCGCCAGTTACGAACTCGGCCCGGTCCACTCGGAGGGCAGGCTCACCGAGGAGCTGGCCGCCGCGTTCGCCCACATCAGGCCGGGGACCCGGATGGTCTCGATCTGCACGGGCAGCTATGTACTGGCCGCCGCCGGATATCTCGACGGGCGCCCCGCCACCACCCACTGGTGGCACGCCGACCACTTCCAGCAGCTCTTCCCCGAGGTCCGGGTCGACCCGGACGTCCTGTTCATCGACGACGGGGACGTCCTGACCTCCGCCGGGGTCGCCGCCGGGATCGACCTCTGCCTGCACATCGTGCGTCGCGACCACGGCACCGCCGTCGCCAACGACGTCGCCCGCCGCACGGTCGTGCCCCCGCACCGGGACGGCGGGCAGGCGCAGTACATCCAACGCCCGGTGCCCGAGAACCGGTTCGCGACCACGACCACCGCGCGCACCTGGGCGCTCGGGCGGCTGGAACGGCCGATCCTGCTGCGCGACATGGCACAGCAGGAGTCGATGAGCGTGCGGACCTTCACCCGCCGGTTCCGGGAGGAGGTCGGGGTCAGTCCCGTCCAGTGGCTGACCCGGCAGCGGGTCGAACGGGCCCGGCACCTGCTGGAGTCGACGGACCTGTCGATCGACCAGGTGGCACGGGAGGCGGGTTTCGGGACGCCCACGTCGCTGCGGCAGCATCTCCAGGCGGCGCTGGGGGTGTCCCCCACGGTGTACCGGCGCACCTTCCGCGCCGGGAGGGTCTGAGGGGGCGCGTCCGGAAGGTCAGAACACCAGCACGCCCCGTGCCACCCGGCCGTGGTGCGCGTCGTCCGCCGCCTTGGCGAAGTCCTCCACCGGGTAGGTGGTGGTGACGAGTTCGTCCAGGAGCAGCCGGCCCTCCCGGTACAGCTCCGCGTAGAGCGCGATGTCCCGCTGCGGGCGCGAGGAGCCGTACCGGCAGCCCAGGATCGACTTGTCCAGGAACAGCGACGAGACGAGGAACGACGCCTCCACCGTCGCGGCCGGGACGCCCAGCAGGATCGCCTGGCCGTGCCGGTCCAGCAGGTCGATCGCGGTACGGATCAGCTCCGTACGGCCCACGCACTCGAAGACGTGGTCGGCGCCGCTCGGCAGGATCTCCCGCACGCCGTCCGCCGACGTCAGGAAGTGCGTCGCGCCGAACCGCCGGGCCGCCGCCTCCTTCGCCGGGTTGGCGTCGACGGCGACGATCGTCAGCGCGCCCGCGATCCGGGCACCCTGGATCACGTTGAGCCCGATGCCGCCGGTGCCGATCACCACGACCGTGTCGCCCCGGTCGACCTTCGCCCGGTTGAGCACGGCTCCGACGCCCGTCAGCACCCCGCAGCCGATCAGGGCCGCGGAGGTCAGCGGGATGTCCGCCGGGATCTTCACCGCCTGCACGGCCTTGACCAGGGTCCGTTCGGCGAAGGCGGAGTTGGACGCGAACTGGTAATACGGCTTCCCGCGCCGCGCGAACGGCTGCCCCGGCCGCCCGATCGCCTTGCGGCACATGGTCGGGCGCCCCCGGTCGCACTGGGCGCACGCCCCGCAGTTGGCCAGCGTGGACAGCGATACGTGGTCGCCGGGCGCCACATGGGCGACGCCCGCGCCGACCGCCTCGACCACGCCCGCGCCCTCGTGCCCGAGCACCACCGGCGCCGGGAACGGGATCGTCCCGTCGATCACCGAGAGGTCGCTGTGGCACAGCCCGGCCGCGGCCACCGCCACCAGCACCTCGCCGGGACCCGGATCGCGTATCTCCAGATCGTCGACGACCTCGGTCCGCTTGCCGTCGAAGACGACGCCTCTCATCTCGGCTCCCTGGGTAGGCCGAGCACTCGCTCGGCGATGATGTTCCGCTGGATCTCGTCCGAGCCGCCGTAGATGGTGTCGGACCGGGTGAACAGGAACAGGCGCTGTGCCTCGTCGAGTCCGTACGGTGCCTTCGCCGACCAGTCGTCCGGGCCGACGGCCGCCGCCGCGCCCCTGACCTGCACGGCCAGCTCGCCCAGGCGCTGGTGCCAGCCGCCCCAGAGCAGTTTCGCCACACTGGGCGCGCCGGCGTCGCCCGTGGAGCCGAGGGTGCGCAGGGCGTTCCAGCGCATGGTCCGCAGCTGGGCCCACTGCCGTACGAGGCGTTCGCGCAGGACCGGGTCGGTGACGGCGCCGCTGTCGATGGCCGCGCGGACCACCCGGCCCAGTTCGGCGGCGAAGCCGATCTGCTGGACGAGCGTGGAGACGCCGCGCTCCAGGGCCAGCAGGCCCATGGCGACCGTCCAGCCGTTGCTTTCGCCGCCGACGCACTCCTCGGCGTGCGCCCCGTCGAAGAAGACCTCGTTGAACTCGCTGGTCCCCGACATCTGGCGGATCGGCCGCACCTCGATCCTGCCGGGCTGGTCCATCGGCACCAGCAGGAACGACAGGCCGTGGTGGCGGCGGGAGCCGGGCTCCGTGCGGGCCAGCACGAAGCACCAGTCGGCCTCCTTCGCCAGTGACGTCCAGATCTTCTGCCCAGTCACCCGGTGGCCGCCGCGGCTCCGGTCGGGCACCGCGGCCGTGCGCACCGCGGCGAGGTCCGATCCGGCGTCCGGCTCGCTGTATCCCTGGCACCAGAGCGCGTCGCCGCGCGCCACGGCGGGCAGGAAGCGCCGTTGCTGTGCCTCGCTGCCGTAGGCGATCAGGGTCGGGGCGAGAAGGTTCTCGCCGATGTGGCCGACCCGGGCGGGGGCGTCGGCGCGGGCGTACTCCTCGGCCCAGACGACCTGCTGGGTGAGGCTCGCGCGGCGGTTGCCGTGGCCGGCGCCGCGGTTCTCCCAGCCGAGGCCGATCCAGCCCTCGCGGCCGAGTTCGCGCTCCCATTCCCGGCGGATCGCGACGCCCTCGTGCTCGCTGCCGGGGCCGCCGGTGCCGGCCGCTGCCGCGTACGCCCCGACGAGGTGCGCTTCCAGCCAGGCACGGGCTTCCTCGCGGAACGCGGTGTCGTCGGGGCCGAAGCTGAAGTCCACGGTGCCTCCTGACTGTTGCCGCTCACCATCGAGCCCGTCCGGGGCGGAGCCCCGGCGGGCGGGGCTCATGCGTTCGGCCGCGCCTTCGCCGCGGCCGCCGCGGCCATCTCCTCCAGTCGCGCCAGCATCGGCATCGGGTCCGTGCCCACCGTCCCCGGCAGGAAGTCCGCGATCCGCTCCGGGGTCCACGCCCCCTCCACGTAACCGGCCCTCAGCTCCCTCGGCTGGGCCCAGACCGCGATCTTCGGCCCCGCGACCGTGTACACCTGGCCGGTGATCTTCTCCTGGCGGGCCCGTTCGCTGAGCAGGTAGACGACGAGCGCGGCCACGTCCTCCGGCTCGCCGATCTCCTTGAGTTCCATGGGGACGTTGGCGGACATCCGGGTCCGGGCGACCGGGGCGACGGCGTTGGCCGTGACGCCGTACTTGTGCAGGCCGAGCGCCGCGCTCCGCACCAGCGAGATGATCCCGCCCTTCGCGGCGCTGTAGTTGGCCTGGGCGACGCTGCCCTGGTGGTTGCCGCTGGTGAAGCCGATCAGGGTGCCGCCGCCCTCCTGCTTGCGCATCACCGCCGAGGCGGCCCGGAAGACGGTGAAGGTGCCCTTGAGGTGGGTGGCGACCACCGGGTCCCACTCCTCCTCGGACATGTTGAACAGCATCCGTTCCCGCAGGATCCCGGCCACGCAGACGACCCCGTCGATCCGCCCGAACCGCGCGAGCGCCGTGTCCACGATGCGCTGGCCGCCCGCCATCGTGGAGATGTCGTCGGCGACCGCCACCGCCTCGCCGCCCGCCGCCTCGATCTCCTTGACGACCGACTCGGCCACCTCGCTGCTCGGCTCGCCGCCCCCGATGGAGACGCCGTAGTCGTTGACGACGACTCTCGCCCCCTCGGCCGCCGCCGCGAGCGCGACCGCCCGCCCGATGCCGCGACCGGCACCCGTCACGGCCACCACCTTGCCTGCCAAGAAGTTCCCCATGCCCGGCCCCTTCCCGTGGTTTCTGACGGACCGTTAGATTTTATGGGCCATCAGGTCCACGAGCACAAGCCCCAGGAGGCGCCATGTCACTGCCGGCCGAGTTCCACGACATCGCGAAGCGGGTCAACAACTGGGGCCGCTGGGGCGCCGAAGACGAGATCGGGACGCTCAACCTGATCACCGACGCCGTGGTGCGCGAGGCCGCGGCCACCGTCCGCACCGGTCTGCGGATCCCGCTCGCGCTCCCCCTCCAGCAGGACGGCGTACAGAGCGGGCTGATCCCCGGGCGGATCAATCCGCTGCACACCATGGTCCAGATCAACCAGGAGCTCTTCGGCCCCGGCACCGTCGCCACCAGCGACGACACGGCGGTCCTGAGCCTGCAGACGGCCACCCACTGGGACGCCCTGACCCATGCCTCGCACTCGGGGAGGATCTACAACGGCCGCCCGGCCGCGACGATCACCGCACACGGCGGCGCGCAGTTCAGCGGGATCGACAAGGCGCCGCACATCGTCTCGCGCGGGGTGCTGCTCGATGTGGCGCGCGCCCTCGGCACGGACCGGCTGCCCGGCGACCACGCCGTCACCCCCGAGGACCTGGACGCGGCCGAGGAGCTGGCGGGGGTGCGGGTCCGGTCCGGAGACATCGTGCTCGTACGGACCGGGCAGGTGCAGGTCTATCTGGCGGGCGACAAGCAGGCGTACGGCTATCCCTCGCCCGGCCTGTCGATCCGGACGCCCGAGTGGTTCCGCGCGCGCGATGTGGCGGCGGTCGCCAATGACACCCTGACCTTCGAGATCTTCCCGCCGGAGATCGACGATCTGTGGCTGGGGGTGCACGCGCTGGACCTGGTCGAGATGGGCATGCCGCAGGGCCAGAACTGGAACCTGGAAGCACTGTCCACAGCCTGTGCGCAGGAGAAGCGGTACGCCTTCCTGCTCTCCGCGATGCCGGAGCCGTTCGTCGGTGCGACCGGCACCCCGGTCGCACCGGTCGCCATCCTCTGATCGGCCGTCCCCGAGGGGACCGGCCGGTGCCACACAGCGGCCCGGAACAACTGCTTTAACCTTTATGCAAGATTCGTGGCGACCTGCGACGCCTTGCGCACATCGCGGTCCGCGTCCTTCGCGCCCTGCGCGCCGGAGTGCAGTGGCCGCTGGATCAGCGGCGCACTCCGGTCGACCTCGCACCAGATGCGCTTGCCCGCACCCTCGGGCTGCCAGCCCCAGCGGTCGGCGAGGCCGTCGACCAGCTCCAGGCCCCGGCCGTTGGTGTCCTCGCCCGCCGCGTGGCGCTGCTGCGGCGGGCGACAGCTGGTGTCGGCCACCTCGACCCTGACGGTCCCGGCCGCACCGGCCGTGCCCGTCAGGCCGAACAGCATGCGCAGCACGGCCGGACACCCGGTGTGCACCACCGCGTTGGTGACCAGCTCCGAGATCAGCAGGATGAGCGTCTCGGCCAGCGGCTCGTCGTCCCTTATCCCGGACCCGACCAGTCTCGACCGGGCCCATCTACGGGCCCGCCCGACCTCCGCGGGATCCGGCCCGACCTCCAGCTGAACCTGAAGCACCTGCACCGCTCACACCATCCGAACCGGCGGACACATCGCCTCGCGCCTCCTCAGGGTCACGGAACGTGATTCCCCTGCGAGACAGCATGGTTGACGTACAGTCACCGCAACAAGCGCTTCGGGCATATTCCAGCGCGAAGGAGTACGCGTAGTGCATACTGTGCGACGCGCGCTGCGGGAAGTCGAACAGAGGCGCATCGAGGCCGCGGGAGCCGCCTCCCGGGCACGCCCGGCGCTTCTGCCTGGAACGCGAGCAGGGCACCTCTTCCGGTCCGGAGTCGCCGCACGGGCAACACCCGGATCGCCCGGTTCCAGTTCCTGTCGCATCCAACGGAGCGTACCCGAGCCCGGCGCCGACTCCACCCCGTGACGGAAGACGTGAAGGGCGCGGGCCGGAGCTCGCGCCCGCCGACTGCACTGCGTAACTCCGCAGTGTGAGGCTCCCACCTCTGCCTGTCACATTCATGCACCGGACATGCGCCCGCTTCCGGGCGCCCGAAGCCTGCACGGAACCCGTCCGGCTTCAGCACAGGTCCCCCGCAAGCACCTCCTCGGCCGCCGCCGCCGTCAGCCACTGCCCGGACCGCAGCCAGGCCCGTTTGAGGTGCAGGTGAACATCTGATTCCCAGGTGAAGCCCATGCCGCCGTGCACCTGGAGGCTGTCCCGCGCGTTGCGGACCGCCGCGTCGTCGGCGAGCAGCTTGGCACCCGCGATCTCGACCGGGTCCGCGGTGACGGCCGCCGCGTACACGGCGCAGCGGGCCAGCTCGGTGCGGACCAGCATCCCGGCGCACAGGTGTTTGACCGCCTGGAAGGACCCGATCGGCGATCCGAACTGTTCGCGCGTACCGGCGTGTTGGACGGCCATCTCGGTCGTCCGGGCGGCACTGCCGAGTTGTTCGGCGGCGGCGAGCAGGGCCCCCTCGTCGCGCAGCCGCTCGCCCCCGGGCAGCGGATCGTCGGCCTCCACGGGGCCCGCGATCCGCCACAGCGGCGTGAACGGGTCGATCGAACGTACGGGGTCGGCCGCGTCCCGTACCCGCGCGGCGTCCCGCGGCGCGCCCCCGGGGCCGAGTACGAGCAGCGCGTCCGCCTCCCCCAGGTGTGCGACCGACTGCCCCGGGTCGAGCACGGCGACCACCGCCTCGCCCTGCGCCGCGCCCTTCACCGGACCGGCCGCGAGATGGGTGGCGATCAGTGGCCCCGGCAGCAGCGAGCGCCCCACCTCCTCGAAGAGGAGGACCGATTCGGGCAGCCCCAGGCCGACACCCCCTTCCGCCTCCGGCAGCCGCAGCGCGAAGAACCCGGCCTCGCCGAGCTCCCGCCACAGCGCCCGGTCGATACCCGTACCGGCGTCGAGCGCGGCCCGCATCCGGTCCCTGCCGAAGCGTCCGGCGAGGAGTTCCCGCACCCCCGCCCGCAGGGCCCGCTGGTCGTCCGAGAGCTGGAAGTCCACAGTCCGCTCACCGCCCCTTCGGCAGGCCGAGAATCCGCTCGGCGACGAGGTTCCGCTGGATCTGCGAGGTGCCGGCCGCGATGGTGTACGAGAGTGAGGAGAGCCGGTCCAGCACCCACTCCCGGTCCAGATCCGCGCTGTCCGCGCCGAGCACCTCGGCAGCCGCCTCGTACAGCTCCTGGCGCGCGTGCGAGTACCGCAGCTTGAAGACCGAGCCCCCGGTCCCGGGGACGCCGCCGGTGCCCTGCGCCTCGCTGACGTTCCACTGGGTGAGCCGCCACAGCGCCCGGAATTCGGCGTTCAGCCTGCCCAGCCTGCGGCGCAGGACCGGGTCGTCCCAGCGTCCGCCGCGCCGGGCCTCGGCCGCCAGTGCCGCCAGGGTGCGGCGGCAGGCGACGACCTCGCCGACGAACGCCGTTCCGCGCTCGAAGGAGAGGGTGACCATGGTGACCCGCCAGCCGTCGTTCTCCGCGCCGACGCGGTGGGAGACCGGCACCCGCACCTCGTCGAGGAACATCTCGGCGAACTCGGTGGATCCGGCGAGGGTGCGCAGCGGGCGGACGGTGACCCCGGGCGCGTCCATCTCCATCGCGAGCCAGCTGATCCCCCGGTGCTTGGGCGCCGCCGGGTCCGTACGCACCAGCAGCTCGCACCAGTCGGCGACCTCCGCGTGCGAGGTCCAGATCTTGCTGCCGCTCACCACGTAGTGGTCGCCGTCGCGCACCGCCCTGGTCCGCAGCGCGGCGAGGTCCGAACCGGCTCCGGGCTCGCTGAACCCCTGGCACCAGATCTCGTCGCCGCGCAGCACCGGCGGCAGCCAGCGGGCCCGCTGCTCCGCGGTGCCCTCGGCGGCGATCGTCGGGCCGGCGTGCAGCAGCCCGACGAAGTTCGCGCCGACGTACGGGGCCCCGGCCCGCTCCGTCTCCTCCAGGAAGATCAGGTGCTGGGTCGGGGTCGCGCCCCGGCCGCCCGCGTCGACGGGCCAGTGCAGACCCGCGTAGCCCGCGTCGTACAGCATCCGCTGCCAGGCCGTGTCGTACGCGCGGCGCCCCGGCCAGTCGTCGGGGCCGGGCTTCGCGGGCAGTCGGGGGAGCACGGCGGCCAGCCACTCGCGCAGCCGCGCCCGGAACTCCTCTTCCTCCTCCGTGTACGCGAGGTCCATCGCGCGCCTACTTCTCGCGGTCCCGGTCCAGGTCCAGACCGAGCATCCGGATCGCGTTTCCGCGCATCAGTTTGTAGACGGTCTCGTCGTCCAGCCCCTTGACGTGGTCGAGGGCGACCTCCTTGGTGTGCGGGAAGGTCGAGTCGACGTGCGGGTAGTCGGTCTCGAAGGTGGCGTTGTCCCGTCCGACGACATCGAGCGAGGCGACGCCGTGCTTGTCGCGGAAGAAGCAGCAGAACATCTGCCGGTAGTAGTACGTGGACGGCGGCTCGGGGATCAGATCGCGCACCCCGCCCCAGGCCCGGTGCTCCTCCCAGACGTCGTCGGCGCGCTCCAGGGCGTACGGGATCCAGCCCATCTGGCCCTCGCTGTACGCCAGTTTCAGTCGGGGGAACTTCACCAGGACCCCGCTGAACAGGAAGTCCATCATCGAGGCCATGGCGTTGTTGAAGGAGAGGCTGGCCTGTACGGCGGGCGGGGCGTCCGGTGACGCGGCGGGCATCTGCGAGCTGGACCCGATGTGCATGTTCACGACCGTGCCGGTCTCCTGGCAGGCGGCGAAGAACGGGTCCCAGTAGCCGGTGTGGATCGACGGCAGCCCGAGGTAGGTGGGGATCTCCGAGAAGGTGACCGCCCGCACCCCGCGCGCCGCGTTCCGCCTGATCTCCGCGACGGCCAGGTCGATGTCCCAGAGCGGGATGATGCAGAGCGGGATCAGCCGGCCGCCGCTGTCGCCGCACCACTCCTCCACCATCCAGTCGTTGTAGGCGCGGACGCAGGCGAGCGCGACCTCCTTGTCGTGCGCCTCGGCGAAGGTCTGGCCGCAGAAGCGCGGGAAGGTGGGGAAGCAGAGGCTCGCCTCGACGTGGTTGAGGTCCATGTCCTTGAGCCGCTCCGCGGGGTCCCAGCAGCCGGGCCGCATCTCCGCCCGGGTGATCCCCTCCAGCGTCATGTCGTCGCGGTCGAAACCGACGGCGGCGATGTTGCGCTTGTACGGGAACTTCAGGTCCTCGTAGATCCACCAGTCGGTCGGCGGGCCGTCCGGGTCCATCGTGATGACGTACTTGCCACCCGTGTAGGCCAGCTCGCCGATGCCCGCGGTGAGCGGCTGCGGGCCGCGCTCGCGGTACTTGGCGGGCAGCCAGGTCGAGAAGAGGTGCGGCGGCTCGATCACATGGTCGTCGACGCTGACGATCCGAGGCAGTTCCGTCATGGTGTCCCCTTCGGCGCACGCTTTTCTGATGACCCGTCAGATTGACGTCGTCCTCAGGCTAGCCCCGCACCCCTGGACCGACAAGGCGCGGCGCTCTACGCTCTCCGCACTATCTGACTGTCCGTCAGCTGTGAGGGGTTCGCCGTGACCGAGACCGCGCACGCCCTGGGTGCATCGGGCACCTTCTGGGAACTCGTCGAACGCCGGGCCGGCCTGACCCCGGACCGCCCGTTCCTGATCCAGGACGACCGCACCCTGACCTTCGGCGAGCTGCGCAACCGCGGCGAGCGGGTCGCGGCCGGGCTGTGGGAGATGGGCGTGCGACCCGGCGGCGTCGTCGCCTGGCAGCTGCCGACCCGGATCGAAACAGTGCTGCTGTCGTTCGCGCTGACCCGGATCGGGGCCGTGCAGTCGCCGGTCATCCCGTTCTACCGGGACCGCGAGGTGGGGTTCGCGCTGCGCGAGTCGAAGGCGGAGTTCTTCGCGGTGCCGGGCACCTGGCGCGGCTTCGACCACACGGCGATGGCCGGACGGCTGGCGACGGACCGGCCGCCGGTGGTGTTCGAGGCGTACGCCTCGCTGCCGGACGGCGACCCGTCGGTGCTCCCGCCACCACCCTCGGACGGCACGGCGGTGCGCTGGATCTACTGGACCTCGGGCACCACCTCCGACCCGAAGGGGGTGCTGCACACCGACCGCAGCCTGATCGCGGGCGGCTCCTGCCTGGCCCACGCGCTGCATCTGTCGGCCGACGACATCGGCTCGATGGCCTTCCCCTTCGCCCATGTCGCCGGGCCCGACTACTCGGTGATGCTGCTCCTGTACGGCTTCCCGGCGGTCCTCTTCGAACACTTCGCGATGCCGGACGCGCTGGAGGGCTACCGTCGGCACGGGGTGACGGTCGCGGGCGGTTCCACGGCGTTCTACTCGATGTTCCTGACCGAGCAGCGCAAGGACCCGGACCGCAGACTGATCCCCACGCTGCGGCTGCTGGCGGGCGGCGGGGCGCCGAAGCCGCCGGAGATCTACCACGCGGCGGTACGGGAGCTGGGCGTCCAGCTCACCCACGGATACGGGATGACCGAGGTCCCCATGATCACGATGGGCGCCCCCGACGACACGGTGGAACACCTCGCCGAGACGGAGGGGCGGCCACCGGCGGGCATGGAGATCCGGATCACCGACGAGGACGGCAAGCCGCTGCCCTGCGGCACGGACGGCGAGGTGCGGCTGCGCGGGGAGGCCGTCTGCGCGGGCTATCTGGACCCGACGGCGTCCGTGGCGGCGTTCGACGCGGAGGGCTTCCTGATCACCGGCGATGTCGGCCACGTCAGGGAGAGCGGGCATCTGGTGCTCACCGGGCGGCTGAAGGACATCATCATCCGCAAGGGCGAGAACATCTCCGCCAAGGAGATAGAGGACCTGCTGCACCGGCACCCGGATGTCGGGGACGCCGCGGTGATCGGGCTCCCGGACCCGGAGCGGGGCGAGCTGGTCTGCGCGGTCGTGGAACAGCCGGCGGGCGCCGCGCCGCTGACGTTGGCGCAGGTCACGGGGTATCTGCGGGCCGAGGGGCTCTCCGTGCACAAGCTGCCGGAGCGGCTGGAGGTGGTGGCGGCGCTGCCGCGCAACGAGGCCCTGCGGAAGGTGCTGAAGTACCGCTTGCGTGAGCAGTTCGCCTGACGGGGTGCGGGGCGGGCCCCGCACCCCCCGTGGTCCTACGCGTCCGGGGCGAACACCGTGAAGTAGTCGGCGAACGCCGACACCGCCTCGTCCTCCGTGATCCTGCCGTCCTGGTCCGCGTCCAGGCTTCGCGCCGCGAGCGCCGCCGCCCCGGCGCTCGCGCCCAGCACCTGGAGCGCCCGCTCCAGGGCGGGTACGGACGCGGCGCCCCGGTCGTCCCGGTCCGCCACGGCGATCGCCGCGCGCAGGAAGGGGCGGGCGATCTCCGCGAAGCGCTCCGGATTGTCGCGCAGCCGTTTGACGGCCCCGCCCACGAACTCCTCACGGGTGACGCGCTGGTCCCCGTCGACATCGGCGATGCCCGCCATGCCCTGCCAGAACGCCTCGGCCCCGGTGTAGAGCGCCTGGCCCTTGTCGCAGCGCGCCGTCGTACCGAATTCGGCGAGCAGACGGGCGGCGGCGGCATTGAAATCCGCGCGATCGATGTATCCGTTGCCGTCCTGGTCGAAGGCGGCGAAGCGGAAAGCGATCTTGCGCTCATACTCTGCGCTGTCCATGCGGGGAGCGTACGACGCCGGAAGGCGTCACGTGTCACTTACGCGCTCCGCCGGTGTGACAACCCGGTCATCGCGCCCTGCCCGCGGGGCGCCGCGCCCGTTCGCGCGCGGCGTCCCGGACCGGCCTCACGCGGAGAGCGGCCGGGACCGCTCGTCGACGGCCGCGTCCCAGTCGGGGTAGACCTCGAAGAGACGGCGTACGCCGAGCGCGGCGAGCACCCGGTTGACGTGTGAGCCCTCCTCCGCGCCCCGGGCCGGCAGGATCAGCCGCAGCCGACCCCCGCAGGAGCGCATCAGCCGGCGGGAGGCGATCAGCACGCCGACGCCGCTGGAATCGCAGAACAGGACCTCGGAGAAGTCGAGCACCACATCGTGGCGGCCGGCGGCGACCGCGTCGTGGACGGCCTGGCGCACGGCGGGCGACGTCAGCAGATCCAGTTCGCCGCGTATGTGCAGTACGGTCCATCCGCCCTGCACGGTCTCGGCCACTCCGAGTGTGTTCCGGGAGCGTTCCTGGGTGAGCCAGGGGGCGTGGGTGGTCGCGGCCGGAGGGTGGTTCCCAGGAGGACTGGCTTTCCTCACGTGACTGGCCCTCTCGTTCCGGGGATTCCGACGATCCGGAAGTTTCCGTTCCTTCTCGCGGCTGCCCCGGCCGCGCCCCTATGAAACACCGAGCGACCTGTCAGGACACAGCCGGATTCGGGCAGAAATCATCGCTTCGGCTCCGATTCCACCGACGCGCGGCGACGCATTCCCTATCATCCCGGACCTCTTCAGGGGCGTACTTGCCACAAAGGGACGTGCATCTTCTGCGCTGCCGACTACATTCGGTGTGACGAGGGGAACAGGGCTGGGGGTCGCATGGCTAAAAACGCACCACCCCGCTGGGACCGCAAGATGCAGCAGCGGCTGGCACGCGGTGAGGCGGCGGCTCTCGGAGAGCTCTACGACCGGTTCGCCTCGCTCGTGCACAGCCAGGCCCACCGGATGCTCGACGACGAGACCGCCGCCGACCTGGTGACCCGCGAGGTCTTCGGCTACGTGTGGGAGAACCCCGGCGCGTACGACCCCAAGCAGGGCTCGATGCGTTCCTGGGTCGCCCGGCTCACGCACCGCCAGTCCGTGCGGCGGCTGCGCGAGGAGGACGGCCTCCGCGACGGCCCGGTCGACGACGGCAGCGGGCTGGAGGAGCGGGTGCACCGGGCCACGGTCGCGGCCCGCGCCGACTACATCGTCGCGTCCATGCCCGCCCCGCTGCGGGCCGCGCTGGAGCTCGCGTACATCCAGCGCCGGGACTACCGACAGACCGCGGCCGACCTCGGGGTCACCGAGGACGAGGCCCGCCGGCGGCTCCGGCTCGGCCTGCAACTGCTCTCCACCGCGCACACCCGCCCGCTCGAAGGGACGTCGCCGCCCGGATACGGACGGCCCCTGTGACCGGCGACGACGCGGACGGACGCGAGGACGGCGGACGCGACGACGAGGTGCGGGGCGCGCGGCGCATACCGCGCCCACGGTCCGCCGCGGACGACCTCGACCTCTCCGCCCTCCCCCTGCCGCCGCCCGTCCCCGCGTCCCCGCCCGAGGCACCTCGACCGGCCCCGCAACCGACGACACCGGAACCGGAATCCACCGTGGCACCACCGGCCCCATCGGACCCTCCGGTGCTGGCGCACCGCGTCCTCAAGGCGCTCCTCGGCGCGTGGGCCCTGGCGGCCTGCTCGGCGGAGGAGACCGAGGCCGTCGAGGCACATCTGACCGAGTGCGCCGCCTGCGCGGACGAGGCCCTGCGGCTGCGCGACGCGGTCGGGCTGCTGCACACCGACCGCAGCCTGGACCTCGATCCGACGCTGCGCAGCCGGGTGGTCGACGCCTGTCTGAGCCGTCGCCCCGCAGATATCCCGGTGCCGGACTGGGCCGCCCCGTACGACGCGGAGACCGCGCGGCTCGACGCGCTGCTCCGTGACATCGGCGACTCGGAGTGGCACACCCCGGTGCGGCTGAAGTGGTTCGAGAGCGAGCAGGAGACCACCCGCAAGACCACGGTCGCGGGCGTCATCGGCCATCTCATGGCCGTCGACGGGCTGGTCGGATCCGCCCTCGGCCTCGAAGTCCCGCTCGGCGACGGCGCCCTCGGCCGGGGCGCCGACTGGCCGCTCTCCCCCACCGCACGCACCGAGAAGTACTGGTCCGCGGCCCGGCGGCCGCCCACCCGCCGGATCCACGAACCGTGGCGCGAGCAGAGCCACGCGCTCATCCGCACGGTGTCCTTCGCCGGCCGCGGGGTCTCCGAGCTCTCCGTCTCGTACGGCGACTTCGCCCTGCCGATGCATGATGCCCTGCTGGACCGGGCCTTCGAATGCTGGGTGCACGGCGGCGACATCGCGGTCGCGGTGGACTATCCGTACGAGGCGCCGTCCGCCGCCCACCTCAACCGGATGATCGACCTGGCGGCCCGGCTGCTGCCCGCCGCCCTCGCCGAGCGCCGCAGGACCGGGCTGGCCGGGCCCGCCCGCCATCTGGTGACGGCCGGTTCACCGGGCCGTTCGCTGCATCTGGAGGTCGAGGGCTCGGGTGGCGGCGACTGGTACATCCCGCTGGACTCCCCGGCCGCGCTCGGCTCCCCCGCGCACACCGTGGCGCAGGTCGCGCTGGACGGTGTGGAGTTCTGCCAGCTGGTGGCCGGGCACGTGGCACCGGTGGAGGCGGCGGCCGGTCAGGAGGGCGACCGCGAGGCGATCCGCGACGTGCTCTTCGCCGCGGCCTCGCTCAGCCGCCTGTAGGGCCGCCTCCCGCAGCGGGTCCCTACGCGAAGATCACCGTACGGCGGCCGTTGAGCAGGATGCGGCGCTCCGCGTGCCACCCGACGGCCCGCGCCAGCGCCTGGCACTCCACATCGCGCCCGATGGCGACCAGCTGGTCCGGCGTGACGCCGTGGCCCACCCGCTCGACCTCCTGCTCGATGATCGGCCCCTCGTCGAGGTCCGCGGTCACGTAGTGCGCCGTCGCACCGATCAGCTTCACACCACGGGCGTGCGCCTGGTGGTACGGCTTCGCGCCCTTGAAGCTCGGAAGGAAGGAGTGGTGGATGTTGATGATCCGGCCGCTCAGCTGCTTGCAGAGGTCGTCCGAGAGGACCTGCATGTAGCGGGCGAGGACGACCAGCTCGACGTTCTCCTCGCGGACCAGCTCCAGCAGCTGCGCCTCCGCGGCGGCCTTGGTCTCCTTGGTCACCGGGATGTGCCGGAAGGGGACGTTGTACGAGGCGACGAGCTCGGCGAAGTCCGTGTGGTTGGAGACGACGGCGGCGATCTCGATCGGCAGCGCCCCGATCCGGGAACGGAACAGCAGGTCGTTGAGGCAGTGCCCGAACTTGCTGACCATCAGCACGACCCGCATCCGGTCCGAGGAGCGGTGGATCTGCCAGTCCATCCGGAAGGAGTCGCCGACCGCGGCGAAACTGGCCCGCAGCTTCTCCAGGGTCACCGGGACGTCCGCCGAGAAGTGCACACGCATGAAGAACAGGCCGGTGTCGTGGTCACCGAACTGCTGGCTGTCCTCGATATTGCAGCCGGTCATGAAGAGATAGCTCGACACGGCGTGCACGATGCCCTTTTTGTCGGGGCAGGAGAGCGTGAGGACGTACTGCTCGGAGGCGGTCTCGGCGGGCTGCGGCGCGGTCATCCCCGTAGCGTGCCACACCAGCCCGCTGTCAGGCCGATCTGGTCAGGATGCGGAGCACGTCGAGGGAGCGCGGTGGCGTATCGGGGTCCTCGCCGTCGTTGCCGGCGAGCAGCACATGGGCCTCGCGGGCGGCCCGTACGGCCTCCGGCCAGCCGTGGTGCTCCAGATACGCCGAGACGGGGGCGTCCGCCCCGACCTGGTGCATGATCCGCAGCACCCGGAGCACCGCGACGTCCACGAGGGCGGCCTCGTTGGTGTCGCGGAAGATCGTCCCGATGTACTTCTCGGCGGACCAGTTGTCCAGCCAGGTGTCCTCGACCAGGCGGTACACGGCGTCGGTGACGTCGCCGTACCCCTCCCGGCCGGCCAGCCAGCACTCGTGGTGGAAGACGGGGTCGGAGAGCATGTGCAGCGCCGAGCGCACGTTGCTGCGCCAGCGCCACCAAGGCATGTCATTCAGCGGCATGCCGCCCATGGTGGAGGAGCGACGGCCGCGACGGGAAGAGTTCTCCGAACCTTGCTGCACGGTCATCGATCGTACGTTCCCTTTTCGGCTCCTCGCACCGGCCCCCGCAATTCACCTGGATGTCACCGAGCGTTGAGCGGGGCACACTGCGGCGTTACCCCGGGGCCGGAAATGTTCATGCCCATGACCGGACGGCGACGCCCCACCTCCCCCCGCCCCTACAAGCTCCTCACAAGTACGGCGGCGGCCGGGGCGTTGCTGGTCACCGGTTGCGGCGCACTCCCTGGGGCCACGGGGGGCTCCAGGGAGCCCGTCACCGTGGTGACGTGGGCCCCCAGCGGCGTCGCGGGGCCGGACTCGGTGAACATGGCGGGCGTGACCGCCATGGCGCGCACCTACGCCCGTTGGGCCAACGGAAACGGCGGGCTGGACGGTCACAAGCTGCGCGTCGTCACCTGCGACGAGGACGACACCTCGATCGGTGCGGCGAACTGCGCTCGGCTGGCCGTCGAGGAGAAGGCGGTCGCGGTCGTCGGCTCGTACAGCCGGCACGGCTCGGCGTTCATGCCACCGCTGGAGGCAGCCAGAATCCCCTACATCGGTGGCTACGGCGCCTCCGACGAGGAGTTCAGCAGCTACAACTCCTATCCGGTCAACGGCGGCCAGCCGGCCCTGCTCGCGGGCAACGCCCGGCAGCTGGCCCGCAGTTGCGAACGGGTGTCCGTGGTCCGGCCCGACACCCTGATCGGCGACGGCCAGGCCTGGCTCCTCAGGACCGGCCTCACCGAGGCCGGCCGGCCCGCGCCCGCCGACATCCGGGCGCCGGATTCGGCCACTTCGTACGACGCGGCCGCCGGACCGGCGCTCCAGGCGGCGGGGGCCTCCGACGGCTGTGTGACGGCCGTGCTCGGGAAGCGTACGGGGACCTTCTTCGACTCCTTCCGGCGACTCGAACCGTCGTCCGGGAGCGTCCGGATCTCCTCCGTGCTCGGCAGCGTCGACCAGCCGCTGATCGACAGCACCGGCGGTCGGAACAGCCCGTTCGAGGGGGCCTACATCACCGGCTGGTACCCGGACACGGGCGACGCCCGCTGGGACGGGATGCGGAACGTGATCCGCAAGCACGCCTTCGGCGACAACCGGATCGACCCGGACGACACGGGCGTGCAGACCACCTGGATCGCGTACACCGTGCTCAAGGAGATCGTGCAGGCGATCGACTCCCCGGAGATCACTTCCTGGAAGCTCACCTCCGCCCTCAACGAGGGCACCTCGGCCGAAACCGGCGGCCTCACCCCGGTGCTGCGCTGGGGCTTCAAGGACGTGCTGGGCTCGTCCGCGTATCCGCGGATCGTCAACACCAGGGTGACGTTCCAGGTGGTCCGCGACGGGCGGCTCGTCGCGGACCGGAAGGGATTCATGGACGTCACGAAGACGCTGTCGGACGCCAGCGCGAGGAGGTGACCGCCGCCGCTCCGGCGTGTACGTCCGCGGCGCGGGCGTCCCGGCGCACGTTCGCGGCGCGGGCGTCCCGGGGCGGGGCGGTCGGCCCGCCCCGCCCCGCCGTCACAGCTCCGTCGCCGCCCGGCGGGTCAGCCCGTACTTCGACGCGATCGAGTTCCACAGCCCCGACGCCTGCCGCTTCGCCTTGCTCGCCTCGCCGCTCTGCACGGTGGCCTGCTGCGTCTCGGAGGTCGTACGCGCCTTCCCGTGCTTGCACACCTTCTTGCCGTTCTTGGCCTGCCCGGCCCATGCGGCATAGTGCTCGTCGGCGGCGGCGGAGGCCTGCCAGGCCTTGGTGAGGGAAGAGGTCAGCTGCGCGTGGTTCGGCAGCTTGTCGACGGACAGCCCCTGGAGCCGGGTCACCAGATCGCGGCGCTGCTGGGCGGCGCCCTTCAGATCGGTCACGGCCTGGTCCAGATCCGTGCAGCTCTTGGTCTTCTCGACGGCCCCGACGACCGCGGCACGGCTGTTGTTGCTGTCCGCCAGCAGCTTGTCGAGCGCCTCGGCCTGCGGCTTCGCCGGATCGGCCGGGGCCTGCTTCGAGGTCTCCCCGACGGGTGAACTCGCCGCGGCGACCGCCTGCTTGTCGTCCTTGCCCTTGTCGTCGCCGCCGCTCAGCAGCGCACCCGCGCCGAGACCGACGACGGCGCAGCCGGCCACGACCGCCGCGATGAGCGTGACGTGCGCCCGCTTCTTGCGCGGCCCCGCCGGCCCCTGCGGTTCCTCGTCCACGGGCTGGTACGGGGGCTGCGGGGCCTGCGGCGACTGCGGGGGCTGCTGGGCGCCCCGGTACTGCTGCCCGGGGTCGAGCCGCGGCATCTGCTGGGTGGAACCCGCCGGCTCGTCGCTGCGGAACAGGTTGTCGAACTCGGCGGGCGGCTGCCGGTCACCCGGGGTTCCGGGCCTGATGCCGTACGGGGCGGCGCCGGGGACCGGCGGGATGAACTGGGTCGCCTCGGCGTCGCCGCCCTGACCGGGCTGCTGCGGGTACGCCTGCGGCTGCTGCTGCGGCGCCGCGTGGCCGAGGAACCGGGTCGACTCCGCGGGGTTCTCCGGCGGCAGCCCGCCCGGCGCGGGCCCACCGGCCACCGGCGCGATGTACTGCGTGGCCTCCGCGTCCCCGCCCATGCTCATCCCGGGCACGGCCTCGGGCGGCAACGGCTGCGCGAACGACTGCGGGGGCTGCTGGGCGTACGGGGGCTGCTGGGTATGCAGAGGCTGCTGGGCGTGCGGCGGCTGCTGAGTATGCAGAGGCTGCTGGGTGTACGGAGGCTGAAGCTGCTGCTGGGACTGCTGGGGCTGGACGGGCGGCAGCGGCTGGGCCTGCGGCATCTGTGCGTGCTGCTGCACGGGCGGCTGCCCGTACCCCTGCCCCGGCTGGACCTGACCGTACTGTCCCTGCCCGTACGCTCCCTGCCCCTGGGCGTGCGCCTGAGGCTGGGGCTGCGGCTGGGACTGATGCGAGGCGTCCTGGTGCGCCGTCTGCGGCCCCCAGGGCTGCCCCCACGGCTGGCCGCCCGCCGGGGCGGCCTGATCCGCGGGCCCCCCTGGTATCCAGGGCTCGCCGCCACCCGCGGGCAGCACGACACCTTCGTGCGCGGGCCGTACAGCAGGGAGCTGCTGCTCGTCACCCTGTCCGCTCTGCGTCACCGGGACTCCTACGTGTAAACCTACGGAATCGTCGGCTCACGCTATCGGGTGGTTGCCGCCGTTCGCCAAGCGTGTGTTGTCACTCACCAGCCCTTCACAAGCGCTGTAACGCTCAGCGCTCTCAAGACGCAGTTAAGGGGGCGACCGAACGACGGCGCCGGATTCGAGCCCCGGTTCCGGCCCCCGGTCCCGGCCCCCGGTCAGGCCGCCTGGAGCTCCAGCCGCGCGCCGAACTCGCGCACCGCCGCCTCGTCCCCGTACGGGAGCAGCCGCTGCTGGAGATCGTCCAGATACTCCGCTCCCCGGCTGGAGCGCACCGACCCCAGCAGCTCCATCGCCCGCGTGCCCGTGTGGCAGGCCTGCTCCACCTCGCGCATCTGGACCTGGGCCGCGGCCAGGAGCACCAGACCGATGCCGCGGCGGCGGGCCCGGGACTCCGGGTGGCCGGCCAGGGACTCCTTCGCCCGGCGCGCGGCGGCCTCCGCCTGGCCGAGGTCGCGGTGACAGTGCGCCAGCTCGTCCGCGAGATAGGCGTGGTCGAAGTGGACGATCCAGTCGGGGTCGTCACCTGTGTCCGCTTCGGCCTGCTCCAGGGCCGTCAGCGCGCGGCCGGTCACCGCCTGGCAGGTGCGGGCATCGCCGAGCAGGGCGTGTCCGCGCGCCTCCGCCGCGTGGAACATCGCCTCCGCCCTCGGTGTCACGCGCCCGCGCGCGCCCTCCTGCGCGGCCCGCGCCAGCTGGGCGATCTCCCGGGGATTGCCGAGCTGTGCGGCGAGATGGCTCATCGAGGCGGCCAGTACATAACCGCCGTACGCCCGGTCGCCCGCCGCCTGGGCCAGGCGCAGCGCCTGGATGTAGTAGCGCTGGGCGAGCCCCGGCTGGCCGGTGTCGACCGCCATGTACCCGGCGAGTTCGGTGAGCCGCGCGACCGCCGCGAACAGCTGCCGGCCGACCGATTCGCGGTACGCCCCGGAGAGCAGCCCGGAGACCACGCTGTTCAGATAGTGCACCAGGACCGGACGCACATGTCCGCTGCCGAACCGGTGGTCGAGGTCGACCAGCGCGGCCGTCATCGCCCGCACCGCCGCCACGTCCGACATCCCGACGCGGGCCCCGGCGGCCCGTGCCACCTGCGGGTCGGCTCCGCTGATCAGCCAGTCGCGGCTGGGTTCGACGAGCGCGGAGGAGGCGACCGCCGAACCGGACAGGAAGTCGCGGCGGCCGACATCGCTGCGCCACAACTCGCAGACCTGCTCGATCGCGCCGATCACGGTCGGGGCGAACTGCAGGCCGACGCCGGACGCCAGATTCTTGCCGTTGGCCATGCCGATCTCGTCGATCGTGACCGTACGGCCGAGCTTGCGGCCGAGCGCCTCGGCGATGATTCCCGGTGCCCTGCCGCGTGGTTGCTGTCCGCGCAGCCAACGGGCCACGGACGTCTTGTCGTAACGCAGGTCGAGCCCGCGCTCCGCGCCGACCATGTTGACGCGGCGGGCGAGGCCGGCGTTGGAGCATCCGGCTTCCTGAATGAGCGTCTGGAGCCGTTCGTTCGGCTGGCGTGCGACGAGAGGCCTGGCTGCCATGTTTCCCCCTGAGGCCGCAGTGATCATTGAGCCGATCACTGCCCGGCTAATACGCGGAAAATGCACAGATTCATCGTGTTCGTCACGTGCGTCGTGTTCCTTGTCATTCATGTCGGCATATGACAGAGGCCGACCGTTCCGGACCCGCCCATCGGCTGCCCGGCGGTTGCCCGTATATGGCTACCCGCCCTGCGGGTCACCGCCTCACGCGCGCCCCCGCCCATGCATCCATGCGCCCCGTGTGCCGGATCGATACGCCGTGGCCGCACCCGCCGCGCCCGTAACCCCGGGCGTTGGCCGTAGTTGTGCTCTGCGTGGAAGAGCCCATCGGAGTCGAAGAGCCCGTCGTCGTCATGGAAGCCGCGAAGGTGCCCCGGCAGCGGGGCGAGCAACTGCTCGACGCAGCGGTGCGGTACGCCGAGGAGCGGCACTGGGACGTGTGCCCGGGTACCTGGCTGGAGGCGGTGGAGGGGGCCGAGCGGTGCTCCTGCGGAGACACCGGCTGCGCCGCTCCCGGAGCCCATCCCGCCGGACCGGACTGGGCGGGCCAGGCGACCGGAAGCGGTGCCGCGGCCCGCCGGATGTGGTCCAGGCACCCGAGGGCGTCGATCCTGCTGCCCACCGGGCGTGCCTTCGACGCGATCGACGTACCGGAGTCGGCCGGCTTCCTGGCGCTGGCCCGGATGGAGCGGATGGGCCTGCCCCTCGGACCCGTCACCTGCAGCCCCGACCGGCGGATGTTCTTCTTCGTGCTGCCGGGTGCGGCGGCCAAGTCGGACGAGCTGGTACGGAAGTTGGGCTGGCGGGCCGCCGCCATCGATCTGGTCGGCCGCGGCGAAGGCCACTACGTGACCGGTCCGCCGACCCGGGTCGGCGGGCGCGGGGCGGTGCAGTGGGCCCGCCGCCCCACCCCCGCCAACCGATGGCTGCCGGACGCGGAGGAGCTCATCAGCCCGCTCGCCTACGCCTGTGCCAGGGAAGCGGCCGACGCACGCACACGCCACCGGCAGAGCACCCTTTCGTAGGGTGGTCCCGAAAACGGGGACACCGAAAGGCAGTGCATCATGCAGGACTGGACAGAGACCGACAGAGCGGCACGGGCGGGTGAGGCGGGCGGACCGGCTACGCCGCCGCCCGCCGTTCGCGTACAGGGGCTGTGGAAGCGGTTCGGGGAACAGACCGCGGTGGCCGGGATCGATCTGGAGCTGCCCGCAGGCAAGTTCATCGGTCTGGTCGGGCCCAACGGCGCGGGCAAGACCACCACGCTGTCGATGGTCACCGGGCTGCTCCGCCCCGACCAGGGGACCGTCGAGGTGGCCGGCCGCGACGTGTGGCGCGACCCGGTCGAGGTGAAGAGCAGGATCGGCGTGCTCCCGGAGGGACTGCGGCTCTTCGAGCGCCTCTCGGGACGCGAACTCCTCGCGTACACCGGAAGATTGCGAGGATTGCCGGGAGCCGAGGTCGACAAGCGGGCCACCCAGCTCCTCGATGTGCTCGACCTGGCGGGCGCCCAGCACAAGCTGGTCGTCGACTACTCGACCGGCATGCGGAAGAAGATCGGGCTCGCGGCCGCGCTGCTGCACAACCCCGAAGTGCTGTTCCTGGACGAGCCGTTCGAGGGCGTCGACCCGGTCTCGGCACAGACCGTCCGCGAAGTCCTGGAGCGGTACACCGGCTCGGGGGCGACCGTCGTCTTCTCCAGCCATGTGATGGAGCTCGTCGAGTCCCTCTGCGACTGGGTGGCCGTCATGGCGGCCGGCACGATCCGGGCCCAGGGCACTCTGGCCCAGGTGCGCGGCGAGGCGTCCTCGCTGCAGAACGCCTTCCTCGAACTCGTCGGCGCGGGCTCCCGTGCCACCGGCGACTCCCTGGACTGGCTGGGCGGCAAGCGATGAGCGTGCTCGACGCCCCCGTGGGGACCGTCCCCGGACCGGCCGCCGGCGGCGGCGAGGGGCTCGTCGGCGTCTTCGTACGGCTGAAGCTGACCCTGCTGCGCAACGGGCTGCGGCAGTCGGCCGGGCGGCGGGCCGCGTACATCACCTCCGTCGTCGTCACCCTGCTGATCGCCGCGGGCCTGCTGATCGGGCTGATCGCGCTGCACGGGCACGCCCACACCGGCGCCTTCGTCGTGCTGCTGGCGGGAGTAGTAGCGGTCGGCTGGACCGTGATGCCGCTGTTCTTCCCCAGCGGCGACGAGACCCTCGACCCGAGCCGGCTGGTGATGCTGCCGCTGCGGCCGCGCCCGCTGGTCGGGGCGCTGCTGACGGCCTCGCTGGTCGGGATCGGCCCGCTGTTCACGCTCTGCCTGGCGGCCGGATCGGCCTTCGCGGTGGCGCACGGGGCGGCCGGCGCGGTGTTCGCCGTGGTGGCCGCGCCGCTCACGCTGCTGGTGTGCGTGGCGCTGACACGGGCCGTGGCCACGGCCAACACCCGGCTGCTGACGTCACGCAAGGGCCGCGATCTCGCGGTGCTCAGCGGGCTGGTGATCGCGGTGGGCTTCCAGGTCGTCAACTTCGGTGCGCAGCGGCTCAGCCAGGCGGGCGGGCTCGCCGCGCTCGAACCGGCCGCGGACGTGGTGCGCTGGCTGCCGCCCGCCTCGGCGGTCGGGGCGGTGGACTCGGCGTCACGGGGCTCGTACGGACAGGCCCTCGTACAGCTGCTGCTGTCCGTCGCGGCGCTGGTCGCGCTGCTGTGGCTGTGGCAGCGGAGCCTGGTGAAGCTGATGACGGCCCCGGACGGTTCGACCCTGGCCGCCGCCGGGCCGGCCCGCGAGAAGGCCGGCAAGGACGGCTCCAGGCTCTCCGCGCTGCTGCCGCAGGGGCGCACGGGTCCGGTGATGGAGCGCAGTCTGCGGTACATCGCACGCGACCCGAAGACCAAGGCCGCCTGGACCACGGCGCTGGCGATCGGGCTGATCGTGCCGATCCTCACCGCGCTCCAGGGCACCGGCTCGATGTACTTCGCCTGTTTCGCCGCCTGGATGCTCGGCATCCAGATGTACAACCAGTTCGGGCAGGACACCTCCGCGTTCTGGATGGTGGCGCTGACGATCTCCTCCACCCGTGACGCCTATCTGGAACTGCGGGCGCGGGCCCTGGCGTTGCTGCTGATCACGCTGCCCTACACGGTCGTGGTGACGGTGGTGACCGCCGCGGTGCTCGGTGACTGGGGCGACCTGCCGGAGGTCATGGGGCTGTCGTTCGCCCTGCTGGGCGGGATGCTGGCGACGGGCGCGGTGGCGTCGGCGAACTTCCCGTACTCGATCCCGCAGGACGGGGCGTTCAAGAACGTGGCGCCGGGGCAGGGCGGGCTCGCCTGGATCTCGATCTTCGGCGGCATGGTCTCGGCGGGGCTGCTCTGCGCGCCCGTGATCGCGGTGACGATCTGGCTGCACGTCGCCGACCTGGAGCAGTGGCTGTGGCTGTTGCTGCCCGTGGGCGGTGTGTACGGGGCGCTGATCTCCTGGGCGGGGCTGCGGCTCGCCGCTCCCCGCACGGCGGACCGGCTCCCGGAGATCCTGGCGGCGGTCAGCAAGGGCTGAGGACCGCCGCCGCAGGACCGTCCGCGTCGCTCCGTCTCTTCGTCGCTCCGTCGCTCCGTCGCCCGGTCGGCTTCGTCCCGGCTGCTCCGTCACGTCGAGACGGGCTCGCGGTCGTCCTGGGGGTCCTCGGCGAACTGCTCCAGGAAGGGTTCGACCGCCGCGCGCCAGCCCTCGGGCTGGTCGTAGTGGACGAGATGGCCGGCGTCGGCCACTTCCGCGTACTGCCCGCGCGGCAGTACGCGGACCATCTCCTGGGCCTCCGCCCGGCCCAGCTCGCCGTCGAGGCCGCGGAGCACCAGGGTCGGGCAGCGGACCTGCGCCAGCTCCTCCCAGTGCGCGTCGAACACCCAGGTCGCGCGGGACTGGAGCATCCGGCGGCGGGAGAAGACGGGGCGCCAGCCGTCGGCCCGCTCGGCCATCACCTCGGCGAAGAACTCGCCGCGGGCCGGGTTGGGCCGCTCCACCCAGGGATCGTCCTCGCCGAACCACTTCCGTACGTCGGAGAGCGTCGCGAACGGCACCGGCCAGGTCTTGAACCAGTCCTCCCACTCGCGCTGCGAGGCCGCGCCGAGCGCGGAGGCCCGCATGTCGCAGATGACCAGGGCCCGGACGAGATCGGGGCGCTTCGCGGCGAGCTGCCAGGCCGTGAGCGCTCCCATCGAATGCCCGACGAGGGTGACGGGGGCGAGCCCGAGCTGTTCGATCGCGGCCTCGGCGTCGGCGACGTACGCATCACGGGTGTACGGGCCTTCGGCCGGCTTGTCGCTGCGGCCGTGCCCGCGCTGATCGAGGCCGACGGCCCGGTGCCGCTCGGCGAGCCAGCGGGCGGTCGGGGCCCAGTGCGCGGCCCGGCCCATCAGGCCATGGAGCAGTAAGACCCCGGGGGCGCGCTCGCCCTCCGCGCGCCCCTTGGGCGGGTCGGCGAACTCCCAGGCCGCGAGGCGTACGCCGCCGGTCCCGGTCACATCGATGCGCCGCACCATATGTCCTGGCACCCCCTTCTGGTCCTCGATCACCGCTTGATCCACTGCTCGATCACCGTGTGGTCGCGTCACGCCAGACTATCGAACTTGTATTCGAAAACCGGGTTCCGCCACCCAACACCGCTCGTTCGAGTGACCGCCTCGGAGGATTGACCGCGGCGGCGGAGGGGAGACCTTCTCCGGGAGGCGGGCCACTCGGGGATGAGGGCCCGTGGGGATTGGCCTTGAGAGCTCGGGGCTCCAGGTCAAAGCAGGGGAGGACAGGCCCCGGCGCCGCGAGGCGCCGGGGCCCTCTGTCTTCCGGGGAGCCGTCGGCGCCGGTGCGCATCGGCGGGCGGCGGCACGGGTCTCGCGGGCGGCGGTCTGCGGTGTGCGATGCACTCGTACGCCCGTGGGCGCTTCCCCGGGCACCGACGCGCGATGCGCGGACGGCCGGGACCGTGGCAGCCACTCTCCGGTACGCGTGCCGGACACGCCGGTACGACGGGCGCATGCGCCTGCTCCCTCCCCGACCGCGCGGCCAGATGGCCGACACTCTCAGGTATGCCTCAGGCACAGCCTGGCACGTGATCCGTCCGGGCGCTGCAATTCCGGACGGAAAAAGGGAAAGCGGACGTCACGCCGGGACGTCCCGGCGACGGCATTCGGCCAGGCGGCGCCCCAGCGGCGTCATCCGGCCAGGACGGGCGCCCCTCGGCGGCATCCGCCCAGGGGCGCCCACCCGACGGTGGTACTGCTCAGCGCTTGCCCACGAACACGTGCGAGGCGACCTCGGCGTCCAGCTCCGCCGCCTCGCCGCTGCTGCCGACCAGCACGCCACCGGGCGACTGGGTCACGCTGACCACGGAGCCGGGCTGCACACCCGCGCGCCGCAGCGTGTACATCAGCTGGGCGTCCGTCTGGATCGGCTCACCGATCCGGCGCACGACCACCGTCTTGCCCTCGGCGCCGGGGTCGAGCTCCGACAGACTCACCATGCCCTCTTCGAGGAACGGGTCGGCCTCGGCCTTCTCACCCAGCTCCTCCAGGCCCGGGATGGGATTCCCGTACGGGGACTCCGTCGGGTGGCGCAGCAGCTCCAGCACCCGCCGCTCCACGGCCTCGCTCATCACATGCTCCCAGCGGCATGCCTCGGCGTGGACCTGCTCCCACTCCAGACCGATGACGTCGACGAGCAGGCACTCGGCGAGCCGGTGCTTGCGCATCACACGCGTCGCGAGGCGGCGCCCCTCGTCGGTCAGCTCCAGGTGCCGGTCGCCCGCGACCTGCACCAAGCCGTCACGCTCCATGCGCGCCACCGTCTGGCTGACCGTCGGACCGCTCTGGTCCAGCCGTTCCGCAATCCGGGCGCGCATGGGGACCACGCCTTCCTCTTCGAGTTCGAGGATGGTGCGGAGATACATCTCCGTGGTGTCGATCAGTCCGGACATTCGTGCCCCTCGATGCTGTGACATGAAAAACGTCGTGCGCTGGCCCTGACCCAATTCTGACGCATACCGCCGACAACCGTGCCGCACCGGCCGAACACCGTGCAGCGGAGCCGCGTGGGCGGTATTGACATGTCACTGGTCCAGACCGCAACGTGATCCGCGCACGGACACCCGTGAGCACTTCCTCCCGCCGGAAAGGGCCTCCTCGATGAGCGACAGCAAGCTGGCCGGTCAGTTCTTCGACGCAGCGATCGGCCTGCTGGAGCGGGTACGCGACGAGGAGTCCGGCAACATCGCGGCCGCCGGTGCGGCGATCGCCGACACCGTCGCGGCGGGCGGCAGGCTCTTCGCCTTCGGCGCCGGGCACTCCTCCCTCGCCGCGCAGGACGTCGTCTACCGGGCGGGCGGCCTCGCCCTGATGAACCTGCTGGCCGTGCCCGGGAGCGTCGGCGTCGACGTCATGCCGGCGCCCCTCGGCTCGGCACTGGAGCGGGTCAACGGGCTGGCGGGCGCGGTGCTCGACTCCAGCCCCGCAAAGGCGGGCGACGTCCTCGTGATCATCTCGCTCTCCGGGCGCAACGCGCTTCCGGTGGAGATGGCGATGAATGCGCGGGCGCTCGGCCTGAAGGTCATCGGCGTCACTTCGGTGGCGTACGCGCACGGCACCCGGTCCCGGCACGGCTCGGGCGGCTTCCTGCGGGACCACTGCGACATCGTGCTCGACAGCAAGATCTCCATCGGCGACGCGGAGCTGACCGCCGAGGGGGTCGAGGCGCCGTTCGCACCCGCGTCGACGGTCGTCACCAGTGCGGTGATGCAGGCGATGATGGCCGCCGCGGTGGAGCAACTCGTGGCGCGGGGGGTCGAACCTCCGATGCTGCGGTCGGGAAACGTCGACGGCGGTCACGAGTGGAACGGGCGCGTCATGACGGAGTACCGGGACCGGATCTTCTACCGCCACTGATCGCGCCGGGCCGCCGGCCGCCCCCCGCTACGGGCACGTCGGCAGTACGGCCCGGACCGTCAGTCCGCCGCCCGGGTTCGCCGTCGCACTCGCCTCGCCGCCGTGCGCCCTCGCGATCGACGCCACGATGGAGAGCCCCAGGCCGGCCCCCTCACCGGGAGCGTGGCGGCGGGCCTGCGCCCGGCGGAACGGCTCGAACAGCAGGGGCACGGTCGCCGGGTCCACCACCGGCCCGGTGTTGGCGACCTCCAGACCGTCCGGCCCCACCCGGACCCGTACCGTCCCGCCGGGGTGGTTGTGGCGCAGCGCGTTGGCGACCAGGTTGTGCACGAGGTGGTCCAGCAGGACCGGGTCGCCCTCGACCGACAGCGGCCGGGCCTCCGCCTCGACGGTGATGGACCGTTCCTTCGCCTCCGCCTCCAGCGCCTCGGTCACCGTGGCCGCGGTCGCGTCCAGTTCGACCCGTTCGCGCCGCCGCAGGCCCTCGTCGGAGACCGCGAGGAGCAGCAGTCCCTCGATGAGCTGCTCGCTGTCGGCGGCGGTGTCGATGAGCTTGGCCCGGATCCAGGCGACCTTCTCGGGCGACGGGTCGTCGGCGAGGCCGATCTCGGCTGCGGCCCGCTGCACGGCGAGCGGGGTGCGCAGCTCGTGGGCGGCGTTGGCGGCGAACCGCTGCCGGGCGGCGACCAGCTCCTCGATCCGGTCGAGCATCCCGTCGAAGGTGTCGGCCAGTTCCTTGAGCTCGCCGGGCGGGGCCTTCAGCGCGAGGCGTTCGTGCAGGTTGCTGCCGGAGAGCCGGCGGGCGCGGGCGGTGATGACGCCGACCGGCCGCAGCACCCGGCCCGCCATCCACCAGGCGAGCGCGACGGAGAGCGCCGAGTAGACGGCGAGGGAGACCCCGGAGACCGTCAGCAGCTGGCTGAGCGCGGCGTCCCCGGCGGCGGTACTGACCCGCTGCGCCACCGCGTACTGCCCGGGTTGCATGACCACGGTCTGCGCCCAGTCCGACGACGGCAGCGCGGGCGCGGTGACCATGCCCGACCGGACGGCGGAGGCGGTGGCCCCGGCGGGGACCGCCGGGGCCACCGCGGTCAGCACACTGGCGTAGAGGCCCTCACTGACCAGCAGGTAGACCAGCCCCACCAGCAGGGCGCCGGCCAGCACCAGCAGTCCGCCGTACAGCGCGGTGAGCCGGGCGCGCTCGCTGCTCACCGGCCCTCCCCCGGCCGGTCCGCGGAGCCGTCGTCCGGCCGGTCCGCCGCCCCGTTCACCGGTCCGGCCGCGTCACCGCCCCCCGGTCCGCTCGCGGGGCCCTGGTTCCCCGGCCCGTCGGCGAGGCCGTCCCCGATGCGGTAGCCGGCCCCCGGGACCGTCTCGATCACCGGGGGCGCGCCCAGTTTGGCGCGGAGCTTGGACAGCGTGACCCGGACCGCGTTGGTGCGGTAGCTGGTGTCCTCCTCCCACACCTCCTCGATCAGGTCGTCGCCGCTGACGACCGCGCCCTCAGCCCGCAGCAGGGTCTCCAGCACGGCGAACTCCTTGCGGGAGAGCGAGAGGTAGCGGCCGTCGCGGCAGACCTGGCGGCGGGCGGTGTCGAGCGTCAGCCCGGCCCGTTCCAGGACCGGCGGGAGAGCGGGGCGGGCACGGCGGCCGAGCGCCAGGACCCGGGCGAGGAGTTCGTCGTACGCGAACGGCTTGGTCAGGTAGTCGTCGGCGCCGAGCCCGAGGCCGGCCACCCGGTCCCGTACCGTCCCGGACGCGGTGAGCATCAGGATCCGGGTCAGCAGGCGCATGCCCACGACCCGCCGGCACACCTCGTCGCCGTGCAGCCCCGGCAGATCGCGGTCGAGGATCATCACGTCGTACGCGCCGAACCGAAGCCGGTCCAGCGCCGCCAGGCCGTCGGGGGCGATGTCCACCGCGACGGCGTCGCGGCGCAGCCCCTCGGCGATCATCCCGGCCAGGAATTCCTCGTCCTCCACCACCAGCACACGCATGGGTTCTGTTTAACCGAAAGCGATGTTTCGCCGGTGTAAGCATCCGGGCTGAGAGAAACGAAACCGCGTCCTCGCACACGCTCGGGCCGTACGCACCCGGCCTGTCAGCAACGGACGAGGAGCCCTCATGAACCCGACCATTTCCCGCCGGACCACCTCCCGCGCACAAAGTCGCGGCGTCGCCGCCGCCTGCCTGATCGCCGCCACCGTCGTCCTGTCGGCCACCGCCTGCTCGGGCGACGGCGGCGGAAGCGGAACCAAGAGCGGCGGATCTGCTTCGGACAACAGGAAGACGGAGGAGGACCAGGCCCTGGAGCACCGCAAATGCCTGCGGGAGCAGGGTCTGGACGTCCCGGAGCCGAAGCCGGGCGAGAACGGCCGCGGAATAACCGTCGGCGGCGGCGGCAAGAGCAAGAAGGAGATGGAGAAGGCGTTCAAGGCCTGCCAGGACAAGGCGGTCGGCGGCGGGCCCAAGGAGCTCACCCAGGCCGAGAAGGACAAGGCGGTCGCCTTCGCCCGGTGCATGCGCAAGAACGGCTTCGACATGCCCGACCCGAAGTTCGACGGCGGGGCCATGCAGGCGGCGCCCGCGATGAAGCCGAAGGACATGAAGAAGTTCGAGAAGGCCAACGCGGCGTGCGAAAGCGTCGGGCGGTGAGGCGCGGACGGGCCTTGGCGGCCGCTGCGGCGGTGCTCGCCGTGACGGCCGGGTCACTGGCTCTCACCCGGTTCGGCTCCGCCGAGGAGACGGGCGGCCCGAAGAACACCGGGCTGCCCCCCGCCACCGCCGCGGTCGAGCGCGGCGACCTGCGCGACAGCGCCCAGGCGGACGGGACGCTCGGCTACGACAAACAGCGCAAGGTCAACGCGGGTGCGGCGGGCACCATGACCTGGACCCCGCGCACCGGCTCGACCGTCAAGCGGAACGAGCGTCTGTACGAGGTCGACGGCCGGGCGGTGTGGCTGATGTACGGCTCGGGGCCGATGTACCGGACGCTGAAGCCGGGCGACCGGGGCCGGGACGTGGAGCAGCTGGAGCGCAATCTCGCGGAGCTCGGCTACACCGGCTTCACCCCGGACGACGAGTACACCGAGCTGACCGCGGCCGCCGTCAAGCGCTGGCAGGAGTCCCACGACAGCAAGCGGACCGGAACGGTGGGGCCGCAGGACATCGCCTTCGCCCCGGGGGAGGTCCGGATCAAGAACGTCGAGGCGGCCGTCGGCGAACTGGCCCAGCCCGGCGCTCCGGTCCTCACCACGACCGGCTCCGAGCGCATCGTGACCTTCGAGCTCGACGTCGCCGAGAGCCAGCTCGCCAAGGCGGGCACCAAGGTCACCGTCGATCTGCCGGACGGCAGCAACGCGGCCGGGGCGGTCTCCTCGGTCGGCCGGACGGCGAAGCCCGGCAACGACCCGCAGGACGACAGCCCCAAGGTCGCCCTGACCGTCTCCTTCGACAAGCCGGCGGAGGTCGGCGGCTTCGACCAGTCGCCGGTCACGGTGAACCTGACCGGCGAGCTGCACAAGGACGTCCTCAGCGTCCCGGTGAACGCGCTGCTCGCGCTGCCCGGCGGCGGCTTCGGCCTCCAGGTCGTCCAGGACGGCACGGTCCGCGATGTGAAGGTCGAGCTCGGCATGTTCGCCGAGGGCCGGGTCGAGGTGTCCGGCGGCGGGCTGCGCGAGGGCATGAAGGTCGGGGTGCCGAAGATATGAGCACGGTCGTCGGCCTCAGGGGCGTCACCAAGGAGTACCCGGGCCCGGTCGCCGCCCTGCGCGGGGTGGACCTCACCGTCGAGGAGGGCGAACTCCTCGGCATCGTCGGCCCGTCCGGCTCCGGCAAGTCCACGCTGCTGCACATCATCGGCACCCTGGACCGCCCCACCGCCGGGTCCGTCCACATCGCCGGGCACGACGTGGCGGCGCTCTCCGACCGCAGGCTCTCCGCACTGCGTGCCCAGCACGTCGGCTTCGTCTTCCAGGCGTTCCACCTGGTGCCGGGCGTCAGCGCCCGCGACAACGTCGCCGAGGGCCTGCTGTACTCGGGCCTGTCCCGTGCCGTACGCCGCCGCAGGGCCGCCGACGCGCTGGAGCGGGTCGGGCTCGCCGACCGCCTCGACCACAAGCCGCACCAGCTCTCCGGCGGACAGAAACAGCGGGTCGCCATCGCGCGGGCCGTCGTGGGGGAACCCGCGCTGCTGCTCGCCGACGAACCGACCGGGGCGCTCGACTCGGCGTCCGGGGAAGCGGTGATGAAGCTGCTGCGCGACCTCAACCGGGAGGGCGCCACCATCGCGGTCATCACGCACGACACCGAGATCGCCCAGGACCTGCCGCGCGAGGTGCGCATCCGGGACGGCCAGGTGGTCGCGGACGTACGCAATCCGTCCACGGACGTACCCGATCCATCCACGGATGTGTGCGATGGATCCGGGAACGGCCGCTCCCCCGCCGCGACGGGGGCGGACCAGTGAGGGCGCGGCGCGCGGACCGCGAGGCCGACGGCCGGGGCCGGGGGCGGCTGAAAGCGGCCCGGCTCCGCCCCCGGGACGTGCTGCACGTCGGCTCGGCGGGGCTGCGCAGCCGGCCGATGCGGGTCGTGCTCTCCGCCCTGGGCATCGCCATCGGCATCGCGACGATGATCTCGGTGGTGGGCATCTCCGCCTCCAGCCAGGCCCAACTGCTCCGGGAGCTGGACAAGCTGGGCACCAACCTGCTCGTGGCCTCCCCCGGCGATTCGATGTTCGCCGGGCAGGACGTCGAGCTGCCCGAGGACGCGGTCGGGATGGTGGGCCGCATCAAGGGCGTCCAGGAGGTGGGCGCGACCGCCGACCTCGACGCGACCGCACGCCGCAACGAGAAGATCGACAAGGACGATACGGGCGGGATCACCGTCAAGGCGACCACCGGCGACCTGCTGCGGGTGCTGCGCGGCGAGGTCCGCAGCGGCAGCTGGCTCAACAGCGCGACCGGACGCTACCCCTCCGTCGTGCTCGGCCATGTCTCCGCGGAGCGTCTCGGCATCACCGCTCCGGGCCGGCAGGTGTGGCTGGGCGACCGGTACTTCACCGTGGTCGGCATCCTCGCCCCGCTGCCGCTCGCGCCGGAGATCGAACGCTCCGCCCTGGTCGGCTGGGAGGGTGCGAAGCGCCTGCTGGGCTTCGAGGGCCACCCGACGTCGGTGTACGAGCGCTCGGCCGACGCGGCGGTGCAGGACGTGCGCAAGGTCATGGCGGCGACGGTCGACCCGCAGAACCCGCAGAACGTGAAGGTCACCGACCCGTCGTCGGCGCTCCGGGCGAAGGCGGCGACCGAGGGGGCGTTCAGCAGCCTGCTGCTGGGACTGGGCGGCATCGCGCTGCTCGTCGGCGGCGTCGGGGTCGCCAACACCATGATCATCTCGGTACTGGAGCGGCGGTACGAGATCGGCCTGCGCCGCTCGCTCGGCGCGACCCGGGGCCAGATCCGCATCCAGTTCGTCACGGAGTCGCTGATGCTCTCCGGTCTGGGCGGCCTGGCGGGCGTGGCGCTCGGTGCGGCGGCGACCGGGGTGTACGCGTACTCCGGCGGGCTGCCCTGGGTGGTGCCGCCGTGGGCGGTCGGCGGTGGCTTCGGCGCGACGCTGGTGATCGGCACGATCGCGGGCCTCTACCCGGCGGTGCGGGCGTCCCGCCTCTCACCGACGCTGGCACTGCACGCGGCGTGAGGCCGGGCCCGGCGGGGGTCGGTGCCGGGCTCCGGCGGGGGTCGGTGCCGGGCTCCGGCGGGGGTCGGTTCCGGGGTCCGGCGGGGGTCGGTGCCGGGCTCCGCGACGGGGCCCGGCGCACCCCTGGCCGGACCGCGTCGCCTACGGCCGCTTCGTCACCTGCGCCAGGTCGACCGCCCCCGCGACCCGGGCCGCCACCGTCTCCGCGTACGCCGCGTCGGGGCGCTCGAAGGCGGTGCGGTGGGCCGAGCGCAGGAAGGTCACCACGCCCAGCGTGCGCCCCCTGCTCCGCAGTACCGCACACAGCGCGTGCGCGGAATCACCCGGCCACTGCCGCTCGGCCGCCCACACCCCGGCCCCGGGCCCGACCCCCGCACTGGCCCTCACCGAACCCGTCCGGTCCACCGCCTGGAGCGCCGGGTGCCCCGCCGCGTACCGCAGCGGAATGGAGCCGCCGGCCACCGGCAGGCACGGACCCGGCTCACCGGCGGGGGTCGCCGCCACCCGCACCAGCCCCTCCCCCGCCACCAGATCGACCAGCGCATGGTCCGCGAAGCCCGCGAGCGCGTAGTCCAGACAGGACGTCGCCGCCTCCATCGGGTCCTCGCACTCGGACGCCGACCGCGAGGCCCGGTGCAGCTGGTTCGAGCGGAACCGCACCCGGTCCGCCTCCTGCGCCGCCAGCCGCTCCACCGTCACGTCCTGGAACAGCCAGCCGACCCCCAGCGGGACCGGCTCCTCGGCGAGCGGCGACGCCAGCTGCAGAAATCCGCTGCGCCAGCAGCGCCGCCGGTCCCCCTCCGCCGTCCGCAGCGTCACCCACAACTCGGCGGGCGCCGGTGGTGCGCCCTCGGCGAGCACGTGCTGCAAGGCGCCCTCCAGATCCTCGACGCCCTGCACGATCAACTCCCCCAGCGGGCGCCCCAGCATCGTCTTGCGACCGCCGCCCAGCGCCCGTGCCGCGTGCGCGTTGACGACCGTCGGCCGCAGATCCGCGTCGACCAGCACCACACCCCAGGACGCGTCCTGGAACAACGCCTCGCTCAGCGCGATCGACCGCTCCAGATCGATCTGCGCATGCGCCTCGCTGAACGCGCAGTACACCCCGGCCGGTCTGCCGTCCGCGCCCCGGACCCCGGCCGACTGGGTCCGTACGAGCACCCGTCCGCCGTCCTTGCGCAGCAGTGCGAACTCGTGGACGCGGCGGCCCGGTCCGTCCATGGCCGCCATCAGCCGCTCCCGCACCTCGCCCGCGTCCGCCCGCAGCACCGCCCACCCGGCGAACCCGGACCGCCCCACGGCCTCCTCGGCGGACCAGCCCAGAATCCGCTCGGCCTCGCGGTTCCAGTGGGTGATCCTGCCGCCCGCGTCGAAGGCGCAGAGCGCGGCGTCCATCCCGTCGAGCAACGCGGCGAGCAACTCGGCCCCGGACCCGGCCTTCGGCCCCTCGTCGGGCCCGAGCGCCTCGGTCGTTCCACCGCTTGTGGACGCACTCACCCCATACCCCCCGCAGGACGCATCCGGCATTTCCGCACGTCAGACCATTGAACTCGAACGTCACCCGGCACACACCGACTTCCCGGAAATCGGCCGCCGCATTAATTCGCTTGTGCGGCGCCGGGGACGTTCCTAGGCTGCTGCTACACGCGAAAGGAGGTGTTCCAGAAGTGATTTCTTCTCGGACTCGTGAGGTGGCTGCGGGCTGACGCCCGTTGTCGCGCACTTTGCAGTGCAGGCCGGTCATCGGCCAATCCCAAGCAGTCACCGACCCGCAGGCTCGCCGGTAAGTCCGGCCGGCTCCTCCGCAAGGAGGGACCAGAGCCTGCGGGTCTCTGCATGTCCGGGCGGGTCAGCCCTCAGGGGCACAGGCGCTCGACGCGCCACTGCTCGCCCTCGCGTACGTACCTCAGCCGGTCGTGCAGCCGGTTCTCGTGGCCCTGCCAGAACTCGATCGTGTCGGGGACGACGCGGAAGCCGCCCCAGTGCGGGGGCGCGGGAACGTGTTCGCCCTCGGGGTAGCGGGCCGCCAATTCCTCGTAGCGGGCGAGCAGCTCGTCGCGGGAGCCGATCACCGTCGACTGGGGGCTCGCCCAGGCGCCGAGCTGGGAGCCGTGCGGGCGGGTGCGGAAGTAGGCGACCGTCTCGTCGCGGCCGATCCGGTCCGCCCTGCCGGTGACGATGACCTGGCGGGCCATCGGGTGCCAGGGGAAGAGCAGTGAGACGTACGGGTTGGCGCTCAGTTCACGGCCCTTGCGGGACTCGTAGTTGGTGAAGAAGACGAAGCCGCGCGCGTCGTACTTCTTCAGCAGCACGGTGCGCGAGGACGGCCGGCCCTCGGGGGTGGCGGTGGAGACCACCATGGCGTTGGGCTCGTGGAGCAGCCCGCCGACGGCGACCTGCCGGAACCAGTGGGCGAACTGCTGCATCGGGTCGGCGGCCAGCGTGTCCTCGGTGAAGCCCTCGGAGCGGTACTGCTCGCGCATGGCGGCCGGATCGGTGGTGGAATCGGAGGGGGAGTCTGCGGTGGGCACGGGGTCATCCTGCCGCAGCGGTCGAGCGGGCCCGGCGAGGAGGGGTGGCGAGCGATCCGGGCGGCGTCGCGGCGGCGTCGATCCGGGGGGCTGTGCCGGATGTCACGCTTCCCCGCGTCGGGGGAACCCGCCAGTATCTTGAGCAGGCCACTGTGGCCTCCGCAGAGCCGTCGACCGAGGGAGCCGCCATGTCCGACTTCGTACCGGGACTAGAGGGAGTCGTCGCGTTCGAGACGGAGATCGCCGAACCGGACAAGGAAGGCGGTGCGCTCCGTTACCGGGGTGTCGACATCGAGGATCTCGTCGGCCATGTGTCGTTCGGCAACGTCTGGGGCCTGCTGGTCGACGGGGCGTTCAACCCCGGACTGCCGCCGGCCGAGCCGTTCCCGATCCCGGTGCACTCCGGGGACATCCGGGTCGATGTGCAGTCCGCGCTGGCGATGCTCGCGCCGGTGTGGGGTCTGAAGCCGCTGCTCGACATCGACGAGGAGACGGCGCGCAACGATCTGGCGCGGGCCGCCGTGATGGCACTGTCGTACGTCGCCCAGTCGGCGCGCGGGCAGGGGCTGCCGATGGTCCCGCAGAGCGAGATCGACAAGGCGCAGTCGGTGGTCGAGCGGTTCATGATCCGCTGGCGGGGCGAGCCGGACCCCAAGCATGTGAAGGCCGTCGACGCGTACTGGACCTCGGCCGCCGAGCACGGCATGAACGCCTCGACGTTCACCGCCCGCGTCATCGCGTCGACCGGCGCCGATGTGGCGGCGGCGCTGTCGGGCGCGGTGGGTGCGATGTCGGGGCCGCTGCACGGTGGTGCGCCGTCCCGGGTGCTCGGCATGATCGAGGAGATCGAGCGGACCGGTGACGCCACCGCGTACGTGAAGAAGGCCCTGGACAAGGGCGAGCGTCTGATGGGCTTCGGGCACCGGGTCTACCGGGCGGAGGACCCGCGGGCACGCGTGCTGCGGCGTACGGCGAAGGAGCTGGGCGCGCCGCGCTTCGAGGTGGCGCAGGCTCTGGAGAAGGCGGCGTTGGAGGAGTTGCACGCGCGCCGCCCGGACCGGGTGCTGGCGACGAACGTGGAGTTCTGGGCGGCGATCATGCTGGACTTCGCGGAGGTCCCGGCGCACATGTTCACGTCGATGTTCACCTGCGCGCGTACGGCGGGCTGGTCGGCGCACATCCTGGAGCAGAAGCGGACGGGGCGGCTGGTGCGTCCTTCGGCGCGGTACGTGGGTCCGGGTCCGCGCGATCCCCGGGAGATCGAGGGGTACGACCAGCTCGCGGATCTGGGGAACTGAGCGCCGGACCGGGCGGGGCGGGGCGTTGTCCGGTCCTGCCCGGCCGGTCCGCCGCGGTCAGTCGAGTACGTCGTCCAGCAGCGACGCCCACTGCGCCACGACCCTCCGCCGCCGGGCCGTGTCGTCGGTGAGGACGTTGGCGAGGCCCAGACCGCGGGCCATGTCGAGAAGGCCCTGGACGGTTTCGCGTACGCCGGGCTTCGTCTCGTCGGCGGTGAGGAGTTCGACGGCGATGCGGTGGGTCTCGCGGCCGACGCGGGCTTCGAGTTCGGTGACGCGGGGGCGGAGTTGTGCCTCGTTGGAGGCGGCCACCCAGAGTTGGAGCGCGGCGCGGAAGAGCGGGCCGGTGTAGAGGTCGACGAGGGCGGCGACGACGGCCGCGCGGCCCTGGACGGGCAGGGCGCGCAGGGCGGCGGAGCGTTCCTCGGCGACGTATTCGACGGCTGCGGTGAACAGGTCCTCGCGGGTGGGGAAATGGTGCTGGGCGGCGCCGCGCGAGACGCCCGCGCGTTCGGCGACGACGGAGACCGTGGAGCCCGCCCAGCCGTGTTCGGCGAGACAGGCGACGGCGGCTTCGAGGAGTCGGCGGCGGGTTGCGCGGCTGCGGTCCTGCTTGGGGGTCCGGTCGGTGGGGGGCGTCACAACTCCCATGCGGGGTCCCGTCGTTCGAGGAAGGCCGTCATTCCTTCCCGGGCCTCGGCGGAGGCGAAGAGGGCCGCCGAGCGGGCGATGAGGTCTTCGGCGTGCTGGTCGAAGCTTTCGAGCACAGTAGCCGTGACCAGCTTCTTCGATGCCGCCAGCCCCTGGGGTGACGCCTTGCGCAGCCCGTCCAGGACGGGGGCGAGGCCCTTGTCCACCTCCTCGGCGGCGAGTGTGATCAGGCCGATGCGGGCGGCCTCGGTCGCGTCGAAGCGTTCTCCGGTGAGGTAGTAGCGGGCGGCGGCCCGGGGGTCGATGCGGGGCAGCAGGGGCAGGGAGATGACGGCGGGGGCAAGGCCCAGGCGGGATTCGGTGAGGGCGAAGGTGGCTCCGGGGCCGGCCGCGGAGATGTCGCAGGCGCCGAGCAGGCCGAGGCCGCCCGCCCGTACGTGGCCGGTGACCCGGGCGACGACGGGTTTGGGCAGGGCGACGATCTGCCGCATCAGGGCGACGAAGGCGGCGGGGTCGGGCGGTCCGGTCAGGTCGGCGCCGGCGCAGAAGGTGTTGCCGGTGTGGGTGAGGACGACGGCTCGTACGGTGTCGTCGGCCGCGCAGTCGTCCAGGGCGGTGGTGAGCTCGCCGACCAGGGCGGCGGAGAGTGCGTTGCGGTTGGCGGGCGAGTCGAGGGTGAGGGTGGTGATGCCCCGGTCGTGGGCGGGTGGGGCGAGCCGGCTCATCGGTCACTCTCCTTGCTGCGGGGACGTCGTGTCGAGCGTGGCAGCGGGAGCAAGAACAATCAAGCACGCTTGCATGATTACCCCTGTCGTCGTACCTTCCGGCGCCTCGCAAGCGCGACCGGGGATTCCGCACGCCCGCCTGCCTGCTCCAGGGCCTCCCGGAATCGTTCTTCGGGTCGCCTAGGCCGTGGTGGGGCGCCTCGCGGCCCCTCCGAGATCGCTCTCTGTGGTGGGCGGCTCCGGGCGGCGTCCCCCGGAATCCGATGGTGCGAAGCGGCTTCGACATCGAGGATCGTCGGATGCATGAGGTGAAACTGTCCGACGGGACCATCACTCTGTCGCCACTGCGCCTGGACGATGTGGAGGCGCATCTCGCGGGGGAGGATGAACTGCTGGTTCGCTGTCTCAACGGCGGCCCCGGCACGCGCGAGGGCGTTGAAGCGTACTTCCGGCACTGTTGGGAGCAGTGGGGCACTGGCGGGCCGCTCCGCGCTTTCGGCATCCGGGTGAGCCCCGACGAGACGCTGGCGGGAACGGTCGACCTACGGTTCGCGAAAGAGGGCCTGGCCCCCGGCCAGGTGAATGTCGCCTACGGCCTCTACCCCTCCTGGAGGGGGCGGGGCCTGGCTACCCGCGCGGTCCTGTTGGCTTCGCACTACGCGGCCACCGAGGGTGGCGAGGAGGCGGTGATCCAGGTCGATCCGGAGAATCGCGCATCCGCCGCAGTCGCGCGGCGGGCAGGGTTCAGCCCCGGCGAGCAGCCGCCCGGCAACGGCGGCGCACGGTTCGACTGGTACATCCGGGACCTGCGCGACGATCCGTAGTGACAACCAGCGGTTACGGGCCAGCCCCCGGCCGGCGGATCCTCACCGCCGGTGGGGTCGAAGCGGCTCCGGCGCGGGTCGTGCGGCGGCACGTGTACGACGCCGTACCGCATGTTCCCGGCCGGCTCCCCGAAGTCAGGCGCTGCGGGGCTTCGTTACAGTCGCCCGCATGCCTGACGTCTCCTACCTCGCCGCTGTCCGGAAGTCGTACGACACTGTCGCCTCCGCCTACTTCGAACGGGTCAAGTCCCCGGCGGAGTTGGATCCGCTGTCGCGGGGGATGCTGGACGTCTTCGCGGAGACGGTGCGAACGGCCGGTCTCGGGCCCGTCGCCGACCTGGGGTGCGGCCCCGGAAGGGTCACGGCCCACCTCGCCGAACGGAACGTGCCCGCGTTCGGCATGGACCTGTCGCCCGCCATGATCGAGCTGGCCCGTGACGCCCACCCCGATCTGTCCTTCGGCGTCGGCTCGATGACCTCGCTCCCGATCGCGGACGACGCCCTCGGAGGCGTCCTCGCGTACTACTCCACCCACCACACGCCGCCGGAGCTGCTGCCGGTGGTGTTCGGCGAGTTCCACCGGACCCTCGTGCCCGGAGGCCATGTGATGCTGGCCGGGCACGTGGGGGTCGGCCAGCATCTGCGTCCCACGCAGGCGTACGGCGGCCTTCCGGTGTCCTACGAGTCCTACCTGCTGCCGACCGACCGGCTCGCCGAGCTCCTGAAGCAGGCCGGGTTCGTCCTCACCGCACGGCTGGTGGAGGAGCCCGGTGAAGGGGCCGAGAGGTCCTTCGCCACCTTCCTCGCCCGCAAGCCCGAGCGGCCTTGAGACCCGGGGGCCTTGAGGGACGTGCCCCACCCAGTCAGGCGTCCGGTCTCTTGCCAGCCAGGGCTTCGCTAAGGCCGAGCGCTTCCTCACTTCACGAGCATTGCCTGCGCCTGCGGCGGTTCACCGCCTGCTCACAGCAACGCCCCTGCACGGCCGTCTTCGGCTGTACGGAGGCGCGTTGGCGTTTCGCGGAGCAGTTGCCCCGCCCGCATCGCCACGGGCAGGTCCTACAACGCGCCCTCGGCCACGCTTCCGATAAAGGTCTGCCACCCCTCGGAAGCACAGGTCAGAACCGGCCCCGCCTGCTCCTTGCTGTCTCGCACGGCGACCGCGCCGCCAAGGTGTGCCACCTCGACGCACTGAACCTCTCCGTTGCTGTAGCTCGACTTGAACCAGTCGGCGTTCTCAACCTTTTTCATAGCTCCCAGCCACCTCAGAAATCAGGCGCCGCGACGCCTGCTCGTCCAGCGATGCTTTCCAGATATCGGCGAAGGCCGCGTCGTACTGCTGCACCTCCCGTTCCTTGTCCAGGAACAGGCCACCGGTGTATCCGTCCGCGTAGACGGTCGGCGGTTCGGTGTCGATCCCGTCACCGGTCCGCGGGAACCGGAGGATCACGAACGGACCGGTGACCATTCCTGAGTGCATACCAGCAGCGAACGGCGTGACGCGAATCGAGATGTTCGGCAGCCCCGCGACATAGACCAGATGGGCAAGTTGCTGTGCCATCGCCTCGGGGCCTCCGACGGGACGCCGTAGCACCGACTCGTCCAGCGCAACACGCAACGTCGGCGGGTCCATGGCTCGGGTCAGGCGTGATTGTCGCTCCATGCGCAGGCGCAGGCGTCCATCGAGGTCCGCTTCACTGATCCCCCAGATGTGCGTACGAATGATTTCGCGCGCGTAGCCCTCGGTCTGGAACTGCCCAGGAACGAGGTCGGTCTCGTACACCGCCAGATTGTCCGCAGCCTCTTCCAATCCGGCGAAGACGTTGAATCCCTCCGGGATCGAATCGCCGTACGCCTGCCACCACCCACGCGCCTTGGTCTCCTTCGCCAGACCCATCAGCGCCTCGGTGAGGTCCGGCGGAGCGCCGTACACCAGGCACATCGCTTGAACGTCGAGGCTCCGCAGCGCGGTCTGTCCGGTCTCGATGCGCCACATCTTCGCCTCGGACCATTCAAGTTTCTTCGCTGCCGCACGGACCGTCAGATGAGCCCGATTGCGCAGATCCCTGAGATTTCGCCCCAGTTGACGACGCGGCACGGTCGATCCGGCCTGACCCTCAGCCATCTTCACCCTTCCCGAAGAACTCAATATGAGGGACTTCCACCCCTCGCGATGAAAGCAGTCCGACGCTCACTTCGCAGCACAAGACATCAGTTCGATGATTTAAGAGCGGTACAGCGCTATGAAGTCTTGCATGTTGCGCACTGCGCCGTGCAGCCTTGAAACCACTCTCCGTGAGCGATCAATCCGCCATGTAGCCGTGCCTACCGGAGCAAAACACCTTCCACACAAGGCACTTGTCCATGAGGAACATGCATGATCGACCTTCCGCAGGCCCCGCCGTCCACCCTGCCGCTGGCGAGCGAACCGCAATCGGTGCGCCGTGCCCGTGACTTCGTCCGCGAGTTCATCGACCATCACGCTCCAGGCATCCCGGATCCGCACATCGACGCTGTCGTCCTGGTGACCAGCGAACTCGTCACCAATGCCTACCGGTACGGCACCGAGCCGGGTGACAAGATCCGCGTCGTTCTTGACACCGAGGGCGAGCGAACCCGCATCGAGGTGCACGATCCCGTACGCCGTATGCCCCGCCACCAGTTCGCGTCCGCCGAGCGCGACCACGAACGCAATCGCGGACGCGGCCTGGTCATCCTCGACGCGCTGTGCCCGGGGCTGTGGGGGTCCGGGGACCGGCCCCTCGGCAAGTTCGTCTGGGCGGAGATCCCGCGGTCAGGCTGACCATCCGACCGGCCCCGCCGGACAAGGCGACCCAGAGTCGTTGAACGTGCAGATCCAACTGCCGCCATTCGAAGGAAGCAAGGAGTCAGCCCTGTGACAGACATCGAGTACGAGGCGAAAGTCCTCGGTATCGACCCCGCGGACATCGCCCGACGGATCCTCGCCGCCGGAGGGGCCGAGGCGGTCCCGGCGCGCGTCATGCGGCGGTACGTGTACGACACCGTGCCGCCCGTTCCCGGCCGGTGGGTGCGCCTGCGGGACACGGGAGACACGGTCACCCTGTGCGTCAAGGAGATCAGCACCGACGCCGTCGACGGGACCCGCGAGACCGAGGTCACGGTCGACGACTTCGCCGAGACCGCCACCCTGCTCCGGCTCGCCGGGCTGACCCCGCGCGGCTATCAGGAGAACCGCCGCACCTCCTACACGCTCGGGGCGGTCCGCATGGAGGTCGACGAGTGGCCGCGCATCCCGCCCTATCTGGAGATCGAGGCCGACGACGAAGCGCAGGTGTGGGAAGCAGCCGCCGCCCTCGGCCTCGACCGCGACGGCCTCACCTCGATCAACACCATGAAGGTCTACGGCTTGTACGGCATCGACCTCGAAAGGATCGCCGACCTGCGGTTCGAGTAGGCCGACACCCGCACCCGTCGGCCGGGACTCCCGCCCCGGCCGGACCGAGAGGGACCAACGTGCACAACCTGTCCAACCTGCCGGTCGAAGTGCGGCCGGACCGGACCTTACGCGTGAAGATCATCGATGCGTGCGGCCTCGCCTGTTCCTTCTGCCACAACGAAGGGACGCCCGTGACGGCCGACAACATGCACCGTCCCGCCGGTCAGTTCACCGGCAGCTCAGGCCGTTCCGGGCGCGTCTCCATCTACCTGCGCACCAACGGCGCCGACTTCTTGCCGGCTCGGATCGCCGCCGACGCCGACTTCGCCCTCGCGCTCGCCGCCGTACGCGGCGCACTGCCGACCTCAGAAGTCCACCTCACCGGCGGAGAACCCACCCTTCACCCGGACCTGCCCGGCCTCATCACCATTGCCCGCCGTCTGGGTCTCACCGTGGGACTCACCTCGAACGGCGAAGCCGGAGCCGCAGTACTGCCCGCTGCCGCGGCCGCCGGCCTCGACCGCATCAACCTGTCCGTCTTCGGAACCACGCCCGAAGAACTCGCCGCCGTGCAGGGGCCTCGCCTCGCCTCCCCGAAGCTCGCCGAGCGTAAGCTTGCCGCCCTCGACGCCACGATCGAGGCTGCGACCGCGCACGGGGTAAAGGTGTCCGCGAACATCGTGATCCCCGACCGCAGTCACGTGGACCGCGTGCTTCGGATCATCGAGCGGCACGGCCGCGCCGTCGTCGTGCGCATGCTCGTGTCACTGGAGGACGGCGGTGCGTCACTCGACGCGATGCAAGCTGTCGTTGATCACGTCGGCGCCGTACCGGTCCGCCGCATCGTCACAGCCGGGGCATCCGATCAGCGCGTGCGTTATGTCCTCCCGGACGGACGCACGCTGTACGCCAAGAGCATCCGCCCCGTGCGCCTCCCCGAGACATGCATCGGCTGTCGGTTCAACAATGACCAGGACTGCCAGGAGGGCTATTACGGGGTCCGGCTGTACCGGGCCACGGACGGACCTTTCATGATCGGGGTGTGCATCCAGCGCATGGATCTGTGCATGAGCCTCGGCGAATTCGTCATGAGCCAGCGGTGCCGCGAGGTGGCCGCGTTCCGCGACGACGAGACCGCGCGTCTCACAAGACTGCACGCCACGGCGTCGCGGGCCGCGCAGGACTGCCCTTGAGTCCTGCATGCGGTCAGTGGCTCCGTTCCCGGTCGCGCAGTTCGCGGCGGAGGATCTTGCCCGAGGTGGCGCGTGGTATCGCGTCGATGAACTCGGCCTGCCGGACCTTCTTGTACGGGGCGACGTGCTCGGCGACGTACGTCATGACGTCGTCCGCAGTGAGGTCCGGGGCGGAGGGCTGGCGGACGACGTATGCCTTGGGGACCTCGTTGCGCTCGTCGTCGGTCACGCCGATGACGGCGGCGTCGGCGATGGACGGGTGGGTCAGGAGGAGAGCTTCGAGTTCGGCGGGGGCGACCTGGTAGCCCTTGTACTTGATGAGTTCCTTCACCCGGTCGACGACGAACAGCCAGCCGTCGGCGTCGACATGTCCGATGTCGCCGGTGTGCATCCAGCCGTCGGCGTCGATCATTTCGGCGGTGGCCTCGGGGCGGCCGAGGTAGCCCTTCATCACCTGCGGGCCGCGGATGAGGATCTCGCCCTGCCCGGACGAGGAGTCGGACAGCGGGACGATGCGCATCTCGGTGCTGGGCAGCAGCTTGCCGACCGCGCCGGGCGGCGGGTTCTCGGCGGCGAGCGGGACGACGTGGGTGCCCGGGGAGAGTTCCGTCATGCCGTACGCCTGGCGCACGGGCGGCAGGCCGAGCCGCTTCGAGCAGGCGGCGGCGAGCGAGGCGTCGAGCGGGGCGGCGGCGCTGACGACGTACTCCAGCGAGGACAGGTCGTACCGGTCGACCGCGGGGTGCTTGGCGAGGGCGAGGACGATCGGCGGGGCCACGTACAGGCCGGTGATGCGGTGCTTCTCGATCGCGGCGAGGAACTGGTCGAGGTCGAAGCGGGGCAGCACGACGACGGTGGCGCCCAGGCGCAGCGGGGCGTTCATCAGGGCGGTGAGGCCGTAGATGTGGAAGAAGGGGAGCACGGCCAGGATGCGGGCGCCGGGGCCCATGGGGATGAAGGGGCGGAGTTGCTCCAGGTTGGTGCCCATGGAGCGGTGGGTGAGCATGACGCCCTTGGGGGTTCCGGTGGTGCCGGAGGAGTAGGGCAAGGCGGCGATGTCCTCGCCGGGGTCGGCGGTGACGCGGGGTTCGGGGGCGGTGGTGGCGAGCATGTCGAGTACGGAGGTGTGTCCCTCGGCCCGGTCGCAGACGAAGATCTGCTCGATGGAGCCGACGAGTCCGGCGGCCTTGCGCGCCGTGTCCAGGAGCGGGGAGACGGTGACGATCCAGCGGGCGGAGGAGTCGCGGAGCTGTTTGGCGAACTCCTCCGCCGTGGCCAGCGGGTGGACGGTGGTGACGGTGGCGCCGGCCCGTGTCGCGCCGAAGAACACCGCCGGGTAGGCGATGGTGTTGGGGCTGTGCAGGGCCAGTACATCGCCCTTGCGCACCCCGGCCCCGGCGAGCGCCGCGGCGATCTTCCGGTGGAAGGCGTCGAGCTGCCGGTAGGTGAGGGCGGAGCTGTCGTCCGTCCCGTCGATCAGGGCCACCGTGTCGCCGTACGAGGTGGTGGCCTGCCCCAGGACCGCCTCGTGGATGGGCACGTCGAGCGTCTGTACGGCGGGGTAGTCGCTGTGGAACACGTGCGCCATGGCGGTGGGTCCCTTCGGAGCGGCGGTGTGGGGAGACAGACTGCCGTGTGTCAGTACGACTTGGGGAGGCCCAGGGACTGGTGGGAGACGTAGTTCAGGATCATTTCCCGGCTGACGGGTGCGATCCGGGCGACGCGGGCCGCCGTGACCAGGGACGCGAGGCCGTATTCACGGGTGAGGCCGTTGCCGCCGAGGGTGTGCACGGCCTGGTCGACGGCCTTGACGCAGGCTTCGCCGGCCGCGTATTTCGCCATGTTGGCGGCCTCGCCCGCGCCGATGTCGTCGCCGTCGTCGTAGAGCCGGGCGGCCTTCTGCATCATCAGCCGGGCCAGTTCCAGTTCGATGTGGGCCTGGGCGAGGGGGTGGGCGATGGCCTGGTGGGAGCCGATGGGGTCCTTCCAGACCTGGCGGGTCTTCGCGTACTCGACGGCGCGGGCGAGTGCGTAGCGGCCCATGCCGATGCCGAACGCGGCGGTCATGATGCGTTCGGGGTTGAGCCCGGCGAAGAGCTGGAGAAGCCCGGCGTCCTCGTCTCCCACCAGCGCGTCGGCGGGGAGGCGCACATCGTCGAGGACCAGCTCGAACTGCTTCTCCGGGGCCTGGAGTTCCATGTCGATCTGCGAGCGGCCGAAGCCCGGGGCGTCGCGGGGGACGATGAAGAGACAGGGCTTGAGCCTGCCGGACCTGGCGTCCTCGGTGCGGCCGACGACGAGAGTGGCGTCGGCGATGTCTACGCCGGAGACGAAGACCTTGCGTCCGGTGAGCAGCCAGTCCTCGCCGTCCTTGCGGGCGGTGGTGGTGATGCGGTGGGAGTTGGATCCGGCGTCGGGTTCGGTGATGCCGAAGGCCATGGTGAGGCTGCCGTCGGCGAGGCCGGGGAGCCACTGCCGCTTCTGGGTGTCGGTGCCGAAGCGGGCGATGACGGTGCCGCAGATCGCCGGGGAGACCACCATCATGAGCAGCGGGCTGCCGGCCGCGCCCAACTCCTCCAGGACGATGGAGAGTTCGGCCATGCCGCTGCCTCCGCCGCCGTACTCCTCGGGAAGGTTCACACCGAGGTAGCCGAGCTTGGCGGCTTCGGTCCACAGTTCGCGCGGGTGGGCGCCGTCGCGGACGACGGAGGTCATGTAGTCGCGTCCGTAGCGCTTTCCGAGTGCGGCGACGGCGGCGCGCAGTGCCTGGTGCTCTTCGGTTTCGAGGACGGTGCTCATTGCTTCGGTTCCTCCTGTACGTCTTGCACGACGGCGAGCAGGGCACCGACCTCCACCTGGAGGCCGGGAGCGGCGTGGAGCGCGGTGAGGGTGCCGGCGGCGGGGGCGAGGATGCGGTGCTCCATCTTCATCGCCTCCAGCCAGATCAGGGGCTGTCCGGCCGCGACCGGCGCCCCGGCGGTGAGCCCGTCGGCGACGCGGACGACGGTGCCGGGCATGGGGGCGAGCAGTGAGCCGGGTTCGGTGCGGTCGGTGGGGTCGGTGAAGCGGGGCAGGACGGTGAAGGTGTACGAGCCGTGGGCGGTGTCCACGTACGCCTTGTCCCGGTGGACGGCGATGTCGAAGTGGCGGGTGACGCCGTCGGTTTCGAGGGTGACGCGATCGGGCCCGGCGGCGATGACGCGTTCGCCGGTCTCGGGGACGGGGCCGGTGCGGGTGGTGCGGTAGGCGGCCTCGTGTTCGGTGCCGTCGGGTTCGGCGCGGTAGCGCTTGGTCCGGGGTTGCGAGGAGATGTTGCGCCAGGCGCCGAGGCGGACGGGGCCCGGTCCGGGGCCGTGCTGCCGGGCGGCGGCGTCGGCGAGTGCGGCGGCCAGGGCGGCGCGGCGCGGCCCTGCTTCGTCCGGGGACGGGGCCGGGGTGAGGGCGTCCAGGTGGCGGTCGTAGAAGCCGGTGTCGAGGCGGGCGGCGAGGAAGTCGGGGTGGTGCAGGGACCGTACGAGTAGGTCGCGGTTGGTGACCGGGCCGTGGATACGGGCGCGTTCCAGGGCACGGGCGAGGAGGCGTACGGCTTCGGTGCGGGTGGGAGCGTGGGCGATGACCTTGGCGATCATCGGGTCGTAGTGCACGCCGATGGTGTCGCCGCCGGTGTAGCCGGTGTCCAGGCGGATGCCGGCTACACCGGGTACGTCCAGCGTGTGCAGTGCTCCGGTCTGCGGCTGCCAGTCGCGGGCGGGGTCCTCGGCGTAGAGGCGGGCCTCGACGGCGTGGCCGTGCGGTGCGGGGGGTGCGGTGGTGGGCAGCGGTTCGCCTTCGGCGATGCGGAGTTGGAGGGCCACGAGGTCGAGCCCGAAGACGGCTTCGGTGACGGGGTGTTCGACCTGGAGGCGGGTGTTCATCTCCAGGAAGTACGGGCGCCCGTCGGCGGCGAGGAGGAATTCGACGGTGCCCGCGCCCCGGTAGTCGACGGCGCGGGCGGCGGCCACGGCGGCGTCGTGCAGCCGGGTCCGCAGCGCGTCGTCGAGACCGGGTGCGGGAGCTTCCTCGACGACCTTCTGGTGGCGTCGCTGGAGGGAGCAGTCGCGGGTGCCCAGCGCCCAGACCCCGCCGTGCTCGTCGGCCATGACCTGGACCTCGACGTGCCGGCCGCGCTCCACGTACGGCTCCGCGAAGACCTCGCCGTCCCCGAAGGCGGCCGTGGCCTCAGCGGTGGCGGCAGTCAACTCGGCGGGCAGTTCGGCGAGTTCGCGGACGATCCGCATCCCGCGTCCGCCGCCGCCCTCCGCCGCCTTGAGCAGCAGCGGCAGGTCGTCGACGGTGGCCCGCCCGGTGTCGACGGGGGCGAGCAGCGGCACCCCGGCGGCGGCCATCAGTTCCTTGGCGCGGGTCTTGGACGCCATCAGCTCGATGGCCTTGACCGGCGGGCCGACCCAGACGAGACCGGCGTCCTGCACGGCACGGGCGAATCCGGCGTTCTCGGAGAGGAAGCCGTAGCCGGGGTGGACGGCGTCGGCACCGGCCGCGAGCGCGGCGCGTACGACGAGGTCGCCGCGGAGATAGGTGTCGGCCGGGGCGGCGCCCGGCAGCCGTACGGCGGTGTCGGCCTCCCGTACGTGGAGCGCGTCGGCGTCCGCGTCGGAGTACACCGCGACGGTGGCGATGCCGAGCGCGCGGCAGGTGCGGAAGATCCGGCAGGCGATCTCGCCCCGGTTGGCGACGAGCAGGGTACTGATCATGGTCGTCCTCACATCCGGAAGATTCCGAAGCCGCCGCGGGCGCCTTCGACCGGGGCGGTGTGGATCGCGGACAGGCACATCCCGAGGACGGTCCTGGTGTCGCGCGGGTCGATGACCCCGTCGTCGTACAGCCGCCCGGACAGGAACATCGGGAGCGACTCGGACTCGATCTGCTGCTCGACCATGGCGCGCAGTGCGGCGTCGGCCTCGTCGTCGTAGGGCCGTCCCTTCGCGGCGGCGGAGGCGCGGGCGACGATGGACAGCACTCCGGCGAGCTGCTGCGGCCCCATGACGGCGGACTTGCTGCTGGGCCAGGCGAAGAGGAAGCGCGGGTCGTAGGCCCGGCCGCACATGCCGTAGTGCCCGGCCCCGTACGAGGCGCCCATCAGCACGGACAGGTGCGGGACCTTCGAGTTGGACACCGCGTTGATCATCATCGCGCCGTGTTTGATGATGCCGCCCTGCTCGTACTCCTTGCCGACCATGTAGCCGGTGGTGTTGTGCAGGAAGACCAGCGGGATGTCGCGCTGGTTGGCGAGCTGGATGAACTGGGCGGCCTTCTGCGACTCCTCGCTGAACAGCACCCCCTGCGCGTTGGCGAGGATGCCGACGGGGTAGCCGTGGAGGGTCGCCCAGCCGGTCACCAGGCTGGTCCCGTACAGCGGTTTGAACGCGTCGAAGTCGGAGCCGTCGACGAGCCGGGCGATGACCTCGCGCGGGTCGAAGGGCACCTTCAGGTCGCCGGGCACGATGCCGATCAGCTGGTCCTCGTCGTACTTCGGCGGTTCGGCGGGGCCCGGATCGGCGTGCGCCTTGCGCCAGTTGAGGCGGGCGACGATCCGGCGGGCCTGGCGCAGCGCGTCCTGCTCGTCGACGGCGAAGTGGTCGGCGAGCCCGGAGGTGCGGGCGTGCATCTCGGCGCCGCCGAGCGATTCGTCGTCGCTCTCCTCGCCGGTCGCCATCTTCACCAGGGGCGGTCCGCCGAGGAAGACCTTGGACCGTTCCTTGATCATGACGGTGTGGTCGGACATGCCGGGGACGTACGCCCCGCCCGCGGTCGAGTTCCCGAAGACGACGGCGACGGTCGGGATCCCGGCCGCCGACAGCCGGGTGATGTCGCGGAACAGCGCCCCGCCGGGGATGAAGATCTCCTTCTGCGAGGGGAGGTCGGCGCCGCCCGACTCGACGAGGCTGACGCAGGGCAGCCGGTTGACGAAGGCGATCTCGTTGGCCCGCAGTGCCTTCTTCAGGGTCCAGGGGTTGGAGGCGCCGCCACGTACGGTCGGGTCGTTGGCGGTGATCAGGCACTCCACGCCCTCGATCACCCCGATCCCGGTGATGAGCGAGGCGCCGACCGTGTACTCGCTGCCCCAGGCGGCGAGCGGCGACAGCTCCAGGAACGGGGTGTCCTCGTCGATCAGCAACTCGATCCGCTCGCGGGCCAGGAGCTTGCCGCGCGAGCGGTGCCGCGCCACGTACTTCTCGCCGCCGCCCGCCTGCGCCTTGGTGTGCTCGCCGGCCAGCTCGTCGAGTTTCGCGAGCATGGCCGTGCGGTTCGCGGCGTATTCGGGGCTCGCGGTGTCGAGCGCGGTGGGCAGGACGGTCATGCGTTCGCCTCCGGTGCGTGGACGGTCTCCAGCAGCGCTACGGGTATGGGCAGGTGCCGGGAGCGCAGCCACTCCCCCACCGCCTTGGCCTGCGGGTCGAACCGGTGCTGGGCGGCGACGCCCTCGCCGAGCAGCCCGTGGACGGTGAAGTTCAGGGCGCGGAGGTTCGGCAGGACATGGCGTACGACGGTGAGACCGGCGGTCTCCGGCAGCAGCTCCCGGAACCGTTCGACGGTCAGTTCATGGGCCAGCCACCGCCAGGCGTCGTCCCCGACGGCCCACACGCCCACATTGGCGTCCCCGCCCTTGTCGCCGCTGCGGGCGCCCGCGATCCGGCCGAGCGGGGCGGACCGGGTGGGGCCGGGGTCCGGCAGGGACGGGGGCAGCGGCGGTTCCTCGGCGTCCTGGAGCGGCTGTGTCGTCACGGGAGGTGCCAGGCTCTCCCGCCGCCCGTCGGGGAGCACGGCGATGTGCGGGACCTCGCCGGCCGGTACGTACCGGGCCTCGAACACCCCGTACGGCGTGCCCTTGCCGGGCGGGGCGGTGACGTGGAAGCCGGGGTAGCTGCCGAGCGCGAGCTCGATCGCGGCGCCGGAGACCGCGCGTCCGACGGTCTCCTGGTCCCGGTCGCGGACGACGAGCCGGAGCAGGGCGCTCGCGGTCTCCTCGGTGGCGGCGTCGGCCCGGTCGGTCCGGGACAGCTCCCACCGCACCTCGTCGGGTTCGGCGCCGGAGCGGGCGAGCGCGTCCGCGAACTGTTCCCGTACCAGCTGCGCCTTGGCCTCGATGTCGAGGCCGGTGACCACGAAGACGACCTCGTTGCGCCAGCCGCCGAGCCGGTTCAGCCCGACCTTGACGGTGGGCGGCGGGGCCTCGCCGCGCACCCCGGAGATCCTGACCCGGTCGGGGCCGTCCGTGGTCAGCCGTACGGTGTCGAGCCGGGCGGTGACATCCGGTCCCGCGTACCGGGCGCCGCCGGTCTCGTACAGCAGCTGGGCGGTGACGGTGCCGAGGTCGACGACGCCGCCGGTGCCGTCGTGCTTGGTGATGACGGACGAGCCGTCGGCGTGGATCTCGGCGACGGGGAAGCCGGGCCGGCGCAGGTCGTGGCCCCGGAAGAACGCGTAGTTCCCGCCGGTGGCCTGGGTGCCGCACTCCAGGACGTGTCCGGCGACGACGGCCCCGGCGAGCGCGTCGTGGTCGCCGGGCCCCCAGCCGAACCGGGCGGCGGCGGGTCCGGTGACGAGGGCGGCGTCGGTGACCCGTCCGGTGACGACGACATCGGCGCCCGCGGTGAGGCAGGCGGCGATCCCCGCGCCGCCGAGGTAGGCGTTGGCGGTGAGGAAGCCCTCGGGTACGGGGAGGCTGTCGCCCTCCACATGGGCGACCCGTACGGGCACTCCCACCTTCTGTGCCAACTCCCTTACGGCGTCGGCCAGTCCTGCCGGATTGAGCCCTCCGGCATTGGTGACGATCTTCACCCCGCGCTCGTGGGCGAGCCCGAGGCCCTCTTCGAGCTGGCGCAGGAAGGTGGTGGCGTAGCCGCGCGCGGGGTCCTTGAGCCTGCTGCGGCCGAGGATGAGCATGGTCAGCTCGGCGAGATAGTCCCCGGTGAGGATGTCGAGGGGGCCGCCGGTGAGCATCTCGCGTACGGCGTCGAAGCGGTCGCCGTAGAACCCGGAGGCGTTGCCGATCCGCAGCGGTCCGGGCGCGTCCGTCGTCGAAGTCACGCCCCGCTCCCCCGCTTCGGGGCTCGGCCGGGTCCGGCCGGGCCGGCGAACGCCTGGGCGATGTCGAGCCATTGGTCGGCGTCGGGGCCGACCGCCCGGACGGCGAGGTCGTCGCGGTGGGCGCGCTGGGTGACGAGGAGGCAGAAGTCGACAAGCGGCCCGGTGACGCGCTGCGGTGCATCCGGCGCCCCGAAGGCGATCAACTCCCCGTCCGGGGCTCGGAGTTCTACCCGGAACTCCTCCCCGGGCGCCTTGATCCCCCGTACCAGGTAGGCGTAGCCGCGGGCCCGCACCCCGATCCGGGCGACGTGCCGCAGCCGGGCGGTGGGGGTCCTGGTGACCCCGAGGGCGTCGGCGATGTCCTGGCCGTGCGCCCAGGTCTCCATGATCCGGGCGGTCGCCATGGACGCGACGCTCATCGGCGGCCCGTACCAGGGAATGCGCGTACCCGCCGGGGCGTCCCGCAGCACCGCCTCCAGCCGCTCCCGCCCGCCGCGCCACCGCGCGAGCAGCGCCTCCGGGGCCGAGGCGGCGGCGACCTCCTCGGCGCCCCGGTCGACGAAGGAATCGGGCACCTCCATGGCCCTGGCCACCTCCCCCGCGAAGGCCTCGGCATCGGTGGCGGCGAGCAGCGCGACCTCGTCGGTCCAGGTGAGATGGGCGATCTGATGCGCGACACTCCAGCCGGGGGCGGGGGTCGCGGCGGCCCATTGATCAGCAGTCAACTCCCGTACCAGTGCGTCGAGTTCATCGCTCTCGTCGCGCAGATCGTCGATCACGGCTGCGACATCGGGCACGGTGCGCTCCCCTCGGGGCGTGGCGGTGTGCCCAGGAGCATGGCAGCGCCCCGCAAAACAAGCAAGCATGCTTGCATTGTTTTCTTCCCGCGACGGCCCGGCGGGGCGGCGGCCGTGGTCGGGGGACGGTGTACGCGTCCACCGATGACGACCCGGTGCCGGACCGCGAGCGGGTACGGACGGAACGGACGCCGCTCCGCTGCGGCGCACTGGCCGGCGTACGACCGGGACACGAAGGGCCGTTCGTACCTGCCGAGCCCGGACCCGCACTACCGGGTGGTGGGCGTGGCGTGGCAGCCCGCCGGGACCGTGACGGACCCGGCGCACGCCTTCGGGCCGTCCGCGCCGCACGGGGTGCCGGACATGCTCAGGGGACGAGGGCGATGACGACCGCCGAGACCAGGGCGAAGAAGCCGCCCGCCCCGGTGATCAGGGTCCTGGCGTGGCGCATTCCGAAGGACGGGGCGCGGGTGGTCGCGCCCTTCGGGTTCGCGGCGCTGTAGTAGACGGTCACGAAGTCGCCCCGGGCCGGAGTGAGGCGCGACTGGCGCTCCTCGAAGCTGACGGTGTGCCCGTCGCCCGTGCGGAACTCCAGGGTGGGGTGGGTGTACTCGGCGGGGCCGCCCTCGGGGCTCTGGACCTCCTCGGTGCGCAGGGAGACGCACCGAGCCTCGGCGGTGAGCCCCTCGGCCCAGGCGGCCCGGAGCCGGGGGCCCTGGAGGTGACGGTCCAGGTTCTTCCCGGATATCACGGCCGCACCCACGGCGATGACGAAATAGACGGCGGCGATGACCACGGGCTCCCCCGGCGGATTCTCGCGTGACGGGCCGCCATGATCCCTTGCGCCGGGCGGGCCGACAAGGGCCCACCCGGGACGTCAGGCGCGTTCCCGGGGCTTCGCACGCCGTGTCTGGCTCCGTACCGCACCCATGCTCGCCCCGATGACGAGCGCGATCGCCAGCGCGTCGGTGGTCGTCAGCGCCTGGTCGAGGATCAGGAAGCCGGCCGTGGCCGCGATCGCCGGTTCCAGGCTCATCAGGATCGCGAAGGTGGGCGCGGGCAGGCGGCGCAGCGCCATGAGTTCGAGGGTGTACGGAAGCACCGAGCTGAGCAGCGCCACCGCCGCGCCCAGCCCCAGTGTGGTCGGGACCAGCAGCTTCGAGCCCGACTCGATGACGCCCAGGGGCAGCGAGAGGAGCGCGGCGACGACCATGGCCAGGGCCAGGCCGTCCGCCTGGGGGAAACGGCGGCCGGTGCGGGCGCTGAAGACGATGTACGTCGCCCACATGACACCGGCGCCCAGGGCGTACGCGGCGCCGACCGGATCGAGGCGGTCGAGGCCGCCGCCGCTGAGCAGCACGACGCCGCCCAACGCGAGCCCGGCCCAGACCACGTTGATCAGGCGGCGGGAGGCGAACACCGAGAGGGCGAGCGGGCCCAGCACCTCCAGAGTGACGGCCGCACCCAGCGGGATGCGGTCGGCTGCCTGGTAGAAGAGCGTGTTCATGCCGCCCATGGCCAGCCCGAACGCGAGGACCGTGCCCCAGTCGGCGCGCGAGTGGCCGCGCAGCTTCGGACGGCAGACGACCAGCAGCACGAGCGCGGCCACGGCCAGGCGCAGGGTGACGACGCCGAGCGCACCGGCCCGGGGCATCAGCAGGACGGCGACGGCGGAGCCGAACTGGACGGAGAGACCGCCCGCGACCACCAGCGCGATCGGGGCGAGCGCGGCACCCCGGCCCTTGGGGCGTGCGGGGCCTGCCGCGTCGCCCAGCGCGGGGACCGCCTCGGGTACGGCGACGGCCGCGGCCCGCTCCACGGCCGCCACGGCCGCCGGGGCCCCTGCTGCACTGCGCTGGTCGTTCACCTGCGGTGTTCCTCCCGAATCCGACAGTGCAATTCAATGCACTACTCGATTGAACATACTGCACTCCACTCGTGCGGTACGTCCTCTTACGGTAGGTACCTCCGCGTGCCACGTGAAATGTCGATCGTGCTGTGGTTATGCTCCCGGCGCATGAGCATCGGGCGTTCCGGACAAAGCACCGGCCGCGGTATCGAAGTGCGGCATCTGCGCGCCTTCCTCGCCGTGGCCGACGAGGGCAATGTCACTCGCGCCGCCGCCCGCCTCCGCCTCACCCAGCCCGCGGTCTCCCGCACCCTCGCCGCCCTGGAGCAGCATCTCGGCGTGCGGCTCGTCGACCGGTCCACCCACCATCTCGCCCTCACCCCCGAAGGCGTCGTCTTCCGGGACAGGGCCGCCGCCGCGGTCGCCGCCTTCGACGAGGCGCTCGACCCCGGCGGGCTGCACCACTGGCCGCTGCGGCTCGGGCACGCCTGGTCGGCGTTCGGCCCGTACACCACACCGCTGCTGCGCCGCTGGCAGGAGCTGTATCCGCAGACCCCGCTCGAACTGCTGCGGATCGACGACCGCACCGCCGGACTGACCCGCGGCAAGGTCGACGCCGCGCTGCTGCGGGGCCCGGTGGAGGCGCCGGGACTCGTCACCGAGGTGCTGTTCGAGGAGGACCGGGTGGCGGCGGTCGCGGCGGACGGCCCGCTCGCGGACCACGCGGCGCTCCGCCTCGCCGACCTGGTGGGCGAGACCATCGTCCTCAACACCGTCTCGGGCACGACGACCATCGACCTGTGGCCGCCGGACGCGCAGCCCACCGCGACCCTCACCGTCGCCAACACCGACGACTGGCTGACCGCCATCGCGGCGGGACGCGGGGTCGGGGTCTCCGCCGCGTCCACCGCCGACATGCACCCGCACTCCGGCGTCACCTACCACCCACTCGTCGACGCCCCGCCCGTCCCCGTACTACTGGCCCGGCGGGACGTCCCGGGGCACCCGGCACTGCCGGCGCTCGCCGCCCTCGCCCGCGAGATCGTGCGGCGGGGCACCAGCGGCTGAGGAACCCAGGCACGGGGCCGGTCCCCGCGGGCCGAAATGACGACGGGGGCTGCCCCCTGCTTCAGCTGTGGGCCCGAGGGGTGGACCGGCACCCGAGGCACGGGCCGCGAGGTCAGTGCCGGTCGACCGCTCGGGAGAGTTCAACGAGCCACCCGACCGCGCTGAGCGGTGCGGGCGGCTCGACCTCCAAGCCGAGCTCGGCCAGCCCGGTGGCGTAGTCGAGCTCCTCGACGGGGAGCGTGAGCAGGTCGCGAAGCTCGCCGGCAAGCTGGGCCACCAGCCCCGGGTCGGTACTGTCCAGATAATCCTGGAACGCGGCCTCGTGGTCCTCGAACTCGTCCGGCATGTCCTGCGAATACCAGCCCCCCAGCAACTGCGCGAGCCCCGGAAAGCGGGCGCGCCACTCCCAGTAGGTTTGCGGCGGTGCGGGCGGCGGGGCCTGGCCGGTCTCGATGCTCTCCTTGAGGCGGTCCGCAAGCATCAGTAGCCATGCCTGGATTGCCGTGTCCGGCAGCCCCACATCGGGCACGGGGTAGAACTCGCCCAGACGCAACCGCAGCCGTCCCGGGGGGTTGCGGGCGTACTCGCGGAGCTGGAACTCGGCGGCGGCGATGGACCAGGGGCGCGTGCGCCAGGTGTGGCGCAGATAGCCGATGATCGCCTCCTCGTCATCGGCGGTCCGCCCCAGGTGGGCGCGGATGACCTGGTCCAACTCGCCGTACTTGCGGTCGTGTTCGAGCGGCTTGAGGGACACGGATGCCTCTAGAGGTAGATCGGGGCGGTGGAGTGGATGGTGAATCCATGGCGTCGCGTGGGGTCGCGTCTGAGGACGACGCGTGCGGCGCGTACGTCGACGGCAGGACGCCCGGCCAGCATCATCGCGACGGAGTTCCGCTCCGGGCCTCGGCACTACCCCGCTTCCCGCCCGTCGGCCCGTCCTTCCGTCAGGCCCTGCGCCAGTACCTCCGCCAGGTGACGTGCCCGTACGCCGCCCAGCTGTTCCAGTTGCGTCCGGCAGGAGAATCCGTCGGCCAGGACCTCCGTGCCCGGCTCGGCGGCCCGTACCGCGGGCAGCAGTTGTTCCTCCGCGCAGGCCGCCGACACGTCCCAGTGGCCGCGTTCGAAGCCGAAGTTTCCGGCCAGGCCGCAGCAGCCGCCGGTCAACTCGCCTTTCAGTCCGGCGCGTTCACGCAGCCGCCGGTCCGCCGCGTCGCCCAGGACCGCGTGCTGGTGGCAGTGGGTCTGGCCGGCGGCCGGGCGGTCCAGGCGGGGTGGCTGCCAATCGGGGGCGTACTCCTCCAGGTATTGGGCCAGCGTCCTCACCGAAGCGGCCAGTTCGGCGGCTCTCGGGTCGTCGGGGAGGAGTTCGGGCAGGTCCGTACGGAGGGTCGCCGCGCAGCTCGGTTCGAGGACGACCACGGGGGCGCCGAGCGTGCCGGCCAGCCGGTCCAGGGTGCGGCGCATCACCGTGCGGGCCTTGTCCAGCTGACCCGTCGAGACGTACGTCAGCCCGCAGCACAGCCCGCGTCCGGCGGGGATCGCGTGGCGGCCCGCCGCCTCCAGGACCCGCACCGCCGCCCGGCCCACCTCGGGAGAGAGGTGGTCGGTGAAGGTGTCGGGCCAGACCATGGCCACCTCGTCGTTCGAGAAGACGAACGTGCCCTTGCCCCAGCGCCGGTTCAGCCACCGGGTGAACGTCTCCCGCGCCAGGACCGGGATCCCGCGCTCCGGCGCGACGCCCGCCAGCCGCTTGGCGAGGGCGGCGAGGAGGCGCACCCGGGCCAGCGCGTTCAGCGGGCCCGCGAAGGGGGACGCCAGGCGCAGCCACGTCGGCAGCCGGCCCATCGTGTAGTGGGCGGCCGGGCGCAGCCGCCCCCGGTAGTGGTGGTGCAGGAACTCGGCCTTGTACGTGGCCATGTCGACGCCCACCGGGCAGTCGCTCCGGCAGCCCTTGCAGGACAGGCAGAGGTCGAGCGCGTCGCGCACCTCCGTCGACCGCCAGCCATCCGTGATCACCCCGCCCGCGTCGCCCGCGAGCATCTCGTGCAGCAGTCGGGCCCGGCCGCGGGTCGAGTGGGCCTCCTCGCCGGTCGCCCGGAACGACGGGCACATCACGGCCGGGCCCGCCGGCTCCGCCGTACGGCACTTGGCGACGCCCACGCAGCGGCGTACCGCCGCCGAGAAGTCTCCGCCGTCGTGCGGATAGCCGAACGCGACGTCCACCGGGCGCTTCGGCAGCACCTCGAAGCGGAGGTTCTCGTCGAGCCGGGCGGGTCGGGCGAGGATGCCGGGGTTCATGCCGCCGTCCGGGTCCCAGACGTCCTTGAAACGGGAGAAGAGGGCGACCAGTTCGTCCCCGTACATGCGCGGGAGCAGTTCGGCGCGGGCCTGGCCGTCGCCGTGTTCGCCGCTCAGTGATCCGCCGTGCGCGACAACCAGGTCCGCGAGGTCCTCGGAGAAGCGGCGGAAACGGGCCACGCCCTGCGTGCTCAGCAGGTCGAAGTCGATCCGGACGTGGATGCAGCCGTCGCCGAAGTGCCCGTACGGGGTGCCGCGCAGCCCGTGTCCGGCCAGCAGGGCGCGGAAGTCGCGGAGGTAGGGGCCGAGGCGGGCGGGCGGTACGGCGCAGTCCTCCCAGCCGGGCCAGGCCTCCGTGCCGTCCGGCATCCGGGTCGCGGTGCCTGCCGCGTCCTCGCGGATGCGCCACAGGGCCCGCTGTCCGGCCGGGTCGGTGACGACCGCGCCGTCCAGCGCGTCGGCCGCCCGCAGGACGCGCTCGGCGTGCGCCCGCGCCTCGGCCGGGGTGGCGCCGCCCGTCTCGACGAAGAGCCAGGCACCGCCGCGCGGCAGCCCGGCCGGTTCCCGTACGAGATCGGCGGCCATGCCCTCGACGGTGAGCGGGTGGTGCGGGAGCAGACCGGGGGCGGCTTCGGCGGCCGCGGCCTCGTCGGCGTAGCCGAGTACGGCCAGTGCGCGGGCGGCCGGTGCCTCGACCAGTCGTACGGTCGCCTCCGTCACCACGCCGAGTGTCCCCTCGCTGCCGCAGAAGGCGCGGGCGAGGTCGGTCCCGCGCTCGGGCAGGAGGGCGTCCAGCGCGTATCCGGAGATGCGGCGCGGGAGCTCGGGGAATCCGGTGCGCAGCGGGGCGAGGTTGGTGCGGATGAGTTCGGGGAGGCCGGCCAGGGCCTCGGGGACCGTTCCGCGGCCCAGCCGCAGGGTGTCGCCGCCGTAGCGGGTCACGGTCAGGGCGTACACGTTGTCGGCCGTGGTGCCCCAGGCGACCGAGTGGGCGCCGCAGGAGTTGTTGCCGATCATGCCGCCCAGCGTGCAGCGGCTGTGCGTGGACGGGTCGGGGCCGAAGGTGAGGCCGTGCGGGGCGGCGGCGGCGCGCAGCTCGTCCAGGACCACGCCCGGCTGGACGACGGCGGTACGGGAGCCGGGGTCCAGCTCGACGATCGCGCGCAGATGGCGGGTGAGATCGAGCACTACGCCGGTGCCGGTGGCCTGTCCCGCGATGGAGGTGCCGCCGCCGCGCGGCACCACGGGGACCCCGTGCGCACGGCAGACGGCGAGTGCGGCGGCCACGTCGTCGGCGTCGCGCGGGGAGACGACGCCGAGCGGTACACGGCGGTAGTTGGAGGCGTCCATCGTCGTCAACGCCCGTGCGGTGGGGCCGAAGTCGGCCTCGCCGCGGACCGCGGTGCGCAGGGCCTGTGCGAGTTCGGCGCGTTCCGTCGGATTCTGATGTGCGGCCATGCGGGCCAGGATGCCGTTGATCGGGCCACTGGACCGTCCGGCGCCGCCCGTTTCCCCTGAATACGTCAATACGTCGGAATACGTCGGACGCGTAGTCACATACGTAACAGAGAACGCTACAAGATCTTCCCAAAGAGAGCGTCAATTCTCATATAGTGACCGAGACTTGCCTTGGAATTGTCAGCTCCAGTTGCCATGTTCACCCCGGCAGTTCCGAACTGTCCCGATCTGAACCGTTCAATCTGCCCGACCTGTCCGTTCTGTCCCCACCCGTCCGTAACCAAGGACTCCCATTGAGCCCCTCATCCCGGCCGACCGCAGTGGCCCTGCTGCTATCGCTGGCCGTCACCGGATCCCTGTGTCTGTGGGCGGTCGCCGCCGCCCCCGACTCGGTACGGACCGAGCTGGCCTGGGGGGCGGGTGCCGCCGCCGTACTGCTGTCCGCCGCCGTGGCCACCGCCGTCCAGGCCCGTGCCAACGCCGGCCGCCTGCGGGCCCGGCTCGCCTCGGAGACCCAGCGGTTCACCGGCGAGATCAGCCGCCTCGTGTCCGCCTCGGCGGCCGAGGGCCAGCGGTTCACCGCCGAGACCGCCCGGATCAAGTCCGCGGCGGCGGCCGAGACGGCACGACTCAGGTCCGCGACCGAGGCCGAGACCGCGCGGATCACCACGCAGGCCGCCGCCGACGTCGAACGGCTCACCGCCGAGACCGCGCGGCTCACCGCCCGCGCGACCCGCAGCGAGACCGAGCGGTCCGCCGCGGTGGCCGCCTGCGCCAACGCCGCGGGCCGGATGCAGGCCCTGGCCACCAGCATGCTCGCCGACCTGCGCGAGATGGAGCACCGGCACGCCGCCGAGGACGTGCTCGGTGATCTGCTCCACCTGGACCACCGCACCGCCCAGGCGGGCAGGCTCGCCGACTCCATCGCCGTGCTGACCGGCGCCCGCTCCGGACGGCGCTGGGCGAAGCCGATCGTGATGGAGTCGATCCTGCGCGGCGCCATGGGCCGGATCAGCGGCTACCAGCGGGTGCGGCTCCACTCGACCAGCGATGTCGCGGTCGCCGGCCATGCCGCCGAGGGCGTCATGCACGCGCTCGCCGAACTCCTCGACAACGCCGCCAACTTCTCGCCGCCCACGGCGGAGGTCCATGTGTACGTCGAGGAGGTGCCGGCCGGCATCGTCCTGACCGTCGAGGACAGCGGCCTGGTCATGAGCGATGTGCAGCTGCGCCGCGCCGAGCGTGCGGTGTCGGCGACCGACCACGACCTGACGGGTCTCTCCGGCACCCGGCTCGGCCTCGCCGTCGTCGGCCGGCTGGCCCGCAAGCACGGTCTGACCGTCTCCTTCCGGCCGTCCGCGCGCGGTGGCACGGGTGCCCTGATGATGCTCCCGCAGGAGCTCCTCACCCGGACCCCCGTACCGGCCCCGGAACCGGCGTCCCGGCCGGTGCCCGAGCCGGAGCCCGCGCACGGCACCGCGTCGGCATCGGCGGGGACGGCGGCGACGGTCACGGCCGACGCGCAGCACCCCGTCTCGGCCGACGCACAGCACCCGCCGCACGCACCGGCCGCCGCCGAACCGGCCGAACCCGACCCCACGGACTCCCCGGCGTCCGAGACCACCGGCAGCCTCCCCCGGTTCGGCGAGAGCGGGCTGCCCAAGCGCCCCCGAGGCCGCACCCTCGCCGCCGCCGAGGCGCGCGCCCACTCGCACACCGACGACGCCACGGCCCCCCGGCCCCGCACCTCCGACCCCAAGGAACAGGCAGCCCGCTTCAGCAGCTTCCGCCAGGCTGTTCGGGCCAATTCCCCGCACCCGGAAGAAGGCAACACCCGATGACCGCCACCACCGACGAGAAGCTCAACTGGCTGCTGGAGGGGCTCCTGGAGCGCACCCCCGGCACTCGTCATGCCCTCGTCCTGTCCAGGGACGGCCTCAAGCTGTGCCGCACCCCCGAGCTCTCCGTCGACCAGGCCGACCAGCTGGCCGCGATCTCGGCCGGTATCCAGAGCCTGTCGCACGGCGCCTCCATCGAGTTCGGTGACGGCACCGGCGGCGTACGGTCCGCGATGGCCGAGTTCTACGGCGGTGTGCTGTTCATCGTCGAGGCGGGCGCGGGCGCCCATCTCGCGGTCGTCGCCTCCGAGGACTCCGACGTCGGCCTCATCGGCCACAACATGAGCGAACTCGTCGAGCAGCTCGGCGAGCACCTCAGTGCCCCGCCGCGCTCCCCCTCCGCCTCCGAGGTCACCGCCGCCGACGCCGACGCGGCCGTATGACCCGCCGCCGCCCCGGCCGGGACGACGATCCGGACCGGCTGTACACCCTCACCGGGGGTCGCAGCCGGTCCGACTCGGACGCGTTCGACCTGGTGACGCTGGTGGTCTCCGAGTGCGAGCCGACCCCCGGCATGCAGTCGGAGCACGTCACGATCCTGCGGATGTGCCAACTGCCCACCGCGGTCGTGGAGATCGCGGCGGGCCTCGGCCTGCCCGTCAGCATCGTCCGGATCATGCTGTCCGACCTGCTGGACACCGGACGGATCAGCGCCCGCCACCCCCGTACTGCCCGTGTCGCGGACCGGCTCCCCGACCCCGACATCCTGGAACAGGTGCTCGTTGGACTCCGCAACCTCTGACCGTGCCGCCCTGCGGGCGACGGCCGACAACGGACTGAAGATCGTCGTCGTCGGCGGCTTCGGGGTCGGCAAGACCACCATGGTCCGCTCCGTCAGCGAGATCCGTCCGCTGAACACGGAAGAGACCATGACCCGCGCGGGCGAGGCCGTCGACCACCTCGACGGTGTGCAGTCGAAGACGTCCACGACCGTCGCCTTCGACTTCGGCCGGATCTCGCTCGACGAGCGCTCCGTGCTGTACCTCTTCGGCGCCCCCGGCCAGGAACGCTTCTGGTTCCTGTGGGACCGGCTGTTCTCCGGCACGCTCGGCGCCGTCGTGCTCGTCGACACCCGCAGGCTCGCCGACTCCTGGTACGCGATCGACCGGCTGGAGCACCACGGCACGCCGTTCATCGTGGCCTGCAACGACTTCGGCGGCCCGCTCCACACCGAACAGCAGATACGCGAGGCGCTCGCCCTCTCGGACGACGTACCCCTGGTGGAGTGCGACGCCCGGGACCGTTCGTCCAGCAAGTACGTACTGATCACGCTGGTCGAGTACCTCCACACCCTCTCGCAGGGCGGGGCTGCCGCCCGGTCCGCCGCCGCCCGTCCGGAGATCGCGCCGGAGAAGACCCCGGAGCCCACCCCGTGACCCAGCCCCCGGCGCCACCCGCAGGATGCCCCGTCTCCCAGGGCCGCGTGCCGCTCTCCGGCCCCCGGTTCCAGACCGATCCGACCGGGCTCTACCGGGACATGCGCCGCGACCACGGGTCCGTGGCGCCGGTCGTCCTCGACGGCGACATCCCCGCCTGGCTCGTGATCGGCTACCGCGAACTGCACCAGGTCACCGGCGACCCGGTGCTGTTCAGCCGCGACTCCGACCTGTGGAACCAGTGGGACCGTATCCCCGACGACTGGCCGCTGCTGCCGATGATCGGCCGCAAGCAGCCGTCGATCCTGTACACGGTCGGCCCCCGGCACACCGAGCGCGCCGCGATGATCAGCAACGCGCTGGAGGCCGTCGACCCGTTCGCGCTGAAGCGGTACGCGGAGGAGTTCGCCGACGGCCTCATCGACCGGTTCTGCGCGACCGGCGGCACCGAGATCATCGCCGAGTACGCGATGCTGCTGCCCGCCCTCGTCCTGGCGAAGATCTACGGCTTCAGCGACACCATCGGCGCGGCGCTGGTCGGCTCGCTCAACGACATGATCGACGGCCGGGAGCGGGCGCTGGCCGGTCAGCAGCACCTCGCCTCGTCCATGTTCCAGCTGCTGGCCGACAAGCACGCCGAGCCCGGCGACGACGTCGCCTCGCGGATGCTCGCCGACCGCGGCCACTTCACCGACGAGGAGGTCGCGCAGGACCTGATGGTCATGATGGCCGCGGGCCACCAGCCGACCGCCGACTGGATCGGCAACTCGCTGCGGCTGATGCTCACCGACGACCGGTTCGCCGCCTCCCTCTCGGGCGGCCGGCACAGCGTCGCCGAGGCCATGAACGAGGTCCTGTGGGAGGACACCCCGACGCAGAACGTCGCGGGACGCTGGGCCTCGCGCGACACCCGTCTCGGCGGCCGCCACATCCGGGCGGGCGACCTGCTGCTGCTGGGCATCGGAGCCGCCAACGCGGACCCGCAGGTCCGCACCGACGGCTCCGCGATGACCGGCGGCAACAACGCGTTCCTCTCCTTCGGCCACGGCGAGCACCGCTGCCCGTTCACGGCCCAGGAGACCGCCGAGGTCATCGCCCGTACCGGCATCGAAGTACTTCTCGACCGGCTCCCGGACATCGACCTCGCCGTCCCCGCCGGACAGCTCACCCGGCGCCCGTCCCCGTGGCTGCGGGGCCTGACCGACCTGCCGTTGACCTTCACGCCCACCCTCGCCCTGGGACCCACCGCGGAAACCGCCACTGGAGGCCAGAGATGACCCGGATCGCCCTCGACCCCTTCGTCACCGACCTCGACGGCGAGAGCGCCCGGCTGCGTGCCGCGGGCCCGCTCGCCGAGGTGGAACTGCCGGGCGGGGTGCACTGCTACGCGGTCACCCACCACGCCGAGGCGCGGCAGCTGCTCACCGACAGCCGGATCGTGAAGGACATCGACGTCTGGAACGCCTGGCAGCGCGGCGAGATACCGATGGACTGGCCGCTGATCGGCCTCGCCAACCCGGGCCGCTCCATGCTCACGGTCGACGGCGCGGACCACCGCCGGCTGCGCACCCTGGTCGCGCAGGCGCTGACCGTGAAGCGGGTGGAGCGGCTGCGGGCCGGCATCGAGGCGCTGACCACGGCGAGCCTGGACCGGCTGGCCGCGCTGCCGAAGGGCGAGCGGGTCGACCTGAAGGCGGAGTTCGCCTACCCGCTGCCGATGAACGTCATCAGCGAGCTGATGGGCGTGGACAGCGCGGACCACCCGCGGCTGAAGGAGCTGTTCGAGAAGTTCTTCTCGACGCAGACGCCGCCCCAGGAGGTCCCGCAGATGATGGCGGACCTCGGCGCGCTCTTCACGAAGATCGTCGACTCCAAGCGGGAGAACCCGGGCGACGACCTCACCAGCGCCCTGATCGCGGCCTCCGAGAACGGTGACCAGCTCACCGACGAGGAGATCGTCAACACCCTCCAGCTGATCATCGCGGCCGGTCACGAGACCACGATCAGCCTGATCGTGAACGCGGTCGTCGCCCTCCAGACGCACCCCGAGCAGCGCGAGCAGGTGCTCGGCGGCGAGGTGCCGTGGGAGAACGTGATCGAGGAGACCCTGCGCTGGAACACCCCCACGTCGCACGTCCTGATCCGGTTCGCCACCGAGGACGTCGAGGTGGGCGACAAGGTCCTGCCCAAGGGCGAGGCGCTGATCGTCTCCTTCGGCGCGCTCGGCCGCGACGAGGCGCAGCACGGCCCGACGGCCGGTGAGTTCGACATCACCCGCTCCCCCAACCGCCACATCGCGTTCGGCCACGGCCCGCACGTCTGCCCGGGTGCGGCGCTCTCCCGGCTGGAGGCGGGCGTGGCACTGCCCGCGCTGTACGAGCGGTTCCCGGAGCTGGAGCTCGCCGTACCCGCGTCCGAGCTGCGGAACAAGCCGATCGTCACCCAGAACGACCTGCACGACCTGCCGGTGGATCTGGGCTGACCGGCGGTCCCCGCACGCCGTCCACGGACCGGAGCGGGCGTCTCATCCGACGGACACGGTGCTCGGCCGTGTCCGTGAGGCACTACGCTCCGGTTCGTGGCCGATATCCAGATTCCCGCTGACATCAAGCCCGCCGACGGACGCTTCGGCGCCGGTCCTTCCAAGGTGCGGACGGAGGCGCTCGACGCGCTGGCCGCCACCGGTACGTCTCTTCTCGGTACGTCCCACCGCCAGGCCCCGGTCAAGAACCTGGTCGGCGCGGTGCGTCAGGGTGTGCGCGACCTCTTCTCCCTCCCCGAGGGCTACGAGGTGATCCTGGGCAACGGCGGCTCGACCGCCTTCTGGGACATCGCGACGCACGGACTCATCGAGACGAAGTCCCAGCACCTCAACTTCGGCGAGTTCTCGTCGAAGTTCGCGAAGGCCGCCAAGCTCGCCCCGTGGCTGGCCGACCCGACCGTGATCGCCTCCGACCCGGGCACCCACCCGGACCCGCAGGCCGAGGCGGGCGTCGATGTCTACGCCTTCACGCACAACGAGACCTCGACCGGTGTCGCCGCACCCGTCAAGCGCGTCGCGGGCGCCGACGAGGGTTCCCTGGTCCTGGTGGACGCCACCTCCGGCGCGGGCGGCCTGCCCGTCGACATCACCGAGTCGGACGTCTACTACTTCGCCCCGCAGAAGTCCTTCGCCTCCGACGGCGGCCTCTGGATCGGCGTCTTCTCCCCGGCCGCCCTGGAGCGCGCCGCGCGCGTCCACGCCTCGGGCCGCCACATCCCGGAGTTCTTCTCGCTGCCCACGGCGATCGACAACTCCCTGAAGAACCAGACGTACAACACCCCGGCCCTGGCCACGCTCTTCCTCCTGAACGAGCAGCTGACCTGGATGAACACCCAGGGCGGCCTGGACTTCACCACCGGCCGCACGGCCGCGTCGGCGCAGAACCTGTACGGCTGGGCCGAGGAGTCGAAGTACGCGACCCCGTTCGTCACCGACCCGGCGAAGCGCTCGCAGGTCATCGGCACGATCGACTTCGCGGACGAGATCGATGCCTCCGCCGTCGCCAAGGTGCTCCGCGCCAACGGCATCGTCGACACCGAGCCGTACCGCAAGCTGGGCCGCAACCAGCTGCGCGTGGCGATGTTCCCGGCGATCGACCCGTCGGACATCCAGGCGCTGACCGCCTGCATCGACTACGTGATCGAGAAGCTGTAACGCGTACCGCACGAGGAAGGGCCCCACGCTGTTGCGCGGGGTCCTTCGTCGTTCACTCGGTCGGGTGGCGGGGTGCCGCAGGGACGCGCGCTGCCTGATCACCCGCAACAACGACCTGCGCAACAAGGTCGCCGCCTACTCCGAGGCCAAGATCCCGGTGTACGTGATCATCGACCGGAAGCACGGGCGGGTGCATGTCCTGACCGAGCCCATGGGCGGCGGTTACGAGAGCCACCAGGTGTACGCCCCCGGGCAGTCGGTCACGCTGCCCGAGTCGATCGGTGCCCCGGTGACCCTCGATGTCGCCGAACTCATCCGGGCCGGCCGCCCCCGCCCCTGATCACCCGGCCGCCGCCACCAGGACCTCCCGGAGCCGGACTATGCCCGGGGCCCACTCCTTGTCCCCCGCGTCGTCCCACAGCTCGCGCAGCTCCGAGTTCTCGCCCAGCACCGCGTCGAGGGCCTTCACCGCGAGGGGGCGCAGCTCCGTCGCGAGGACGGGGAGCGGCTTGTCGGGGCCGTACGCGGTGGTCACCGGCTCGCCACCCGGGCACTGGGAGGCGACCAGAGCGGCCGACGCGACGGCGATCACGGCGTCGTCGCTGTCCAGGTAGTCCGAGGGAGCGATCGCCCCCTCCAGGGCCTTGCGAATCACCGCTTCCCGCCCCGCCTCCGGCGCATCGTCGATCTTCCCCGAGAAGTCCGCAGCGGTGTCGTTGTCGAAATGGCCGGTGTCCCAGGTGCCCATGAGGTCCCCTCCGCAAGTGCTGTCCGTACGTGTGCCACTCTCGCACCGGCCACTGACAACGGCGGGTCAGTCCTCTCCCGCGCCCCGCTCCCAGCGCCGTTCGCCCTCGCACCACTGCTCCGTCGGTGCCAGCCCCGCCGCACCGGCCACGGCGGCGGAGGCGTCGTGGTCCGGATGGATGTGGGCGAGGACGGTACGCACCGCCCCCGGCCCCGCCGCCAGCAGGTGCGCCACCAGCCCTGCCGCGGCCTCCTTCGCGTACCCGCGCCCCTGCCACCGCGTCCCGACCACCCAGGCGATCTCCGCCTCCGCGCCCGGCACGTCCACCGTCGCCTGGACGTATCCGGCCAGGCGGCCCTCGCCCCGTACCCGCAGCACCCAGTTCCACCACCGCACCCCGGGGTCCGGCGAACCGGCGGTCTGGCGTCCGTAGCGGGCCCTCAGCTCGTCGGCGGTCTCCGGGGCGCCCCCGGTGTACGTGTGCAGGGCCGGGTCGTCGAGCACCGCCGCCATCTCGTCCGCGTACGCGACCCGCAGCGGCAGTACGTCCAGCCGTGCGGTGGCGAACGGTTCGGGCGCAAGGTTCATTTGGCTCTCCATAGGGCCCCGACCCTACGCGCGCCCCGGTGTGCGCCGGGTCGCGGCGTCCTCAGTTCCCCTTCCGCCGACGCCCCATGAACACCAGGAAGCCGATGCCGGCCAGCACGAGCACACCGGTCAGGGTCGTCCCCTTCACATCCCCGGTGCCCCCGCTCCCCGCTCCGGCGGACGAGGCCGACGCGTCGCCGCCCCGGGACGGCGACCCGCTGCCGCTGTCCACGTCCACCCGTTCCACGTCGCTCTGCTCCCCCTCCGAGCCGAACATCAGCGCCGAGCCGTCCGCCGTGTACGTCACGGATTCGGCCTGCCGCTGGATCGGCGCCCGGACCGCATGGTCGGCGCCGAGCCTGCCGTTCTCGAAGACGTAACCACGGGCGCTGAAGTACGAGCGCAGCACCAGCTCCTTGCCGTCCGGCGAGAACGCCCCGTCCGTCACCCACGGCACCTCGCCCACCCGCCGGAAGACGTTGGTGGCTCCGGTGGTCAGCTTCGCCGGGCCCTCGTACAGCCCGCCGCCGTCCTCGTTCTTCGACGCGATGTAGACGCGCCCGGTCGTGGGGTGGACCATCAACGCCTCGGCGTTGCGCGGGCCGTCCGCGTACTTCACGTCGAACTGGGTGGCGCCGACCGTCGCGTCCTTCAGCTGCTTCGGCTCCGGGAAGCGGTAGATCCAGACGTGGTCCCAGCTGCCGTTCAGGTTGTCGCCGATGTCACCGACGTACAGGTTGCCGTCGGGTCCCAGCGAGATCGCCTCCACGTCGCGGGGCTCGCCCACCCCTTTCATGGTGATGGTCGCGACGGTCTTCCCGGTCCGGGAGTCGACGGCGTAGACGTACGGCCCGTCGTCGCTGTCGTTGTGCGTCCAGTAGATGCCGGGGTGGGCGCGGCTCGCGGCGAGGCCGCTGGACTCGGTGATCCGGGGGTCCTCGATCGTGAAGCTCCGGTCGGCTCCGTCGTCGCCCACGGCCGGAGCCGACCCGGCGAGGAGGAGCAGCGCGGCGGCTCCGGACACAGTCAGGTACGAACGCATGGCACAAGTGTCCATCGTCACGTCGCAGGCGGCAGGAGTGATCCGCGATGATGACGCCATGCGGTTCACGTTTGTCGGCGATTCCATGACCATCGGCTGCGCCGGCGACTTCACCTGGCGCTACCGGATGTGGCAGCACCTCACCGCCGCCCTCGGTGAGCCGTTCGCGATCGTCGGGCCGCGCAGCACGCTGTACGACACGGCGGCGGGCGCCCCGGTCAGTCACGCGTACGGCGCGCCGGACTTCCCCGCCGGGGCCCGCACCCACCTGGCCGGCTGGGGCGAGGGCTGGCTGCACATGGCCCCGGTGATCGCCGGCACGGTGGCCGGACACCGCACGGACGTCCTGCTCGTCTCGCTCGGCCTGATAGACCTCGGGTTCTACACGGACAGCGCACAGACCGCCCTGAACGCAAGGGCGTTCATCGCGGCGGCGCGCACCGCGAACCCGCACGTCAAGATGGTCCTCATGCCCGTGATACCGAACATCCGGGCCGAGTCGGACGCCCCGTTCGCCGCCGAGTGCGACCGCTTCAACGAACTGCTGGCGAAGGCCGTCGCCGACCTCGACGACCCGATGTCCCCGGTCCTGCTGGCCTCCCGCCCCCCGGGGTACGACATCCACGAGGACACGTACGACGGAACGCACCCCGGTCCCACCGGCGAGCACGCGCTGGCGGGCGCGTTCGCCGACGCGATGCATCAGGCGTGGGGGCTGGGCGGCCCGTACACGCCCCGCCCGTGACCGGACGCGCCGCGCCCCGGCGGAGTTCACCGGTCGCCGGACCTCCGGCTCCGAGCCCGGGGTCGGGGCGGCTCACCGCTCCGAGGAAGGCCGGGCCCTCACGTGCATCCGCTCCCCCTGCTGCCCGAACAGGCTGAGGAATTCGACCGGATCGGGCCCGGCGCTGGCCCAGGCGTGCGGCGTACGCGTGTCGAACTCGGCGACCTCGCCGGCCGTGAGCACCAGATCGTGCTCCCCCAGCAGCAGCCGCAACCGCCCCGCCAGCACGTACAGCCACTCGTATCCCTCGTGCACCCGCTGCTCCAGCGGCCCCGTGGACCCACGGCCGCCGGGCAGGATCTGCTTGTACGCGTGCAGTCCGCCGAGGTGCCGGGTGAGTGGTACGAACGTCATGCCGTCGCGGGTGAAGGGGCGGAAGTGGATGCGCGGGTCGCCGGTGGCCGGGGCGCCGACCAGTTCGTCCAGTTGCACCCCGTACGCCTTGGCCAGCGGCAGCAGCAGTTCGAGCGTGGGCTTGCGGCCGCCCGACTCCAGGCGCGAGAGGGTGCTGAGGGAGATCCCGGTCGCCTCGGCGAGCTGCGCCAGGGTCGTGCCGCGTTCCTGGCGCAGGGCCCGCAGGCGCGGGCCGACGCCTGTCAGGACCGTCGTGATCTCGTCGTCGTCCGGTCGTTCCGCGTGCTCCGCGCCGTCTTCCATCTCCTCATTATTTGCCGTGCCGGCGACCGGACGCGTCAGGACGACAGGATCATGGCCAGCGAGAGCCGGGTCAGCTCGTCGGTCAGCCACTCGGCGTCGACCTGGCGGGGCCTGCGGCCGTGGTGGGCCATGAGCTCGTCCACCGCGTGGTTCAGCACCGTGACGGTCACCGTGTGGTCGCTCGCCACCGCCTCGCCCCGGCGCACGGCACGCTCGGCCTCGGACGTCAGGAACTCGATCCACATCGCCCGCCAGGTCGCCAGGTGCCTGTCCACCTCGCGGCTCACCCCGAGCACCTCGACGAAGGCCACCCGGGCCGCGCACCGGTCCTCGGTGACCGCCTTCACGTAGGCCTCGAAGAGCAGCCGGACCCGTTCCGACGTCGGGCAGTCCTCCATGCCCTCCGCCATCAGGGCGTTCTCGGCAGCGCGCAGCCCGTAGGTCGCCACCTCGTCGTACAGCGCCATCAGCAGCACCTCCCGGGAGAGGAACTCCTGCTGGAAGACGTGGACGGGCACCTTCGCCCGAGCGCACAGCTCCTCGACGCCCGTGCGCGCGTACCCGTACGCGCCGAACAACTCGCGCCCTGCCCGCAGGAGTCGGTCCCGTGCTCCCAGGAGCTCCATGGACTGCCCGGCCGCCCCGTTCCGCCGGCTCGCCACGACACCCGTCATCGGTCCTCCTTCGTCGTCCGTACCGCTGCCCCCACTCTCCCCGCTCCGCCCGGTCGGTGGTGGGTCCGCCACGCACTCCGGCCCGCGCAGGGTGGTACCCCGGCCAAGTCCGATTACCCATCGAACCGTTGCTGGTATGAGGGGCGTTCGCGGCTCTCGCGCTCCCTCGGCTCACCTCCCGGACTCCATCACCTCCGGGGCTCCCTCGCCTCCGGAACTCCCCAAGAAACCACCGTCGGGGGGCGCGAAACCTGCCCCTTCACGCCTCGGCGCGGGTGCCCCGGCGCCCGAAGCAGGCCCGCACGACCGGGGCTTCGGCCCTGTCCTCTCCCACTCGTCACGCTGCCCCGAGAGGTTTCGCCGGCACCTTCCCAACTGGGCCCCGGGGCCCCGCGGATCTACGATTTCCCCCGGTGGAAAGGGGGTCCACGTGGACCGGAACATACGCACGACGGATGACGTGCTGAGGCTCATGGACGGCCTGTTCGCACGGGATGCCGACCGGTGGACGGCCGACGCGAGCTCCTGGTGGGACGGCTTCTACGCGGACCGGGAGAAGCCCGTGCCGTTCTTCGTGGCGAAGCCGGACGAGAACCTCGCCTCGTACGCGGACCGCGGGCTGATCACCCCGGGCCGCGCCCTGGAGCTCGGCTGCGGTCCGGGCCGCAACGCCGTCCATCTGGCGTCCCTGGGCTTCGAGGTCGACGCGGTGGACCTGTCCCCCTCGGCCCTCGCGTGGGCCGAGGACCGCGCCCGCGAGGCCGGGGCCGACGTACGGTTCCACCGCGGCGACGTCTTCGCCCTCACGTCGACGGAACTGACCGGCCCGTACGACCTCGTCTACGACTCCGGCTGCTTCCACCACCTGCCGCCGCACCGCCGCATCAGCTACCTCGCCCTTCTCGACAGCGTCCTCGCCCCCGGCGGCTGCTTCGCCCTCACCTGCTTCGCGTCCGGCGAGGGCGGCATGGGCTCCGAACTCCCCGACGAGGCCTTCTACGACCGGGGCGGGCTGCGGGGCGGCCTCGCCTACACGCCGGAGTCGTTGCGCCGGATCTTCTCGGACCTGGCGGAGGTCGAGCTCCGCCGGATGCACGACGAACCGTCCGACTCCCCGCTCTTCGGCGAGCCCTTCCTCTGGACGGCCCTGTTCCGCCGGACCGCCGGGGAGGGCGTCTGACCGACGGGAGGCGGGCGGCCGAAGCGGGAGTCAGGAAGCCGCGGTGCCGCCCCGGCCCGCGTCGGCGTCCAGCGCCGGAGCGATCACGTCGAAGGCCCGGTCCAGCAACGCGACGGGGTCCTCGGCGCCGTCGCCGGCGCTCCACCGCTCCAGCACCGCGTCGAAGGCGGTCAGCGCCATCCCGGCGGCCAGTCGCGGGTACAGATCGGCATCGGACCCGAGCCCCGTCCGGTGCGCCAGCTCCGCCGTCAGCTCCTCGCGCCACCGCGCCTGACGCTCCATGAAGCGTGCCCGCAGGGCGGGCGTACGCAGGATCAGCTGGACCACGCGCAGCGCCCGTTCGGAGTAGTCGGGGTGAGCGCAGGCGGCGAGGGAGACGGAGACGGCGCGCAGCAGCGCCACCGAGGGGCGCTCCCCGGCCGGGCGGGCCGCCAGCTCCTCGCGCATACCGGCGCCCATGTCGGCCAGGAACTGGACGACCACGTCCTCCTTGGACGCGAAGTACCGGAAGAACGTCCGCTTGGACACACCGGCGGCGGTCACGATCTCGTCGACGGTGACCGCGTCGAACCCTTTCGACGCCAGCAGTTGCAGCGCCGCTTCGGTCAGCTCGCCAGAGACGAGACGGCGTTTGCGCTGGGCCATGGTCACTTCGGGGCGGGAGCTCACCCACTCATGGTAACCCCATGCCTTTTGTGGCACCCGGGAGACTTCTTGACACCGAGTGCCACTAAGGGCAACGTGTGTCACATGACACGGCAACAGCAATGGACCACCGAGCAGATCCCGGACCAGACCGGCCGGGTGTGCGTCGTCACCGGAGCCAACAGCGGCCTGGGGCTGGCGACCACCCGGGCGCTCGCCCTCCGGGGCGGACATGTGATCCTCGCCGTACGCGACGAGGAGAAGGGTCGCCGGGCGGCCGCGGAGATCGCCGCCGAGCAGCCGGACACCGACCTGGAGGTGCGACGTCTCGATCTGGCGGACCTCGACTCGGTCCGGGCCTTCGCCGACCGGCTGCGCGCCGACCATCCACGACTGGACGTGCTCGTCAACAACGCCGGGGTGATGGCACCGCCCCGGTCGCTGAGCGCACAGGGACATGAACTCCAGTTCGCCTGCAACCACTTGGGTCACTTCGCGCTCACCGGGCTGCTGCTCGACCTGCTGTCCGCCGGGCGCGATCCCCGTGTGGTCACAGTGAGTTCACCCAATCACCGGCAGGGGCGGCTCTTCTTCGACGACCTCTCCGGGGAGCGCTCGTACGCGCCGATGGGGTTCTACAACCAGTCGAAGTTCGCCAACGCCGTCTTCGGCCGGGAACTCCATCTGCGGCTGACCGCGGCCGGCAGCCCGGTGCTCAGCCTGCTCGCCCACCCCGGCTACACCTCCACCAACCTGCAGACGAGCGCGCCGGTCGGCCTGGTGAAGCTGCTGTACGGCCGCGTGCTCCGCCCGCTCGCCCAGACCCCGGCGCGCGGCGCACTGCCGCAGCTGTACGCGGCCACCCACCCGGGCGTGCGGGGCGGTGAGTTCATCGGGCCGGACGGCCCGGCCGAGCTGCGCGGCGGGCCGACCCGGGTGCGGCTGGCCCCGGCGGCAGCGGATGCCGGGACCGGACGCCGCCTGTGGGAGCTGTCGGAACGGCTGACCGACGTACGGTTCGCGTTCCCGGCCCCGGGTCCCGTCGATTCCTCCGGAACACCGCACGGCCGGTGAAGCGTGGGCTTCACCGGCCGCGGTGTGTTCATGGGCGTGGCACCGGCCGGCGCCGGCCGGTCAGGCCTTGCCGGTGCAGATCGCGTCGTACGGCCGCCCCGGGCTCGGGAACAGCTCCAACGGCTTGCTTCCGACCGGGCACTGCTCGGCCGTCTTCGTCAGGTCGAGCACCTTGCTCACACCGCTTCCCCCACTGCCGCAGGCGACCTCCTTGGCCTGGTCGTCCACGCAGTCGCCCTTCACCAGCTGACCGCCGCCCGCACCGGCGTCACCGGGGTGGTCGCCGGTCAGGTTGCGGCCGCAGATGGTCTTGCTGGGGATGCCGGACTTGGCGTCACCACCCGAACCGAAGGAGACCTTCACCGAGATGATCGCGTCCGTGCCGGCCGGGCACTGGATGGAATCGGAGAAGATGGCGCCGTCCTTGATCTCCAGGGCCTTGAGCGTCGCCTTGGAGTCGCCGCAGTCCAGGGGCTGGTAGGCGTCCTTCGCGCTGCTGTCGGGCCCGGCGCAGTCGCCGACCTTCCAGTCCTTGGCCGCGTGGGTCCCGTCGCTCGACGACTTGTTGCAGGCGGTGGCCGCCCCCAGGACGAGTGCGACGGCCAGCACCGCCTTCGAGCCGTTCAGGAGAGCCGTACGGGAGCTGCGTCGCGAGGAGGAAACGGTGCTGCTCCGGCTGCCGCTGCGAGGTCGCGTGCTGCCGTTAACTCTCATGCTGCTCCTTTGAGTTGCGTGTATGGGGCGCGGCCCGCACGGCACTCGGCGTGGCCCGCGCGTGGTGGCGCGCCTGATGACGACAGGACCGGGCGCCGCGGTTCCCGATCCGGCCGATTCAGCGGGCCCGCGCGGGAAGGGCGGCGAACGCCACGTCCGCGGCGCGCGCCACGACCTCCACCTCGCTGCCGAGGGCCCATTCGGCGACCCGTGAGACCGCGGCGGCCGGAATCCTGTCGCTGATTCCGGGCGCGGCCGGGATGTCGTGCGTCGCATGGGCGTCGTGCGGCATGACGACCCGGTGCCCCAGCGCCAACGCCGTACGGGCCGTCGCCTGTACGCACATCTCGGACATCACGCCGCAGATGGCGAGCGCCCCTACCCCCGACCCGGTCAACAGGCCCTCCAGGGGCGTCCCGTGGAACCCGTCGTCCCTGGTCTTGCGGATCACGACCTCCGTGGGCGAGGCCTCGACGGCGTGGTGGAGCTCCCACCCGGGCGTGCCCGGCTCGTCCCCCGCTCCGGGCTGCCCGTCGTTCTGTACGTGGACGACGAGCGCCCCGCCCCTGCGTGCCCGAGCGATCAGATCCGTCGTCCGGTCCAGGAGCCGGGCCGCCTCGGGCACCGCCCGGTCACCGCCGACCGCGTCCGCCTGAACGTCCACAACGACCAGTGCCTGTACAGGAAGTACGCGATTGTTCATGACGCCATCATGTCCGCCGTCGCCGGGCACCTCCACATGTTTGAATCGGAGGGTGCACCCACGCACCACCGGGCCCGTTGGTAGGGTCTTCAGCTCAATGTGATGTGAGCGCATGCATGGAACGGGGGAAACCGGCATGAAGTTCGACATGGGGGCGCAGGTTCTGACGAATCTGTCGTCGAAGTCGCGTGGGTCGAGTGATGACCTGGGTACGTTGATTCGTCAGCTGTTGCAGGCGGCGGCGCCGTTGGAGGGGAAGTTCAACGGTGCGGGCCGTGCGGCGTTCGATTCGTTCAAGGGTCGTTCGGACGAGATCACGGCGGCGTTGAACGGTTCGCTCTCGGCTCTTCTCGGTGGTCAGTCGGGGATGGAGCAGGCGTTCGGTTCGGGTGATCAGGAGCAGGGTGACAACGCGCGGCAGCAGATGTCGGCGGCGAACTTCGACGCGGCGCGCTTCGGCGGCCGGTGACAACGGGGAGTTGGGTTTCTGGTGGCTGGTGACGGTGACCGTCGTTCGTACGACATCGGTGCGTCCGCGGACGCGCAGGGCAACATCCAGGTGGTGATCGGGCGTCTGGAGGAAGTGATCGCGGCGCGGGACGGTCAGGTGAAGGCGGCGATGGCGGACTTCGCGGCCGATGGTGTGGCGGACGAGTACCACGGCAAGGAACTGCGGTGGAACCGTTCCTCGCAGGAGGTCAAGAACATCATCCAGCTGCTGAAGACGACGCTGGAGAAGAACGACGGCACGGCGCAGCACACGATCACGCGCGCGAAGGCTGCGGTCGACAACATCGGCTGAGTTGTTCCTGATCGGCTGTCATTGATTGATTGGTTCACGGGGGTGTGCCGGTGACTGGGTGGGATCTGAAGCCGCAGGGTATTCAGGGTGTGCTGAAGACGACGGGTGAGGTCGCGTCGAAGATTCAGACGTACGCGACGTCGTACGGGGATCATCTGTCGTCGGCGGCGTCGAGTGCGGGCACGATCACCGCCGAGGGCGGCGCCGGCGGTGGCGGTGGCAAGGGCGGGGAGCAGGCCGTGGGTGGTCTGGTCGCGTTGGCGTTGTCGCAGTTCGCGGAGCACACCACTCCGGATCTGAAGTTCATCGCGGCGCGGGCGGGGAAGTCCCTGACCGGTGCGGTGGACGCCACGACCGCGTACCTGAACGGTGACCTGGACATGGCCGCCGAGGCGCAGCGCAAGGCGTTGGGTGCGGTGGATCTGGATCCGAAGAGGCCGGGGGTGCAGTCGCGGTGATCAAGCCCGAGGCGATTCCGCAGTACACGGGTGATCTGGGTCAGCTGGAGAAGGATCATGCGAGTCTGACGGCGGATGCGGGTCATGTCCGGGACACCGGTTCGTCGGTCCATACGCATTTCCAGGCGTTGTCGGCGTATTACAAGGCTCCTGAGGCGGAGCGGTTGTTCGCGTCGACGAAGCCGGTGCAGGACCGGGCGGACGGGTTCGCGGACGATCTGGAGAAGGTCGCTTCGTCGTTGTCGGACTATGCGGCGGAGATCCGTCCGCTGGTCACGAAGCTCACGCGGCTGAAGGCGGACGCGACGACGTTCGTGAACGACAACAAGGACGACGACGACTGGGAGTACGACGGGGACAAGGTCGAGGAGCACAATCAGCTCCGCGACGACATCACCGCGACGGTCGCGGCGTTCTGGGCGGCGGAGCGGACCTGTCACAACAAGATCACCGCGTTGTTCGGCGGGACGCAGATGGTCGCCGGGGACGGGTCCGAGCGCAAGGACCAGTACGGGTTCGACGCGGACGATCTGAAGAACGCGAAACTTCCCTGGGGCGACCCGGTCGAGGAGAAGCACCACTGGTACGAGGTCGGTCACTGGGTCAAGTCGTTCGTGTGGGACGGGCTGATCGTCGACGGGATCTGGGGCACCATCAAGGGCCTGGGCACCCTCGTCGGGTTCGGTGGCTGGGACGCGATGGGGCAGGCCTGGAAGGGCCTGGCCCAGCTCGCGACCGGCCTCGCGATCAGCGCGATCCCCGGCGCCTCGACCCTGTTCTGGACGCTGCCCGACGACAAACTCCCCTCCTGGCTGCGTGACTCGCGCACCGCGATGAAGGAGACCGGCAAGGCCCTGGTCGCGTGGGACGAGTGGGGCAAGAACCCCGGCCGGGCGGCCGGGGCCGTCACGTTCAACGTCCTGACGACCGTGTTCACCGGGGGCGCCGGCGGTGCCGCCGCGGGAGCCGGGAAGGCCGGAGCGGTCGCGAAGGTGCTGTCCGTCGCGGGCAAGGCCGGCAAGGTCATCGACCCGATGACCTACATCGCCAAGGGCGCCGGTGCGGGCCTGTCGAAGATCGGTGACATCACCAAGGGCCTCAAGGGCATCGGCAACATCGAGATCCCCAAACTCCCCGACGACGCGATCACCCTGCCCGAGGGCTCCCTCAAGCTTCCCGACGGCACCGTCCACCTCCCCGACGGCGCCCCGATCCCCGAGGGCGGCGTCAAACTCCCCGACGGCAACATCAAGTTCCCCGACGACGCCCCCCTCCTGCCCGAGAACACCACCAAACTCCCCACCCACACCGACGTCCCCGTCCAGTACTTCGACCACGACGGCAACCTCCTCGACGAACACGGCGACATCGTCCAGAAAGCCGAGGACGCACCCGTCGAGCCCTCACCCGACGTCCCCCACACCGACACCCCGCACACCAACACCCCGGTCAAGGAACCGGCCCTGGTCGGCGTGGGCGCCCACACCGCGGACAACGTCGCGCACGCCGGCGCCAACGCGGGCGACAACATCACCCACCTCGGCAGCGACCTCGCCGACACCGGCCGCATCGGCGACGACCTCCCCGCCAGCCACACCGGCGACCACCTCCCCGGCGGCCACGCGGGCAACCACCTCCCGGGCGGAAACGCAGGCAACCACCTCCCGGGCGCAGGAGTGGGCGACCACCTCCCCGGCAGCCACGCCGACGACCTCGGCCACCACCCCACCGCCGGCCACGAACCACCCACCAACAACCACACCGGCGGACACGGCGACGGGCCGGGGGGACCGCACGACCCGACGCCGCCCCACCACAGCGACCACACGCCGAACAGTCATGCCGACGACGCCGTGCACCACGGCACGGACGAGGGCGCCCCGCACCACGGGTCCGACGACGCGCTTCCCCACGACGACGGCGTCCCCCACGACCCCGACGGCCCGCACGGCCCTGACGGCCCCGACGGTCCGGATCACCCCGGCGGCGACGGCCCCGGCAACGAGCCGCACGGCAAGCCCCTGGAACCTCAGCCCGACTGGCACGGCCAGAGCGCGGACAAGATGCGTCACTACCGGCGCCCGGCCCTGGACGTCTCGCACCTTCCCCTGAAGGATCAGCTTCCTGTTCTGGAACGGGAAGCATCCGCTCTCGCCGACGACGCCCTCGACGCCCCTCCCGGAGCGGCGCACCCCGGCCAGAACCAACTCGATTCCGGCTGTGCCGGAAGCTTCCTCCACGACAACACGATCACAGCCCACTCCAGCACCACTAAAATGCACGGGCAAACTGTTCCGCACACACACAAAGTGCTGGACGGCATACTCAAGCAAATTGACGACGACGCCAAGGCGGGCATCATCGAGAAGAAGGGTAATGGCCACGGGAAGTGTGCCGAGATCTCGCTGATCAGTGACCGGCTGAGCCAACTTGACCCAACTGGGACAAGTATCCGCACAGTCGCTGATGCTCGCCAGGCTCTGGAAGGAGGCATTATGCACACCAGACGCATCGGAGATTTCGTCATGAAGAAGACAGGAGAAGTACGAGGACGACACGGCGACTTCCTGCCCCCGTGTGACACTTGTACGCATGTCCTACCTCAGCTCGGAATTCGCGTACACGCTTAAAGATCCACCCACAGAACAGGAAACGCACCATGCCTCCGACTCGACCAACCACAGAAGTACTCGATTGGCTGACTCGACATGGCTGGTTTCCTGGGCGAGACATCGGTGATTCGGCGCGAGATCTTATCCAAGTGAGACTTCAGGACGCAGAGGCGCAGGGGTTTCCGCTCAAAGCCGTGGATGCGGCCGTTAGTGTTATCCACACGTACGGGCTTCTGGATTTGACGCATCCAAGAGCATCGCATTCCTCATTCGAGATGGAGCCGACAGGCGGATATGACGGCGATGCTCGATTGATTGCAGAAATTGCGTCCGGCCTGGGTGTGCCACTCTTTCCAGTGGGGTTCGAATCGTCAGAGTTCGGAATCATCCTGGTGGATGAAATCGGCCGGTGGTTTCTTCTTCACCACACAGGTGGATATTTCCTCGGCGAAGATGAGTACGATGCATTCTCTCGATTCATCACCAACGCTGACACTCCGGACGTGGAGGACTTCTTTGTCTGAGCAATTCCCTGCCGTAGCCTCTTCCCTGCTGATCGGCGGCCAGGTGGTGAGCCACACCAGCCTGGTCGGGGAAGGCGCCGCCAATCTCCATCCGGCCATCTGGTCATTCGCCGAATCGCTGCCGGCCGACGTGCGCAAGCCGTTCACCGGGCGCTGCGCCGAATCGGCCCTGGTATCGGACCAGTTGTGGGGGCTCGACTCCGCACGGAGTGACGGCCGCACGACCACCCTCGACGAAGCCGCGCCGCACTTCGCGGGATCCGCCATCATCTCCAAGATGATCCGCGGCCAAGGACACCCCGATCACGGCAAGACCACCGAACCGTGCGAGGTCTGCCGACTGCTGCTGCAGAGGTTGGGCACGCAGGTAATGTCCTGACGGAGAACTGGTCACCGCCTCGCCGAACGCACCGCCTCGGGGATGGCGGAGAAGTTGACCGCAGGCATCGAAGGGGCCGATTCCGAAATGAGTCACCCTCCGGCGCAACCAGCCCCAGAGGTGCTCGACTGGTTGACCCAAAACGGCTGGTTCCCAGGTCGCGACATCGGCGAGCAAGCCGATGAACTCATCCAGGTCCGGGTACAAGACGCCCAGCGACAAGGAATCACCATGTCGCCCGTACCGGCCGCAGTGCGCGTTATCCACACTTACGGCTCACTCCGCCTCAATCACCCAAGAACACACGACTTCTCCTGGATCATGAAGCCGACACTTGGATATGACGGCGACGCGAGACTTATTCAAGAATTAGCATTCAACCTGGGCACAGAGCTTTTCCCTATTGGCTACGAGTCTTCCGAGTACGGAATTCTCCTGGTCGACCGGAAAGGGCGCTTCTTCCATCTCCACCACACCGGAGGATACTTCTTGGGGGAGGATGAAATGGATGCCTTCTCCCGGTTTCTAATGGGCATATCCGACCCCGACGCCGAGGATTTCTTTGTCTGAGCGGTGCTCATCGTCCTGGTCGGCGCAGCCGCCGTCCCTGCCCGATCGACCGCCCCCTACTCGCTCAGCCCCACGACACCCCAGCCCCGCCGGGCGGCCTCGGCAAGGATGCGTCCCCACTCCGCCAGCAGGAGGGCGAACGCGTCGAAGTCGCCGCCCCGGCCGTCGGGGATGGCGGAGTACACGGTGAAGGCCTCGCGCAAGCCGTCGAGCCGTGGCCGTATGCCTTCCCAGGTCGCGGCCAGCTCCCGGACACTGTCCGGTGACCGTGCCACCAGCAGGCCGTACGCGACTTTCGGGTCGTCGGAGAAGAAGTCCCCATCCGTCTCCCCCGACTCGCCGTCCATGCCACCCCAGATCAGCCCGAGCAGGAAGGCGTCCAGCCCGGCCCGCAACACCGGATCGGCGTGGTCGCGGACGCGCTCCCAGTAGTGCGTGGCCCAGAAGTGCGGCTTGTACGAGCCGAGGGTGTGCAGGAACTCGTAGAGCGCGAAGAAGGCGCCGTTCGGCCCCTTCGGCCACTCCCAATCACCCTCGATCACCGGGGCATCGTGGTCCCACAGGCCCGTCTCGTCGGCGTACCAGGCATTCCTCAACCGCAACAGCCGCTCGCGCTCGGGCACTTCGCCCAGCCATGACCAGTCGGCGATCATCACCGTGATGTCGAGCCCCATGGCGTGAGGCTACCGGGCACGGTCAGGTCGCGGGCCCGTCCGCCTCCGCCGCGAGTGCTGCGACGCGTTCGCGCCACGGGGTATGGGGCGGATCGTCCTCGTACGCGGCCGCCTGGGCGCGGTAGCCGTCAGGACTGGCATTCCTCCAGCTTCGGCTTGTTCGGCGGGTTCGACCTGTTCAGCAGCGGGGCGAGGTGGCCGGCGTACAGCCGCTCCCAGACCCCGTCGGTCATGATCTTCTTCAGCGATGAACACACCTCCCGCTTCAGCCCCTTCGCGTCCGGATTCATGGCGACGCCGTAGCCCTCCGCGCCCGGACCGCTGTCCAGCCGCTTCAGCTCGGAGGGGTTGTTCTTGACGAACCCGGCGAGGATGACGTCGTCCGTGCTCACCGCGTAGACCGACGACGTCGGGTCCAACAGGTCGCGCACGCACCTGTCGTAGCCGTTCGGCAGCGAACCCGTCATGTTGTAGCCCGCCCTGGGCAGCCATGTCTCGTACGTCGAACTCCTCGCGGTACACACTTCGAACTGCTTCTTCCGCAGCATCCTGGAGTCGTCGATCGACACCCTCTTCGCCTTCTTGCGGACCATGAAGCTCCGGCTGGCCACGTAGTACGGGCCGGCGAACGCGACACTGTAGTCGGGCGGCTTCGCGTGCTTGCGCTCCGGCGTGATGCTGTAGGTGGCGATGACCAGATCCACATCGCCCTTCTGCAGTATCGTGCTCCGGTTCTCGCTGCTCACGGGCTCGAAGGCGACCCGGTCGCGGCTGTAGCCCATGTCGTGCGCGATGGCATAGGCCACGTCGATCTCGTACCCGCGGTACTTGCCGTCCTTGGTCTTCTCGCTCAGTCCGGGCTGATCGGCCTTGACGCCCACCTTCAGGATCGGGTGCGTCTTGATGTACGACTCCGGTTCGGAACCCTGGCCGGACCGGGCGCCCGCGTCCGCCTCACCGTCCCCCCGCATCCGGTCCGCGGCGAACCATCCGAGACCGGCCAGCAGGGCCCCGCACACCACGGCCGCCGAGACCTTCTGCCAGCCCGGGACGCGCTTCCTCGGCACCTGGGGCGGCGGGGGCGGCGGAGGCGGTGCCTGGGGACGTACGGGGGCGGGCGGCGGCACAGGCTCGGGTACGGGGTCCGGCTTCGCCGCCGAATCACGGAGGATCTTCCGCAGCATCTCCTCCGCGCTCTCGGCGCTCAGGCGCCGGCGCGGGTCCTTGTGCATCAGCCGGCCCACGACCTCGGCCAGGTCCCCGCCGTGCTCCATCGGAAGGGGGTCGGACTGGCAGGCGGCGACCAGGACCTCGTATTCGTTCGGCCGGTCGAAGGGGTGCCTGCCCTCGACCATCTCGTACAGCGTGACGCCCAGCGACCACAGGTCGGACGCGGGTGTCGCGGCGCTCTCCTGCGAGGTCTGGCCGAGCAGTTCGGGCGCCAGGTACTTGAAGGTGCCGATGAGTTCACCGGCCCTGGTGAGCGGGACGGCGCCGTCGAAGGTCGCGATGCCGAAGTCCGCCAGGATCGCGAAGTCGTCCTTGGCGAAAAGGATGTTGGCGGGCTTCACGTCGCGGTGGACCACCCGCGCCTCGTGGACCGCCCGCAACCCGCCCAGCACCTGGAGGCCGATCGCGGCCGTCCGCCGCAACGGGAGCCGCCGCTCCTCGCGCATCAGGTCCGCCAGCGAACGCGCGTTGAGCAGGTCCATCACGATCCAGACCTGGTTGCCGGACTCGACCCGGTCGTGCACCGCCACCACGTTCGGGTGCCTGATCTTGGCGATGGCCGCGGCCTCCCGTCGGGCCCGCTGCATCATCTGCTCCTGCGTGGCCGCGCCGATGGCGTCCCGGCCGAGCAGGCCCTTCACCGCGACGTGGCGGTCCAGGCGGGTGTCCAGCGCCTCCCAGACCTCGCCCATGCCACCGCGTCCGAGGCTGTGCAGGAGCTCGTAACGGCCGTCGATCACGTGGTGCGGTGCGGGAGTCGCCGCCCGGTCCGGCGACGGTGAGGACTCCGGCGTCGGATGCGTGTCCGGCCACGCCTGCGCGTGCTCGGTCGAATCGCTCCGGGGGAAGCCGCCCGCCCGCCCGCCGTCGGCCCTGCGGGGGGATCCGTCGCCTTGCCCGTGGTCCGAATCGCGACCGGCCGTACCCTCGCTGTGCATGCGACCCCCTGTGGACTACATGGAGCAACAGACTAGACGCTCGGTCATATTCTCAGCGGTCCACAGCACTTGGGATTCGGTCACCCCACGACCGCTCCCGGCCACCCTCACGGCAGTCCGCGCTCACCCTTCGGCGAACCGCTCCCCGCACCGGCTGCAGAACACCGGCTCCGGGTCCTGCGAGAGCCGGCCGCACGCCGGGCAGACCCGGTCCAGCAGGCAGGGGGCCTCGCCGCCCTCGTACGACAGGGCGGGGGCGGCCGAGGACTTGATGGTCAGGCCGGGGCGGCGACGGTGGACGGTCAGGCAGGTGAGGCCGTCCGGGCCGGCGGCGAGGGAGCGGCGGGAGGTCCGGGGCAGCCAGGCGACGGTGGTGGGCGCCAACTCCAGCGAGCCGCTCCCCGCGTCGATCCGGCCATGGCCCGCAACGACGACCAGGAGGACGTCCAGGACGTCCTCCTGGTGCGCACCGACCTCGCCGCCGGGCGGCAGGCGTACCAGGTTGGCATCCAACTCCCGGCCCTGCTCGGCCAGTTGCCACAGCGCGCCGCGATCGTCACGGCTCGCGTCGCGGAGCAGATCGTCGAGTACGGTTAGAATGTGTGGTACGGAATTCACGGCAGCCAGGCTACGCCCCGGCGGGGCGGCGCCGGTCGCCCTTGCTTCGAGCGGACTCGAAGGCGTTGGCTTGGTGTCCATGGAGTACACGCAGCTCGGACGCACCGGACTCAAGGTCAGCCGCCTCGTCCTCGGCACCATGAACTTCGGCCCGCAGACCAATGAGGTGGACAGCCACGCCATCATGGACGCGGCGCTGGACACGGGTCTGAACTTCTTCGACACCGCGAATGTGTACGGCTGGGGCGAGAACAAGGGCCGCACCGAGGAGATCATCGGCACCTGGTTCGCCCAGGGCGGCGAACGCCGCGACAAGGTGGTCCTGGCCACCAAGATGTACGGGAACATGGGCGCCGACGGCGAGGCCTGGCCCAACCACGACAAGCTCTCCGCCGTGAACATCCGGCGCTCCGTCGATGCCTCGCTGAAGCGGCTCCAGACGGACTACATCGATCTCTACCAGTTCCACCACGTCGACCGGAACACCCCCTTCGAGGAGATCTGGCAGGCGATCGACGTCCTGGTGCAGCAGGGCAAGATCCTCTACGCCGGTTCGTCGAACTTCGCCGGTTACAAGATCGCCCAGGCCAATGAACTGGCCGCCCGGCGGGGCTCGTTGGGCCTGGTCAGCGAGCAGTGCATCTACAACCTGATGGAGCGCCGCGCCGAGATGGAGGTCATCCCGGCCGCGCAGGAGTACGGCCTCGGTGTCATCCCGTGGTCCCCGCTGCACGGCGGACTGCTGGGCGGCGTGCTGAAGAAGGAGCGCGAGGGCACGGCCGGACGCTCGGCCTCCGGCCGCAGCGCGGACGCGCTGAAGGACGCGGCGCTGCGCGGGAAGATCCAGGCGTACGAGGATCTGCTCGACAAGCAGGGCCTGGAGCCGGGCGAGGTCGGTCTGGCCTGGCTGCTCACCCGCCCCGGGGTGACGGGGCCGATCGTCGGACCGCGCAACCGGGAGCAGCTGGACTCGGCGCTGCGGGCGCTGGAGCTCGATCTCTCCGCGGAACTGCTGGCCTCGCTGGACGAGATCTTCCCGGGTCCGGGGCCTTCGCCGGAGGCGTTCGCCTGGTGAGGACCGCCTGACGGACCACCGGGCCGTCGCCGTCCCGTCCCCGCAGGGGGCGAGGGCGGCGACGGCCCGTTTCCGTGTGTCCGCGAAGGGCGCTCGGCTCAGAGCCTGTCGGGTGACCTCGGATCGGGTAGCGGACGCGGTCTGGTGCGTGCGATTCCAAGGCGGAGGAGGGAGTCGACGCGGAGCGTTGGCGACCGACGACAACGCGGGAAGCGTGCGTGCCAGGGCGTGGCCGCCCGGTCGGAGGTCACCCGACAGGCTCTCAGGGCGCGTCCAGCTCCTTCAGCGTCTCCCCGAGCCAGCTCAGCTCCGCCTCGCTGGTCGCGCGGGCGATCCTCAGCAGCCCCCGCCGGAACGGGTCGTCGAACGACTCGGCGCCGAGCGGCCGCTCCCCCTCGTAGAAGAAGCTGCTCGGCTCCTCCAGGAACGCGAGCCGGCGCCGCAGCACGTCCGCCTGCTCGGCCGGGGACGGCAGATGACGCAGGAAGGCGAGGACCGTGAACCAGCGGTTCTCGTCGCTGATGTCCACCTCGTCGGCCTCCCGCAGGCGTCGCCGCAGCTCCTCGCGCCCCGGGCCGGTCAGGGTGAGGGTGTGACGGGGAGCGGCCCTGCTGCCGGGTTCGGTGCGGCGCTCCAGCCATCCGGCGCGCTCCAGGCGCTTGATCGCCGGGTACAGCGTGCCGTCCGCGATGGGGCGGACGTGCCCGGTGAGGTGAGCGACCCGGCGCTTCAGCTCGTAGCCGTGCAGCGGTTGCTCGTGCAGAAATCCAAGGATGGCCAGTTCCAGCATGTGCGTATCCTCTCCGACGATTGTTATACATCGATGCCGATGTATAGTTGCCCCGATGGTTGGCGACGAGGAGGAAGACATGCACAACGCCCGGGTGACGGCCGACGGCGCGCGCATCAGGTGGGTGGAGCTGCCCGGCCTGCCCGGCAGTACCCGTACCCGGGTCTGCCTGCACGGGCTCGGGGCCTCGTCCGGCCCGTACTTCACCGCGAGCGCCACCCATCCCCTGCTGGCCGGTGGCCGGACGCTGCTCATGGACCTGCTGGGCTTCGGGATCAGCGACCGCCCCACGGATTTCGGCTACACGCTGGAGGAGCACGCCGACGCGGTGGCGGCGGCGCTGGAGGCGGCCGGCGCGTACGACACGGACGTGATCGCGCACAGCATGGGCGGCGCGGTGGCCATCGTGCTCGCGGCGCGCCATCCGCGCCTGGTGGCCCGGCTGGTCCTGGTCGACGCCAATCTGGACCCGGTCGCCCCCGGGCCCGCGCGGCCGGGCAGCAGCGGCATCGCGGCGTACTCGGAAGAGGAGTTCCTGGCGCACGGCTGGGCCGAGGTACGTGACCGGGTGGGGCCGCACTGGTGGGCGACCATGCGCCTGGCGGGCCGCGAGGCGCTGCACCGCAGCGCGGTGCAGCTCGCCCGCGGGACGACGCCGACGATGCGTGAACTGCTGCTCGACCTGAAGATTCCGCGCACCTTCCTGCGGCCGCAGAGCGACGGGCCGCTGCCCGGCGAGGAGGCGCTCGTCGAGCAGGGGGTACGGGTGGTGGCGGTCCCGGAGTGCGGGCACAACATCATGCTGGACAACCCGGAGGCGTTCGCCGAGGAGACCGCGCGGGCCCTCGCCGACTGAGGAGGGGTGTGCGGCCGGATGCGACGGGCTCCTGCGGGGCCTTCGCCGCCGGGTCCGCCGGCTGCGGCACGGTCACTGAGAGCCTGTCGGGTGACCTTCGATCGGAGAGCGGACGCGGCATGGTACGTGCGATTCCAAGGCGCCGGGATGGCCTCGGATGGGGCCTCCCCTGCTCGAACGAAGTTGAGAGTTCGGGGAAGGAGCTACTAGGGCATTTCGGCAACGCCGGAAGCGTGCGTGCCAGGGCGTGGCCGCCCGATCAGAGGTCACCCGACAGGCTCTGAGGGGGCGGCCCGGGGCCCCGGCCGCGTCACGCCCCGACGGCGGCCGCCACGGCGACGACGACGAACATCAGCACGAGCACGGCCGCCATGATGCGGTTTCTGGTCTTCGGATCCACCCTTCGAGCCTAACCGCCGGTCTCAGTGCCCCAGCGACCAGGATGCGACCACCTCGTACCCGGGCCGCTCGCCCGGCACCCCCGAGACCGGCAGATCGCTGCGTACGAGGGCCAGCTCGCCGACCTCCCACCCGGTGCCCTCGAAGCTTCCGAGCGCCTCGACGCAGGGCCGCAGGTCGACCTCGGCGCGCCGGCTGCGGGCGAGGGTGAGGTGCGGGTGGTAGCGGCGGTGCTCGTCCATCGGAATGCCGGTGCGGCGGGCGGCGGCGTCGGCGCGCTCGGCGAGCAGCCGCAGCGTGTCGAGCGCGCCCGCGGCCCCCACCCAGAGCGCCCGGCCGCCGAACCGGCCGGCGCCGTGGATGCGGAGCGGGAAGGGGTCGGTGCGGTGGGCGGCCCGTGCGAGGCGCTCCTCCAGTTCGGGCAGCAGCTCCTCGTCCACGGGCCCGAGGAAGGCGAGCGTGTAGTGCCAGCCGGACACATCGGTCCAGCGAAGCCCCTCGGCCTCGGGCAGCGCGTGCAGCGGGGCGGCGGCACGGCGCAGTTCCTCGACGGCGGGGGCGGGCGGCAGCACGGCAACGAAGAGTCTGAGACGGCTCATGGGCCGAGTGTCGCACCGTACCGGCGTGTCTCGGCCTCCGTACGTATCGTTGTACTACGCGGCTGCCCGCGCCCGCGCGGCAGCGGGGAGGAGCGCCACGATGACCGTCGTAGAGACCGACAGGATCGAGATGGCCGACAGCAGCGACGAGCGCACTCTGGACATGATGTTCGAGTGGCTTGAGCCCACCCCCGAGGGATTCAAGGTCGAGATCGTCGAGGGGAACATCTACATGTCGCCGCAGCGGCGCACACACTGGCGGATCATTCTCGACATCATCGAGCAGTTGCGCGCAAGGTACCCCCGGGAGCGCTTGCTGTCCGATGTGCGCATCGACTTCCCGGGGCTGCTCAACGGTTTCGCCTCAGATGTCGTGGCATTGACCGACGGCGCCACCGAGGACACCAACGGCCGGTGCCGCTACCAGGACATCGAGTTCGTGGCCGAGGTGGTCTCGAAGAGCACCGCCGCCAACGACTACGGATCGAAGAAGGCCACCTACGCCACCGCCGGTGTGCCCGTGTATCTCATCGTCGACCCGTACACCGGTACATGGCATCTCCACACGCTGCCGAAGGAAGACGAGTACCGCAGCGTGCTGAGCCTCGACTTCGGCACCCGGGTCGACCTCACCTCGACCGTGGTGGGCCTCGCTCTGGAGACCGGCGACTTCCCCCGCGACTGACGCTCCCCGACACACGGCGGCCCCGACCGGTGCTCACCGGTCGGGGCCGTGCCCATGTGCTTCGGCCGTGACATGCGCTTCGTCGGACGGCGCTCACGCCGCCGTGGCCAGCTCCTCCCGTGGGACGAACCGGACATGCGGGCGGCCCGGCCGCAGGTCGACGCGGAGGCGCAGGCCTCCGACGCGGGCCAGCATCAGGCCGACGCCGAGCGCGGCCACCAGCGAGAACGCGCCGCCGACGGCCATGCCCGTACGGACCCCGTAGGCGTCGCTGATCCAGCCGACGATCGGGGCGCCCACCGGCGTACCACCGGCGAAGACCATCATGTACAGGCTCATGACCCGGCCGCGCATGGCCGGGTCGGCGGCCATCTGGACGCTCGTGTTCGCGCTGATGTTGGTCGTCAGGCCGATCATGCCGATCGGGACCAGCAGGATCGCGAAGAGCCAGACGGACGGCGACAGCGACGCGATGATCTCCAGCAGACCGAACGCCGTGCCCGCGGCCACCAGCATCCGCAGCCGGGAGGAGCGGCGGCGGGCGGCGAGCAGGGCACCGGCGAGGGAACCGGCCGCCATGAGGATGTTGAAGAACGAGTACATCCCGGCGCCGCCGTGGAAGATCTCGTCCGCGAAGGCCGTGAGCCAGATCGGGAAGTTGAACCCGAACGTGCCGACGAAGCCGACCAGGACGATCGGCCAGATCAGCTCGGGGTGGCCGGAGACGTAGCGCAGGCCCTCCCGCAGCTGTCCCTTGGCGCGCGGTACGACGGTGGTCTTGTGCAGCTCGCTCGTACGCATCATCAGCAGGCCGACGAGCGGGGCGGCGAAGGACAGGCCGTTGAACATGAAGGCCCAGCCGCTGCCGACCGTGGTGATCAGGACACCGGCGACGGCCGGGCCGATGAGCCGGGCGGACTGGAAGTTCGCCGAGTTGAGACTGACCGCGTTGCGCAGCTGGGCGGGTCCGACCATCTCGGACACGAACGACTGGCGGGCCGGGTTGTCGACCACCGTCACCATGCCGAGCAGGAACGCGATGAGGTAGACGTGCCACACCTGGACCACACCGGAGAGCGTGAGCACCGCGAGGGCGATCCCGCAGAGGCCGAGTGCCGCCTGGCTGACGAGGAGCAGCTTCCGCTTCGGGAGACGGTCCGCGATGACACCGCCGTAGAGGCCGAACAGAAGCATCGGAAGGAACTGGAGGGCCGTGGTGATGCCGACGGCGGTGGCGGACCCGGTGAGGCTCAGGACGAGCCAGTCCTGCGTGATGCGGGACATCCAGGTACCGGTGTTGGAGATCACGGCGCCCGTGGCGAACAGGCGGTAGTTACGGATCTTCAGCGACGAGAAGGTCCCGCCGGGCTTGCTCTCGTGGGTGGAAGTCGGTGCGGGGGCGGAGTCTGCTCCGGATCCCGTACTCAAAAGGGTTCGCCTCCTCGGGCGTATACGTTTCGCTGACTGACGGGGTGCGGCGGTGCGGGCGGTGCGCCGGCTGTGGTCCGGCGCGGCTCCGCCCCGCTACAGGTGGGCGAGCTTCTCCAGCACGGGCGCCGCCTTGCGGAGCGTCGCCCACTCGTCCTCGTCCAGGCCCTCGGCGAGGGCGGTCAGCCAGGCGTTCCGCTTGGAGCGGCTCTCTTCGAGCATGGCTTCCGCCTGCTCGGTCTGGCTGACCACCTTCTGGCGACGGTCATCGGGGTGCGGTTCCAGTCTGACCAGCCCCTTCGCTTCCAGCAGCGCGACGATGCGAGTCATCGACGGAGGCTGCACATGCTCCTTGCGGGCCAGCTCGCCCGGTGTGGCCGAGCCGCACCTGGCGAGCGTGCCGAGCACCGACATCTCGGTGGGGCTCAGCGACTCGTCGACGCGCTGGTGCTTGAGGCGCCGACTGAGCAGCATCACGGCGGAGCGAAGGGAGCTCACGGCGGCCGCACTGTCGCCGTCGTGGATCAGGTCAGGCATGTTTATTAGCGTAACTCATTACCTACCCTAAAGACCATTCGTGTTACACGCGCGAGAGGCACTTCACCCAATCGATCACCCGAACGAGTGAGTTGGATCCGTAAAGTGACGCGAAACGACCCACTGGGCCGTAACCCTGCTTGCCATGGGATCGACTGTGCTCAGCCTGCGGATAGACGGTGAGCTGCTCGACCGGCTCCGGCAGCATGCCGCCAAACGCGGAATGAGCGTCCAGGACTATGTCGTCCGGACGCTCATTCGCGATGACTTCGACGAGCGCTTCAAGGCGGCCGTCGACGAGACGGAGAGGTTCTACGGCCCCGAGGGGACCACGGGGATCAGGGCCGAAGAGGTCACGTGAGGCCGAGGGCCGGCATCGCGTAGTAGAAGACGAAGACCGCCGACACCACGTACATGGGCACCGGCACCTCGCGCCAGCGTCCGGCCACCACCCGCAGCACGGAGAAGGCGATGAAGCCGATGCCGATGCCGTTGGTGATCGAGTACGTGAACGGCATCATCAGCATGGCGAGGAAGGCCGGGATGGCGAGCGTGTAGTCGCTCCAGTCGATGTCCCGCACCGAGCCCGAGATGATCAGGAAGCCCACCGCCAGCAGCGCGGGGGTGGCCGCCTGCGACGGGACCATGGTCGCCAGCGGCGTCAGGAACAGCGCCACCGTGAACAGCAGGCCCGTCACGATGCTCGCGAAGCCGGTGCGGGCACCCTCGCCGACACCCGCCGTGGACTCCACGAAGCAGGTGCCCGCGGAGGCGGAGCTCGCACCGCCCGCGGCGACCGCGATGCCGTCCACGAACAGCACCTTGTTGATGCCGGGGAAGTTGCCGTCCTTGTCCGTCAGCTTCGCCTCGTCGCCGACACCGAGGATGGTGCCCATCGCGTCGAAGAAGCAGGACAGCAGCACGGTGAAGACGAACAGGACGCCGGTGAGCACACCGACCTTGTCGAAGCCGCCGAACAGACTGACCTTGCCGATCAGCCCGAAGTCCGGGGTGGCGACCGGATTGCCCGGCCACTGCGGGACGGTCAGCCCCCATGCCTGGCCCGGCAGATCGGCGATCGCGTCGATGATCATCGCGAGGACCGTCATCGCGACGATGGAGATCAGGATCGCGCCCGGCACCTTGCGGACGATCAGCGCGAGGGTGAGCAGCGCGCCGAGGATGAAGACCAGGACCGGCCAGCCGTTGAGGTGGCCGTCACTGCCGAGCTGGAGCGGCACGGTGGTGTGCGCGGCGTCCGGGACGCGGGAGACGAAGCCCGAGTCGACCAGGCCGATCAGCAGGATGAAGAGGCCGATGCCGATCGCGATGCCCTTGCGGAGCGAGGTCGGCACGGCGTGCATCACGCGTTCCCGCAGTCCGGTCGCGACCAGCAGCATCACCACGATGCCCGCGAGGACGACCATGCCCATCGCGTCCGGCCAGCTCATCCGGGGGGCGAGCTGGAGGGCCACGACGGTGTTGACGCCGAGGCCGGCCGCCAGCGCGATCGGCACGTTGCCGATGACGCCCATCAGGAGCGTGGAGAACGCGGCGGTCAGCACGGTGGCGGTGACCAGCTGGCCGCCGTCGAGCTGATGGCCGTACATGTCCTTGGCGCTGCCGAGAATGATCGGGTTCAGCACGATGATGTACGCCATTGCGAAGAACGTAGCGAATCCGCCGCGGATCTCGCGTGCAACCGACGACCCCCGCTCGGAGATCTTGAAGAAACGATCCAGGCCGCCTTGTGGCTGCGGAGCCGCGGGCTGACTGGCATCGACCGGAGCGGTGGCCGAGGGGGACATGTATGACCTCAGTCGTACGTAGAGGGGGAGTGAAAGTGGTCAGCTTTGGACTTTTACACGAATAATTCGAGTCAGCCGTAAGCAGATTCAGTATGAATACATAGGGCGAAGATCGCTATCTCCGCGCGTAGACCCTTGGGTCGCCTGGTCCGAGAGGGCTTCGCACATGGGGGCCCATACACTGAGGCCATGGCGAAGTGGACACCGAAGCACGAGGCACCCGAGCCCCTGGAGGGGCCCGTCGTCGCCACCATCACCGGCGGCACGATCCTCTGGTTCGTCCTCTTCCTGGTCCAGCTCCCGTTCTACGGCTGGTTCGACGACCACGGGCACCTGTGGTGGGTGTGGACCTGCCTGGCCGGTGCGGGGCTCGGCCTGATCGGCATCTGGTACGTACGGGGACGGGACGCCGCGATCAAGCGGGCGGCCGCCGAGGCCGACGGATCGTCCGGCACCGGGACGGGCGCCGAGGGCGCGCCGGGCGCCACCGCCTGACGGTGCGGCGCCGGGTCCTCGTACCACCGCAGGACCATTCCCCTCCTCCCCCGGTCTGATCTTCGGACCCCTCAGTGGGTGAACCGGACCATCCCCCCGTACCGTCGAAACCATGACGCAGCGGGCATCCCATCCCTTCGGCGAGCAGACTCCCGAAACAACCGGCTCCACCGGTCACCACGGTTCGGCCATGATCGACGCCGGGGCCGAGCTCGACCCGGTCCACCCGGTGAAGCTGCCCGCCCCGGCGGTGGACCCACGCGGGCTGACCGCGGCCGAGGTGGCCGAGCGGATCGCCCGCGGCGAGGTCAACGACGTACCCGTGCGCTCGTCCCGCTCCGTCCGTGAGATCGTCCGCGCGAACGTCTTCACCCGGTTCAACCTGATCATCGGCGTGCTCTGGCTGATCATGCTGTTCGTCGCGCCGATCCAGGACAGCCTCTTCGGCTTCGTGATCATCGCCAACACCGGCATCGGCATCGTCCAGGAGTGGCGGGCCAAGAAGACCCTGGACAGCCTCGCGGTCATCGGCGAGGCGAAACCCACGGTGCGGCGGGACGGGGTCTCGGCCGAGATCTCCACCTCCGAGATCGTCCTCGGCGATCTCGTCGAGCTGGGCCCCGGCGACAAGGCCGTCGTGGACGGCACGGTCGCCGAGGCCGACAGCCTGGAGATCGACGAGTCGCTGCTCACCGGCGAGGCCGACCCGGTGCTGAAGCGCCCCGGCGACCCGGTGATGTCCGGCAGCTTCGTCGTCGCGGGCGGCGGCGCCTTCACCGCCACCAAGGTCGGCCGCGAGGCCTACGCCGCCCAGCTCGCCGAGGAGGCGTCCCGCTTCACCCTCGTCCAGTCCGAGCTGCGCACCGGCATCTCCACGATCCTCAAGTACGTCACCTGGATGATGGTGCCGACCGCGATCGGCCTGATCATCAGCCAGCTCGTCGTCAACGACAACAACCTCAAGGGATCGATCGCCCGGACCGTCGGCGGCATCGTCCCGATGATCCCCGAGGGCCTGGTGCTGCTCACCTCGGTCGCCTTCGCGATCGGGGTCGTACGGCTCGGCCGCAAGCAGTGCCTGGTGCAGGAGCTCCCCGCCATCGAGGGCCTGGCCCGGGTCGACGTCGTCTGCCTGGACAAGACCGGCACCCTCACCGAGGGCGGCATGGACGTCACCGAGGTGCGGACGCTGGGCGGTGCGGACGACACGTACATACGCAGCGTGCTGGGCGCCCTCGGCTCGTCCGACCCGCGGCCCAACGCCAGCCTCCAGGCCATCGTCGACGCCTGCCCGGACGGCGAGGAGTGGCGGTGCACCCAGACACTGCCGTTCTCCTCGGCCCGCAAGTACAGCGGCGCCGCGTTCGACGAGGGCGGCGGCCGGGAGTCGTCCTGGCTGCTCGGCGCCCCCGATGTGCTGCTGCCCGAGCAGGACCCGGCGCTCGCCGAGATCGAGCAGCTCAACGAGCAGGGCCTGCGGGTGCTGCTGCTGGCCCGCGCACAGGGTGCGCTCGACGGGCCGGAGATCGCGGCCGGGGCCGTACCGAGCGCGCTGGTCGTCCTGGAGCAGCGGTTGCGGCCCGACGCCGGGGAGACCCTGGCGTACTTCGCCGACCAGCGGGTCGCCACCAAGGTCATCTCCGGCGACAACGCGGTCTCCGTCGGCGCGGTCGCGGGGAAGCTGGGTCTGCCGGGCGCCGAGCACACCCTGGACGCGCGCCGAATGCCCACCGATCCGGACGACATGGCCACGGCCATGGAGGAGAACGCGGTCTTCGGCCGGGTCACCCCGCAGCAGAAGCGGGACATGGTCGCCGCCCTCCAGTCCCGCGGCCACACCGTCGCCATGACCGGCGACGGCGTCAACGACGTGCTGGCGCTGAAGGACGCCGACATCGGCGTCTCCATGGGTTCGGGCTCCGAGGCGACCCGGGCCGTCGCCCAGATCGTGCTGCTGAACAACAGCTTCGCGACGCTGCCGTCCGTCGTCGCCGAGGGCCGCCGGGTGATCGGCAACATCACCCGGGTCGCCACCCTGTTCCTGACCAAGACCGTCTACTCGGTGCTGCTGGCGGTCCTGGTGGTCTGCTTCCAGGTCGACTACCCGTTCCTGCCGCGCCATCTGACCTTGCTGTCGACGCTGACGATCGGCGTCCCGGCGTTCTTCCTGGCCCTGGCCCCCAACAAGGAGCGGGCGCATCCGCACTTCGTGCGCCGGGTCATGCGGTACGCGATCCCGTCGGGCGTCATCGCGGCCGTCGCCACCTTCGTGACGTATCTGATCGCCCGGCACCACTACTCCGGTACGGGCGCCCTCGAAGCGGAGACCAGCGCGGCCACGCTCACGCTGTTCCTGGTCTCGATGTGGGTGCTGGCGATCATCGCCCGCCCGTACACCTGGTGGCGGATCGGCCTGGTGCTGGCGATGGGGCTGGCGTTCCTGGTCGTGCTGGTGGTGCCGTGGCTGCAGGAATTCTTCGCGCTGAAGCTGGTGGGAGCGACGATGCCGTGGACCGCGGTGGGCATCGCGGTGGTGGCGTCGGCCGGCCTGGAGTACGCCTGGCGGCTGGTCGGCCGACGCTTCCCGGTGTAGGGCTCCGTCCCCCGCGCCGCCGCTACTTCACGTCGACGAAGTCGCCCGCGGTGGTGATGGCCGGGGTGGTGGACGTACCCGCGAAGCTGTAGCGCCAGTAGCCGTCGACCGAGGCCTTGACCGTGGTCTTCAGGGTGCCGGTGCTGTTCGTCCTGATCGTCTTGACCGTGGTGTACGTGGAGCTGTTCTTCTTGCGGAACTGGAGCTTCACGGGCTGGCCGGTGTAGCCGTGGTACGCGTGGTCCTCCCAGTTGGCCCGCGACAGCTTCCCGGCGACCGTGATCGTCCTGCCCTTCTTCACCGGCTCCGGCGAGGCGTTGACGGTCAGCTTGGACAGCCGCTGGATCCTCGCCGTGGCATAGGAGTCGTAGTACGTGCTGGAGCCGTCCTTGGCCTCCGCACCCGTGAGGATGTGCCAGGAGCCCGCCTGCACGTTCTTCGTGAGGTCGGCCCTCGGGTCGATCGTGATGGTGAGCGAGCAGGTGCTGGTGGTGGCACTGGCGGCCTTGCAGGTCGCATCGTCCTCGTTCGGCGTCAGCACGCCGTCCAGGCCCTCGTCCAGGTCCTTCCCGTGCCACAGGAGCAGCCAGCCGGATTCGATGCCGGAGGCGTGCGAGGCGGTGACCGAGACGGTGACGGTCTTCGGCGCCGTCGTCCCCAGGACGACGTCCTTGCCACCGTTGACGGTGACCTTGGAGATGACGGGATCGGCCGTTGCCGCGTGCGCCGCCGGAACGGCGAGGGCGGACAGGACCAGGGCGCCGGAGGCTGCGGCGACAGTGGCACGTATGCGCATGGGTTTCTCCGTGGAGAAAGGCCTTGGGGGCCGGGTGGGGATGCACGGACGGATGCGTGAACAGCGGGACCCCTCGCGGAGGGATCCCGCTGTTCACGGGTGATCACAGATGGCCACGGATGCGGCCGATGTGGCCTGACGGGACCTGGTGGGACTACTTCACGTCGACGAAGTCGCCGGCGGTGGTGACGGCCGGCGTGCTGGCCGTACCCGCGAAGCTGTAGCGCCAGTAACCGTCGACCGAGGCCGTGGCCGTGGTCTTCAGGGTGCCGGTGCTGCTCGTCTTGATGGTCTTGAGCGTGGTGTACGTGGAGCTGGTCTTCTTGCGGAACTGGAGCTTCACGGACTGCGTGGCGTAGCCGTGGTACTTCAGGTCGTCGAAGTTGGCCCGCGACAGCTTCCCGGTGACCGTGATGGTCTTGCCCTTCTTGACGGGCTCCGGAGCGGCGTCGACGGTCAGCTTCGAGAAGCGCTGGACCCTGGTGCTGCCCAGGCTGTCCTGGAGCGCGAACCCGATCTTGGAGGGGTCGGGGTTGTTCGGGTTCTGGCCGTTGTAGTCGACAGCGAAGCCCACCCCCTTCCACGTGGTGGCGTCGGAGTTGCCGATCAGGTCGTAGACGGGCGAGACGGCGATCCGGCCCGTGCAGGTGGCGACCGTGGAGGAAACCTTCTTACAGGTGGGGGCGACATCGCCGTACAGCTCGTTCGCCGGGGTGTCGAACGAACCGCGGTAGAGGCCGACGCCCAGCTCGAAGTTCGAGGCGAAGATGTTCACGTCGGCGCCGTGCGTCACGGTGAACGTGGTCGGCACGATCTTCGTGGCGGCGGTGCCCACGGCGATCGGCTTGCCGCCGTTGACCGTGAACTTGGAGAAGGTGAGGTTGAGCTGGCCCACGGTGTTCGCGACCGCGAGGGAGCGTGCGCCGGACTTCGTGCCGGACTGCACGGCGGAATCGGACTGGGCCGCACGCGCGGCATCGGCGACGGAGCCGATCGCGGCGTGCGCGTCGTCGGCCTGGGCGGCCGACGGTACGACGAGGGCGGAAAGAGCCAGGGCGCCGCTGACGGCGGCCACGGTGGCACGAATGCGCATGTTCATTCCCCAAGTTGGAGAAGGGGCCCGCGGAACATGACCGCCCGCAGGCCCAAGATCGTCTGCGAAGCCTGATGGCTTCACAGACGAGACCATCCTCAAACGTGAAGGGTTGTGCGGTGATTGGGGATTTCTTGCGGACATTCCATATGCCCGGCCCCGATGCGCATCGGCCGGGGCCCGTCAGTCGAACCAGCGGTCCCGGGCCAGCTCCTCCGTACGGGACGGATCCTCCAGCAGCGCCGCGACCTCGAAGCGGCGCGGCCACTGCCCCGCCGCCCAGGCCAGGCCCGCCGCGACGCCCTCCAGCGTGGCGGCGTGGACCGTGCCGTCGGGGGCCCGGCGCCAGTCCAGTTCGACGCCGCCCGCGCGCAGTTCGCCGTGTTCGACGTACGCGTCCGGAGTCCCGGCGCCGAGCAGGGCCCGTACCGCGTCCGGTACGCGATGCTCCTCGCCCTCCGTCGACACCTCCGCCTCGACGCTCTCACCGAGCCGGCGCACCTGGAACAGCTCGGCCAGCTCGGCCGCGCGCGTCGGGGCGACCGGGAGCAGCGGGAGCCCGTCGGTGAGCGGCAGCAGATCGGGGGCGTCCGCGATCACGGCGTCCGCCGCGTCGACGACCCGCACCTCGCCGTCGACCACGGCCCGCAGTTCGTCCGGCAGCGTGACCTGTTCCGGGTCGAGATCGGCCAGGGCCGTGTACAGGGAGTGCAGTTGCACGGGGCCGACCGGGCGGTCCTCGTCCGCGAGACGACCGAGGAGCTCGGCGGCGCCGCCCGGCTCGTCCAGCAGGGCGGCCACGGACGTCCGTACGCCGAGGGCGCGCAGCACCTGCGCGTCGTCGAAGCCGGTCGCGTCGGCGGAGTCGTACAGCCCGGCCAGCCGGGGGTCGCCGCCCGCGGCCCGCAGCCCGGCGGGACGGCGGCCGTCGAGCACCGGGTGGTCGCGCAGCCACCAGGCCGTGTAGGGGCGCACCGACTGCGTGGTGCCGTCCGGCAGCAGCACCCGCACCGGCTGGGTCAGCGCGTCGCGCAGCGGCGGCCGGGCGAGCATGGCGAGCGCCTGCGGCCAGGCGTCGTCGTCGACCAGGTCCAGATCGCGGACGGCGACGATCTCGGTGGCGACCGGCGGCACGGGGGTGTCGGGCAGCTGGTCGAGGATGTCCTCGCACCACACATCCACCGCGTCCAGCAGACCGGCGTCGTCGGGCTCGGCGAAGTCGCCCTCGCGCGGCTCCAGTTCGTCCGGGTCCAGCACCACGTCGGTGGCCCGTACGAGGGCGAAGGTGGCCAGCACGCCGCAGGCGGTGAGCGGCTGCTCGCCCCAGCGGTCGGCCAGCTCCTGGTCGCAGAGCGCCAGTTCGCCCTCCCGCATGATGGCGGCGAACGGGCTCGCGGGCAGCACGAGTTCACCGGCGGGGGCCGGTTCACCGTCCTCGTCGGGGAGGGCGAGCGCGCCGAGCCAGGGCTCGTCGCCGGGTGCCAGTTCGGCGTCCCTGACGAGGGTGAGGACGGTCTCGGCGAGCTCGTCGCCGTCCAGCGCGTCCTCGTCCCAGATCTCGCCCGCGTCCAGCGATCCTGCGACGGCGGCCCGCACCTGCGGGGTCGTCAGCACGGCGCGCGGGGTGGCGGGCAGGGCGCCCAGCTTCTCCAGCAGCGGGTGGGCGGCGTCCGGGTGGGCGACCTTCAGCCCGAGCCGGGCGAGGCGTTCCAGCACGGGTCCGGCGAGCGCATCGGGGAGCGGGAGGAGGACCTGGCGGGGCCCGATGGTGGTGCGGGGCACGGCGGGGGTCCCGGGGTCCGTGGTCTCCGGGGTCCCGGCCAGCGGTACGGGCAGCCCGGAGAGGCGGTCCGGGTCGATGCCGGACAGGCTGTCGTACAGCCGCCGCCACCAGCCGGGGTCGCGTTCCAGCCCGGCGAGCCGGTCGATCGCCTCGGTCAGCGGGACACGGGCGACCTGGAGCGTGCGCAGCTCGCTGCGGCGTTCCAGTCCGGCGGGCAGCAGACACGGCAGGACCTCGGCGAGCACCCGTACCGTCTCGGCGCCGACACCTTCCAGCACTTCGGCCTCGATGGGCCGCAGCGCCGTGGTGGCCGCCTCGATGAGGCCGTCCGCCTGCGCGTCCCAGCTGTCCCACCGGACCGCCTCGGCGGTGGTGTCGCGCGGGGCGGCGGGCGCCAGGAACGCGATGCGCGGCAGCCGCTCCAGGATCGCGCCGCGCAGCGCACCGTCCAGTTCGCCCTTGCCGAGCGGCCCCGGTACGAGGTCGATGGTGTCGACGGACACCGGCTGCCAGCCGGCGAGCAGTTCGGCGTACGCGTCGGCGGCCCGCTGCACCAGGAAGTCGGTGAGCGGTCCCGGCGCGAAGTGGCGGCGGGCGGTGTCGAGCGGCAGCGAGGCGATGAGCAGCGCGGGGATGCCGAGGGGTTCGTCGGTGGGCGTCGGCGCGTGGACGACCGGGAGGGTGCGGGGGCGCACCGGGGCGCCCTCCGCGTCCACCGGGACCGCCCAGGTGACCGACCAGTGCGGGCGCAGCCGTTCCTCGCGTGGACGGTCGGCGAGCAGGGCCGGCTCGACCGGGCCGTGGTGGGTGACGGTGCGCCAGCGGTTCGTGCCGTGCGCGGAGTCCTCGACGTGGATGTACGGGCCGTGCTCGGAGCGGCTCAGCGTCCGTACGGAGTCCGGGGTCTCGATCACGATCTCGTCGAGGCCGCGCAGGGTGAGCAGCAGGGCGTCGTCGACCGCGTCGAGCAGCCGGAGCACGAGGTCCTCGGCGCCGCCGTCGCGCAGCGGGAGGACGACGACGGTGTCGTACCCGTCGGGTGCGGTGCCCTCGGCGGGCAGCGGGAGCCGGAGCAGGGGTACGTGGCCGTCGCGGCGGCGCAGTTCGTCGCCGAGGCCGGGGCTGGCGACGGCCGCCCGTGCGGCGAGGTCGCGGGCCTCGGCGAGGGACCAGCGGATGCCGCCGTGCCGGCCGACGACGGCGGGCTCGTCGCTCACCGCGAGCACGGCGGCGAACCCGACGCCGAACCTGCCGACGGCTCCTTCGTGCCCCTCGCGCTTGGCGGAGGCGCGCAGGGTGGAGAGCGACTCCACGCCGGTGGCGTCGAGGGGCGCGCCGGTGTTGGCGGCGGCGAGGACCGCGGGGGTGTCCGGGGTCGCCGGGCGCAGGGTGAGCCGGAGCCGGCCGGGGACCTGTGCGCGGGCGGCGGCGTCGGCGGCGTTCTGGGCCAGCTCGACGACGAGGCGGTCGCGATAGCCGCCGAGTGCGAGGTCCTCCTCGGCATTGGCGTCCTCGCGGAACCTGGCCGGGCCGGCGCCCCAGGCGTCGAGCACACCGCGCCGCAGCCGTGCGGTCCCGAACGGATCGGCCCCCTCGGTCGCATTCATGCTCACGCTCTGACTCCACTCTTTCCGGTTACGCGCTGCCCATGCCGCCAAGTGTGCGCCCGAAGGTACCGGGTCCTCGCGCCGGACGGGGGCCGCGGAACAGCGCATCGGCCGGTTCAAGCCCTTGGCTCCGCCCCTGGGCCGGAGTCCGTCGCGCCGCCCACCACGGCAAGGGTTCCGTCCTCGATCCTCAATCGTCCGACGGGCTGGGATCGCCGGGCGAGCAGGAAATACCCGAACGCGCGGAAAGTCTCCAGGGGGGGGCGGGAGGAGCCCCGAACGAGCGGAAAATGCCCGAACGCGCGGGAAATCCCTGAACAGGCGGGAAAGTCCCCAGGCAGGCGGCAAAATCGAGCCCGTCCGGCGATTGAGGACGGAACCGGTTCGCCGGAGCAGCCCGCAGCCCGCAGCCCGCGGGAAGCCACGCCCCCGGCCACCGCCTACGAGTGGCCGAGGTCCTCCGTCGGCGCGTCCGGCTCCGCCGGGACCGAGCCGGAGTCCCGGGCCGGCCGCAACGGATACTCGTCCACCTGCATCGTGTCCAGCGCGTGCGGCGCCGGCTTCGGCGGCTTCGGCATCACCGCCGCCTCCGAATGCCCACCGCACCCGTACGCCAGCGACACGACCCGCCCGTCCGCCGGACCGAACTCGTTCGCGCACACCCCGAACGCCTGCCTGAGCGAACCCGCCAGCGGCACCAGGAAGGCACAGCTGGCGCACGAGGCCGGCGCCGCCTGGGCCATCGGCGTCTTCGCGCCGAACGCCTCGTCCCACCGGTCGGCCGCCGCATGCAGCCCGTACCGGGACAGCACCCGCGCCCGCCGCATGCCGAGCTCGTCCGCGACCGCCGCGATCGAGCCCCGGCTCGTCGTCGCGGGGCGCGTCGTCAGCTCCGCGTCCTCCACGTCGACGAGGTCGGCCATCTCCTGGGACACCTCGGAGACCGCGGAGTTCGGCGGCGGCTCGTCCTCGCCGGTGTAGCCGGCCTCCAGGCGGATGTCGTCCGCCTCGGTGGGCAGCAGATCGCCGGGCCCCATGTCGCCGGGGCGCAGCCGCTCGCTCCACGGCACCCACTCCGGGGCGAGCACCGCGTCGCTGCCGGGCAGCAGCACCGTCTCGTCGAGGGTGACGTACTTCGCGCGGGAGGCCCGAGCGACGGTCACCGCCCAGCGCCAGCCCCGGTAGCCGGGCTCCTTGCACTCGAAGAAGTGCGTGACGACCCGGTCCCCCTCGGAGACCACGGCCACATGTTCACCGACGGCCCCCGGCGCGGCTGCCTCCTCGGCCGCCGCGCGCGCAAGGTCTACCGCCTCGGCGCACAGACGGTCGGGGACAGGGATACGGGCCGTACGGCTTCGCGTCGTCGCAGCACTCACAGGTCTCGCTTCTCTCCTACGCCAGTCTCACGAGCGCGCCAGCACATCCATCGGTTTCGGCCATGACGGATGCGGGCGGAGCGGACCTGAGGGCCGCGTCGACGTCCACACCCGTTGCTGCCTGCCTCGGGCACACCTTCTGCAACCCATTCTGCGGGATCGCCGAGAGGCGCGCGGCCGAGAACAACCGCCGGTGGCGCGCTACGCACGCTACCCTCTCCGCCGCCCCCCGCCCACCTGCCCGTGCCAAACAAGGCCGTATCCGGTGTCGTGTCCCCGGCGAATCCCCTGCGGATCCCCTGCGGATCCGTTGCGAATCCCCTGCGAATCCCCTACGGATCCGTTGCGGAGACCGGCCCTCGGCCGCCCACGAACGGCCACGGCTCCCGGCCGGGCCCGCCCCGCCCGGCCGGGGCGGATCACTGGCCCGACAGGGCGGAGTGCACCGTGCCCCGTGCCGATGCAAGTTCGCCACCACCGGGACTGGGGCACTATGACGAGGTGACTTCCGCCAGGTCGCACGAGGGACCCGGCCCGCTCCGCAGGACGGGCCGGGCGGTCGGACATGCCCTCCACCTGCCGTTCACCGGCACCGCCAGGGGCATCCGGAAGGTGACGCACGCCCATGGCGCCGGGGAGTCCGGGCTCGGCAAACTGATCGAACTGCATGCCGTGAACGGCGCGGGTGACGTGATGATCACGATCGCGCTCGCCTCGACGGTGTTCTTCTCCGTGCCGACGGACGAGGCCCGCGGCCGGGTCGCCCTCTACCTCGCCGTCACCATGGCGCCCTTCACCCTCCTCGCCCCCGTGATCGGCCCGCTCCTGGACCGGCTGCCGCACGGCCGGCGCGCCGCGATGGCCGGTGCGATGCTGGCCCGCGCGGTGCTCGCGCTCACCATGTCGGGCGCGGTCGCCACCGGCGGTCTGGAGCTGTATCCGGCCGCGCTGGGCGTCCTGGTCTGCTCGAAGGCGTACGGGGTCGTGCGCAGCGCGGTGGTGCCGCGTCTGCTGCCACCCCGTTTCTCCCTGGTGAAGGCGAATTCCCGGGTCACCCTGGCCGGGCTGCTGGCGACCGGTGTCGCCGCCCCGATCGGGGCGGGGCTGCAGACCGTCGGGCCCGGCTGGCCGCTGTACGGCGCGTGCGCGATCTTCATCGGCGGGACCGTTCTCGCCTTCACGCTGCCGCCCAAGGTCGACTCCTCGAAGGGCGAGCGGAAGGCCCAGCTGGTGCCGCCGCACGGCACGGCGGCCCCCGTCGGGACGAAGGGGCCCCGGAAGGGCAGGGCGAGGGGCCGGGAGCGGAACGGCGAGAAGCGGCCCGGTCTGCGATCCGTTGGCCCGTCCGTGCTGAACGGGCTCCAGGCCAACACCGCGCACCGCGCGCTCTCCGGCTTCCTGATCTTCTTCCTGGCGTTCCTGCTGCGCGAGTACCCGCTCGCCGGGCAGAGCGCCGCCATCTCGCTCGGCATCGTCGGCGTCGCGGCCGGCGTCGGCAACGCGCTCGGCACGGCGGTCGGCTCCTGGCTCCGGGCCCGCGGCCCCGAGGTGATCGTCGCGTCGGTGCTGGCCCTGGCCCTGGGGATCGCCGTGCTCGCCGCGCTCTTCTACAGCACGGTCATGGTCGCCGCGCTCAGCGCCACCGCGGGTTTCACCCAGGCCCTGTCGAAGCTCTCGCTGGACGCGATGATCCAGCGCGACGTGCCGGAAGAGGTGCGCACCTCCGCGTTCGCCCGGTCCGAGACCGTGCTCCAGATGGCCTGGGTGGTCGGTGGCGGCATCGGCATCGCCCTCCCCCTCAACGGCGTACTGGGCATGTCGGTCGCCGCGGCCATCCTCGCCCTCGGTGCCGCAACGTCCGTACGGGGTCTGCTGGGCGCCGCGCGACGCGGCTCGCCGCACCCCCGCGTGGCGTGAGCCGGAGCGACCGATAGCCTTCGGCCCATGACCGTTGCGTTCTTCTCCGGTAAGGGCCGCCGAATCGGCGTCGCTCTTGGTGCCGTGTCCGCGGGACTCCTTGTCCTCTCCGCCTGCGACAAGCCGACGCCGCTCGCGACCGTAACGGTCGGCGGCAACTCGGTGAGCTCCGAGGCGGCCTGCTACAACGACGGCAAGCCGCTCAAGAAGTCCGAGTACCAGAGCTGCCTCAACAAGAAGGCGGAGAAGTCCGTCGAGGTCGCGATGGACGACAAGGTCCACTTCGGCGTCGACCCCGAGATCGCGGACAACGGCTGGACCCTGTTCATCAACGGCCAGCAGGCCGAGCAGGAGCCGTACAAGAAGACCTACCGGTCCATCCCGGGCAGCGCCTTCTTCTCCAGCCAGACCGGCGAGACCACGAACAAGACGCAGATCAGCATCGTGGAGACCAAGGGCAAGGAACTGACCGGCGTCTGGCACTTCGAGCTGAAGAAGTCCTCCTGACACCCTCTTGACCCCCTCCTGCCCTCGGAGGCTTCCCCCGTGCGTGTGCTCGTCGTGACCGCCGTCCCAGCAGAACGGGACGCGGTCACGCGTGCGTTCGGGGACGTTTCCGAGGCGCGGGCGCATCACGTGCCGGGCGCCGAACTCCACCGCGTGGGGCCCTTCGACGTCCTCGCGGGCGGCGTCGGACCGGCCGCCTCGGCCGCCGCGACGGCCTTCGGTCTCGCCTCCGGGCCGTACGACCTCGTCGTCTCGGCCGGCATCGGCGGCGGGTTCGCACCCGTCGCCCCGGTCGGTTCGCTCGTCGTCGCGAGCGGCATCGTCGCCGCCGATCTGGGCGCCGGGACCCCCGAGGGCTTCGTACCCGTCACCGGCCTGGGCTTCGGCCGTGACCACCACTTGCCGCCCCGGTCTCTGTTCCGGGACGTGGCCGCCGCCACCGGCGCGCTCACCGGCGACATCCTCACCGTCTCCACCGTGACCGGCACCGCCGAACGCGCCGCCGCCCTGCTCGCCGCGCACCCGGAGGCCGGAGCCGAGGCCATGGAGGGCTTCGGGGTCGCGGAGGCCGCCGAGCGCGTCGGCGTGCCCGTCCTGGAGATCAGGGCGGTCTCGAACGCCGTCGGTCCGCGCGACCGGGACTCCTGGCGCATCGGCGACGCGCTGGCCGCGCTCACCGAGGCGTTCGGGAAGCTCGTACCCGTACTGGAAGGTTGGACCCACCATGACCGAAACGACTCCTGACCCGCTGCGGAACCCGCTGCGGATCGCTTTCTCGCCGTGCCCGAACGACACCTTCGTCTTCGACGCCTGGGCGCACGGAAGGGTCCCCGGCGCGCCCGCCCTCGACGTCACCTTCGCGGACATCGACATCACCAATGGGATGGCCGAGCGCGGGGAGCTCGACGTCCTCAAGGTCTCGTACGCGGTGCTGCCGTGGGTGCTCGACGATTACGCGCTGCTGCCGTGCGGCGGGGCGCTGGGCCGGGGCTGCGGCCCGCTCGTCCTCACGAGGGACGGGGCGGACACGGACCTGACGGGCCGGACCGTCGCCGTACCGAGCGAGCGTTCCACCGCCTATCTGCTGTTCCGCCTCTGGGCGGCCGAGGTGGTGCCGGGCGGTGTCGGCGAGATCGTCGTGATGCCGTTCGACGAGATCATGCCCGCCGTGCGCGACGGGAAGGTGGACGCCGGTCTCGTCATCCACGAGGCCCGGTTCACGTACCAGAACTACGGGCTGCACAACCTCGCCGACATGGGCCGGCACTGGGAGGAGACGACCGGGCTGCCGATCCCGCTCGGCGCGATCATCGCCAAGCGGTCGCTGGGCGCGGACACGCTGAAGCTGCTCGCCGAGTCGGTGCGCACCTCGGTAAGGATGGCCTGGGACGACCCGGAGACGTCCCGGCCGTACGTGCTGGAGCACGCCCAGGAGATGGACCCGGCCGTGGCGGACCAGCACATCGGGCTGTACGTCAACGAGTTCACGGCCGACCTCGGCGAGGACGGCTACGCGGCGATCCGCGGACTGCTGACCCGCGCGGCGGCCGAGGGACTGGTACCGCCCCTCGGCCCCGACGCACTGTCGTTCGTCTGAACCGCGCGTTCGTCCCGGGCCGCGCCCGGGATCAGACGTCGAGCGGAATCAGACGTCGAGCAAGATCGGACATCGAGCGGGATCAGACATCCAGCTGGTCGGCGACCGCGCGCAGCAGGCCGCCGATCTTCTTCCCGGCCGCCTTGTCCGGGTACCGGCCTCGCTCCAGCATCGGCGTGATGTTCTCCAGCAGGGTGGTCAGGTCCTGCACGATGGACGCGAGCTCGTCCGGCTTGCGGCGCTGCGCGGCCGCGACGGACGGGGTCGGGTCCAGGATCGCCACCGAGAGCGCCTGGTCTCCACGCTGACCTGCGACGACCCCGAATTCGACGCGCTGGCCCGGCTTGAGGGCATCGACACCGTCGGGAAGCACGGAGGAGTGCACGAAGACGTCGCCGCCGTCGTCGCGGGAGAGGAAGCCGAAGCCCTTCTCACTGTTGAACCACTTGACCTTGCCAGTCGGCAAAGCACGCACCCCATCTCAACCCGTATGCAACCTGTGCAACCTGTATGCCGGAACAAATCCTCAGCAGGTCAGGCTATCCAGTGGTGGTGCTCCCCTGCTGGCAGCAGCCTCCCCAGGGGGGGTACCCCTCGTCAAGCCTGGTCATCCGGACTCTGTCCGGAAACGGCGCCTGCCGCGCACGCCGGTCACCGCGGGGTTGACCGCGAGGTTGACCGAAGGGTTGACCGCAGGGTCGTGCGCCGCTGCCGGGAACTACCCTTACGGGGTGAGTACTACACCTTCTGGCGCAGGTGACCGGCTGGTCCGGATCGGCGCGATCGTCTTCTTCATCGGCGCACTGTCCACCCTGGCCACCATGGCCCCCCTCTTCCTCGGCACCCATCCGCTGCCGTCGATCGCCTGGTCGCTGTGCATGCTGATGGGCGTCGGCTTCCTGATCGCGGCGGCGGGCGTGATCCGCTCGGTGCGCGCGGGGGCGGCCAAGCAGTAGGGCATCCGGGGCGCCCACACCGCCATTCCCTAGCGCAAACACCACCGGCCGTACCGCCCAGCCGTCCGATCATCGTCTCGCGGGTCGACGGCAGGAGGCAGAAAAGACGGATCGAGCTGCTCGCCCGACAGCCGACTGCGGTCGCCACAACACTCCCGACACCACGCTGCGCGTCCAATCCAACACACGTTTGGCTTGAATTGCGTTGCCAGTGCTAATAGCCCCTTGATACAGATGAAGATCCTGTCGGCGGCGGCACGCGTGTTGCCGGAGGCAGGTGACGAGACGTATCGGCCGGGGGATGCAGGGGGACGGCATGACGGGGTGGGACATCAGGCCGAGCGGGGTGGAGTCCGTTCTGTCGTTGGTGGGACTGGCCGCCGAGGATCTGAGCAAGGGCGTCAGGGGCTACGGCGAGAACGTGGAGGACGCCGCGCTGCATGCGGGGACGATCAGCGGACCGTACTGCGGCGAAGCACCGGCGGGACCGGTCGGCGCCGCGGTGGCGAACTTCATCGCGGACACCCAGCAGCGGATCAGGTTCATGGCCGCCCGCACGAAGAAGTCGATGGACGGCACCGTCAAGGCCACCACCGAGTACATCGAGGGCGATCTGGCCATGGCCGCCCGCGCCCAGCGCGAGGCAGCGAAGGCCCCGACCCCCGCCGAGATCAGGGCGGTCGGGCAGAAGCCCGGCCACCGGGGCGGGGAGTAGCCGACGTGATCGAACCGGGCGGGATACCTCAGTACACCGGTGACTTCGGCCAGTTGGAGAAGGCCGCGTCCGCTCTGCGTACGCATGCCACGGGCATCCGGAACGGCGGGAAGGACGTCCACTCCCGCTTCCAGGCGACGGCCGCGTACTACAAGGCGCCCGAGGCCGAGAGGCTGTTCTCCTCGACCCAGCCGGTCATGGACACGGCCGACGAATTCGCGGGGAACATCGAGTCGCTCGCCGATGCCCTGGATACGTTCATCTTCGAGGCCAAGCCGCACGCCGACCGTCTCAAGCAGTTGAAGCTGGACGCGATCGGCTTCGTCGACAGCGTCCGGGGCGATGACGACTGGACCCAGGACCAGAAGAAGACCGACAAGCACCAGGCGTTGATGGACGGTGTGGATGCGGCGCGCGCGGCCTTCCAGGAGGCCGAACGCAACGCGGCCAACAAGATCAACGCAATCAGCCCCGCTGCCTGCCGCCCCGCGTGGATCGTGGACGACGGCACCCACGGGCTCGGCATGTACGGCCAGAACGCCGGCGCGCTCAAGGACATGAAAGACCTGCCGTGGGGCAGCCCCGAGGGACGTACCTATGAGCGCTGGAGCCTGGAGTGGTGGGGGCACGGGGCCAAGAGCTGGGCGTGGGACGGCATAGCCAAGGACAGCATCTGGGGCGGCATCGACGGCCTGGGCACCCTCGTCGGCTTTCACGGGGGCGAGGCGCGCGACCAGGCCTGGGACGGCCTGCGACGCATTGCCGTCGGCGGCTACGCCTACGGCATGGACCTGTTCGGACAGGACGAGCACCTGTCCGACTGGCAGCGCGACAGCAAGGCGTACGCGAAGGAGTTCGGCAAGCAGTTCATCGCGTACGACATGGCGAACGAGGATCCCGCTCGCGCCCACGCCGTGGTCTCCTTCAACATCCTCACCCTCGCCACCGGCCCCTTCGCCGCTGCCGCGAAGCTCGGCAAGGGCGGCACGATCGCGAAGGCCGCCGGCACCATGGCGAAGATCGGCGACGCCCTCGACCCGCTCTCCGGCACGTTCAAGGCCGCCAAGGCGCTTTCGGGCCTGCCCAAGGTCTCCCAGGTTCTGGCCAATGTCAGCGACCACCTCCAGATACCGAAGACCAAGTTCCCCGACGGAGCCTTCGACCTGAGCGACCGTTTCCGGGTCGACAAGGACGGCAAGTTCGTCCCCCTGGGCCCCGACGGCAAACCCGACCTGACCCCGGCCAGGCACGAACCCTCCGCCGCCGAACGGGGCGCCGGCCGGCCGAACGGTGACCGCGAGCCGGTCGGTGCGGGCGCGCGGACAAGCGAGAACTCTGCACATGCAGGCGGCCACAGGTCGCCACAAGCGAGCCATGACCTACGCGGCGAAAACGGTAATCGCGCTGATTCGGCGGGTGAGAGGCAGAGCGGCCAATCCGGTGAGACCGATGCTGGGAAAGCTACGGAAGGGCGGCACCCCAATGGCCTCCAGGATGGGGAACTCGGGGGCTCGGACGGCCATCCTCATGACGATGTTCCGGACGGAGCGGGCGCATCCCCCGGCTCTGGCGGCCACGGTGGGTCCGACGGGGATGTTCCGGCGACGCCCGACGGTCCATCACCGGACGGCGATGGACAACCCATGGTTCGCGGGGGCGAGACAGAGCAACGTGTTCGTGACGCGATCAAGGGAATTCCTGGCCCGCAACGGCCGAAGCCCAATGTCCTTGACAGGGTGCTTGACCGGCTCGCTTCGGAACCCGACGGCCAACGGGTCGCCAACGTCATTGCTTCTGGGCAATTCAACCAAAGTGACAAGTTCGGGCACGTCATATCCTCCCTGGGGGCAAAAAGGGAGCAAATGTTCCAACCCGGTGCCGACCAAATCATCTTTGCGGACGACTTGGTCAGGAGTGGCGTGCCCGGGCACGCCATCGACTTCGAGCAGAAAGTTCCGGTCGGTGCCGACATGGACGTCCGCATCAAGGACGAGTCCGGTGCCGTCTACGCCTACCAGATGAAACACCTCAACAACCCCATGGATGAGGTCAGCGAGATCACCAGAGGCCATAACCTGCTTCAGCTGGCGAGAGCCGAAGCGGACCACCACGTGCTGCTCGTGGACGGTGGCCGAGGAACTCGCGCGGACTGGATATCAAACGGCTCATACGATGCCCTGATGGACATCCACCGCGGCGGGAGTGGACCGAAGGGTGAAGGCATCGCATTCGTCGTACGCCTGGAGGATGGAACCCTCGTGATCCCGCCCGGCAGCAAGCTCGACCCCAAGGACATGTTGTGATCACCTCGACGCCCATTGGCGACTGGACGTGGGAACTTACTGCGGACAGTGGTGAGATTCGGCCCACCCGTGCCGCACAGATCGCGGCAGCGATCTGGAACGAGCTGGCTGAACGAGAGCTCGCTCTGCCCGGAGGGAAGGCCAACGTTCGGGTCATGAACCGGAACGATCCGCGCGATATCCACCTCGATGCAAGGGGCCTGCGCATAGGGACGACCCCCTTGGCTCCGCGATCGGCCCTCGCACAGACCGTGGCGCAAGCCGAGGCGTTTGATGGGGACCTCATCACCGTCATCCGCGTCGAATGCCCTGGCTTGTGGCTGGAGCCGGGATTCAAGTATCGCGCGGAGAAGCTGTTCGCAATCCATCTGGAAGTTTGGGGCGGCAGACTGCTTGCTGTGACGCTGGAGACGTACTCCGACGCCTGGCTGACAATGGACACACGCAACCGAGAACAGCCCGAGGTGTACGCGGCGAACGCTCCCCGACTCGCTGCCGCACTCCAGGCCATCTCGGCACTGCTCGGCACTGCGCCCGTACCCGGAGACGAGAACCACTACGCAGCACCGAGCGAGACCGGCTTCAATGACCTCCGGGACGAAGGTCCTGCCTACGACGATTCCTGGGGGACCTTCGAAGGGCTCAACCGGGCAAGCCTGCTGCAGTCCCGCATTCCGCAATCCGAGGACGAGTACGAACAGATCACCGAGCACTCGGTCCGGTACTTCACCATTCAACGGGACGGAAGGACGCTCGGATTCCTCTGGGCTTCCGTCGGCGATGCCGCCGCCGGTTATATCCCTCGAACCGCAGCCGGAGACGATGCATTCGATGTGGGAGCGGCCTGGCTGTTGGCCTTGCGAGAAGCCCACGGACAAGGGCTCGCCCCGCTCGCGGCATTGGACTGGCTGGCCAAGCACCCGGCCCGACCCGGAATCGGCGTGATCGTTGAGGACACCCCCCAGGCGGCATCTTCCCTGGACGCCTTGGAAGAGTTGTCGGGTCGGTACTGACGCCTGCCCCGCATCCCTATTTCTCTGCCAGAAAGCAGTCGATGACCCAGGACGTCATAGCCCTCACCCCGCAGATGCCGGACACCAGGACGCTGTTGGCCGGGCTCCTCGCCGGCGGTCCCGATCTGCTTGTGAACCGGGCGGGCGACGGGTCTGTCGCTCAGCTGTGCACGGCTGCCGGGCAGGCGCTGGTGTCGCTCGAGGCACCCCGGTACGTCCAAGTGCCGGGCGAGGTAGCCAGGTTGCTCGGGCCGGACGTGCGCGCGGAGTCGCCCGTGTGGTGGACCGAGGCGCGGGCGACCAGTTCCGTGGAGGGGGCCGCGCGGCTGGCCGGGTCCGTCGCCGGGCGGCTGGTCGCCGTGCACGGGGGCACCGTCTGGCCGCGCGAGGCCGGTCACACCGATGTCGTGGCCGATCTCGCCGACGCCGTCACGGAAGCGACACCTCTGGGCGTCGACCTGCTCACCGAGAAGGCCGCCGTCGTCATCCAGGGCCGTCCCGTGATCGCTGCCACGACCTGGCTGACGGACGTGGTGCGCAACGCGGCCCGCACCGGACGCGAACTCCAGCTCGTCACCCCGCCCAGCACCCGGCTCACCTTCCCCGCCCGCACGCTGCTGGACGGGCTGCCCTCCCGCTGGGTCGTGAGCGACCCCGGGTGCGGTTACTACGACGGCCTCTCCGGGTCCGTACTGCGCTGGCACGACGGGCGATTCACCCACGCCGCCACCGACGGACCCCAGGTCGCGGACGCCTTCCGGCCCCGACCCGGCACCGAAGACGAACGGCAACTGCTGCTCTCCATCCGTACGGTCCACCCCGCCGACGAGCACCTCGTCCTGGGCGGCGCCCTGGAACAGGCCTGGCGCACCCTCACCGGAGCCCCGCCCGCCGGATGGGCAACCGCCGAACCCGTCAGCGTGCCATGGTCACCACGGCAGTTGACCGACCTGGCCCGCACCCGCGCCCAGCAGTCCCTGCCCACCTGGGCCGTCGCGATCGGCACCCCCGACCACCCGGCGATCGCCACCGTGCGCACCGCCCGCACCCACCTCGGCGTCGAGGAGCACATCACGCTGGCCGTCGGCTACCGCGCCGATCAGCACGCCCCGGTGGCCGCCATGCCCGAACTGGCCGAATCCCTGGCCGCCAGGCACAACCTCGCCACGATGATCGGCCAACTGCGCACCGCACGCGCGGATCTGACCACCCCGGCCCACCACGAGCCACCCCCGGTGCCGCTCTCCTTCACCCTCGGCCCCGACGCCGTGGCCGAGCTCGAAGCGGACCGCACACCCTTCGCACCGACCCGGCTCGGCCCTGCCGCCCGGCCCGCCCTGCACTACGCACTCGGCGACGGCACCGACCCCGCCGCCTGGCAACGCCTGCGGCAGATCAACGACCACGTGACCGCCGGTACCAGCAGGGGCTGAATCCCGCCAGGGGCCGGGTCGGCCAGGTGCAGAGGTGTCAGCCCCGGTGGGGACGCTCCTTGAGGGTGCGTACGAGGGCGGCCCACACGCCCGGTGTGGTGCGGAGTATCGCTCCGGTGGGGTCGCTGCTCTCGGTGAGTCTGACCCCTCCGCCGGCGTCCGTGGCGACGTGGACGCACGAGTCGCCCTGGGCGCAGTGGGATGACTTCTGCCAGTGGTCGTGTGTGCGCATGGGTATTCCTCTCACGACTGCTGACTGATGCGACGGATCGGATTCGGGTGTCCTCGGATCCGGATCAGGCCCAGGGGAGGCCGGTGGGGGCATCAGCCATGGGCTCGGCTCTCCTTGAGAGTGCGTACGAAGACGGCCCACACGCCCGGTGTGGTGCGGAGTATCGCTCCGGTGGGGTCGCCGCTTTCAGTGAGCTTGACGCCGCCGTCGGCGCCCGGGGCGACATGGACGCAGGATTCGCCTTGTCCGCAGTACGAGGACCTCTGCCATGCGTGCTCGTTCATATCCAGTTCCTTCACTGGTCGGCAATCAGACTGTGGATGAAGTCCCGGGACTCGTCCGGCGCCAGCGCCACGGCCTCCACGCGTGCCAGCAGGAGGCGGTAGGCCTCCAGTTCCGCCTCGGCATCCACCAGGGCAGGGCCGTGCGACTGGTCCAACGAAACCGTGTCGAGACGGGGCACTGAGCCGTGTACGTACAAGATGGTCTGGCCAGATCCGGGATAGGCGCCGATTGCGAACGGGATCACCTGGATCGTGATGTGCTCTCGCTCACTCTGTTCGAGCAGATGCCGAAGCTGGTTCCTGGCGACGACGGGACCGCCCACCGGGACGCGGAGGGCGGCTTCGTGTATGACCGCCCGAAACGCTGGCGGATTCGGTCGGTCGAGAAGGGTCTGGCGCTGAAGCCGGTGGTTCACACGATGCTCGATGTCCGAGCGGGAGAACTCCGGCACCACCTGCCGGAAGATCTCGCGGGCGTGGTCCGTGGTCTGGAGAAGCCCCGGGATATGGGACGTGTTGGCAGATCGCAGCGCGGTCGCATGGTGCTCCAGTTCTGCAATGTCCAGCAACGGGGTAGGCAGCACCTCGCGGAATGTCTCCCACCAGCCCGACGAACGTTCCCCCGCGAGATCGAGCAAACCTGCGACGTACGCGGTGTCCGAGCAGCGATAGTTGCGAGCCATCGCGCGCAGCCGTTCCGCACTCACGCCGAAGCGGCTCGCCTCGATGTTGCTGAGCTGAGCCTGGCTGATACCGAGCAGACGCGCGCCCTCCGTGGCCGTGAGCCCAGCGCGGTCCCGCAGTCTGCGCAACTCGGTCCCGAGGCGCAGCCGCCGCACGCCAGGGGTGCTTCTGGAGGCCATGCGTCAACTCTCCCTGGTCAGAAACACGTTGCCAACGTCACTCACACGAGTGCAGATCTCAATCGATTGGCAATCTGGCAAATATTTCATGTCCCGCGCCGTTAGCTTGGTCTCAGGCCACCCGCCCGGAAGTACCCCGCTCGACGGAGCGGTCTCGTCACCGGGCAACCGGAAACCCGCGATCCAACTTCCTCCCGTGAACGGAGACTTCCATGGTCGGTTCCACGGTATCCCCGCCCTGGACATACACCCTCCAACTCCCGCAGGATCCCCGCGCCCCCGGCGTCGCCCGTGCCACCCTCCGCAACGTCCTGCGCGTGCACGGCATGCCCGAACTCACCGAAGTCGCGGAGCTGTTGGCGAGCGAGCTGGTCACCAACGCCTACCTGTACTCCTCGGGGCCGTACTCCCTGCGCCTGCGCGACGCCGGGCGCAGCCGCGTCCGGCTCAGCGTCTGGGACACCGATCCGCACATCCCGGCCCCGTTCCGATGGGGCGCCGCGACGCCGGAGGAACTGGCCGAGCGCGGGCGCGGGCTGCATCTCGTCACGCTCTACGCGGAGTCCTGGGGCGCGTACCCGATGCGGGGCGGACTGCCGGGGCAGGGCGGGAAGCTGCTCTGGGCCGAGTGCGCGGCCAAGGCGTAGGCACTCCCGCAGACCTCAGCGCGCCGCGTACCCCTCCAGCCACGCCGGGAACTCCGTCAGGGACGACAGGACGACGTCCGCTCCCGCCGCCCGGAGTTCCGTCGCGTCGCAGGGGCCCGTGGTGACCGCGACCGACAGGGCGCCGGCCGTGCGGGCGCCTCGTACGTCGCCGGTGTGGTCGCCCACGTAGATGTGCGCGCCGTGCTCGCGTAGGGCGCGGCCCTTGGCCTCGGCCCACAGGCCGCCGATGATGGCGTCGGGCTCGATGCCGAGGTGGTTCATGTGGAGTTCCGCGCTCGGCTGGTGCTTGGCGGTGACGACTATCGTCCGGCCGCCCCGTTCACGGATCGCCGCGACCGACTCCCGGGCGCCCGGCAGCGCGAGGCTGGGGGCGATGGCGTGTGTGGGGTAGATCTCGCGGTAGCGGTCGGCGGTCGCGGCCACCACGTCGGCCGGGAACCAGTTCCGCAGTTCCTCGTCGACCGGTGGGCCGAGCCTGCTCACCACCAGGTCGGCGTCGATCGGCGTCCCCGTTTCGGCGGAAAGCGCCAGGTAGGCGGCCTTGATACCGGGTCGGGTGTCCAGGAGCGTCATGTCGAGGTCGAAGCCGACCGTCAAGGGGTGCGAGGGCATGGCATCCATTGTCGTGGGGGTGGGCGGCGTGTCCGTCCCCGGTGCGGCCTTCGGGCCCGGAATGGCGGTGCTTAGACTTAGCCAAGCCTTACCTTCGCACCGTTCACGCCACTTGTTCTTCGCCACTTGATTGGGTCCGATGTCAGCCGCCGCTCCACGCCGCTCCAGACGCGCACTCGCGACGGCGGCGGCCGTCGCGGCGCTGCTCGTGGCGGTACTCCTCAGTCTGGCCGTGGGGGCCCGTTCCATACCCCCGTCCGAAGTGTTCGACGCCCTGCTGCACGGCGGGCACTCCGACAACGCCGAAGTCATCCGGAACATGCGCGTCCCGCGCACCCTGATCGGGCTGATGGTCGGCGCAGCGCTGGCCATCGCGGGCACGGTTCTCCAGGGCATCACCCGTAATCCCATCGCCGACCCCGGCATCCTCGGCATCAGCCAGGGCGCCTCGGTGGGTGTGGTGCTGGCCATCGCGTTCGCCGGGATCCACACCCTGACGGGGTATGTGTGGTTCGGCTTCGCGGGGGCGGCGATCGCCTCCGTCGCCGTGTACGCGATCGCGTCGAGCGGGCGCGGGGGCGCCACCCCCGTGAAGCTCGCGCTGGGCGGCGCCGCCATCAACGCGCTGCTGGTGTCGGTGGTCTCGGCGGTGCTGACGACCAGGGCGTCCGCGCTGGACGAGTTCCGCTTCTGGCAGGTCGGCTCGCTCGGCGGGCGCGAGGCCGAGGTGGCACAGCAGATCTGGCCGTTCGTGCTGATAGGGACGGTGCTCGTGCTGTCCGTCGCCCGGGGGCTCGACGCGCTGGCGCTCGGCGAGGACGTCGCGAAGGGACTCGGGCAGAACGTCGCGACGGTGCGGATCGTCGGCGGCGTCGGGGCCACGGTGCTGACCGGGGTCGGGGTCGCGGCGGCCGGGCCGATCGCGTTCATCGGGCTCGCCGTACCGCACATCGCCCGCGCGCTCGTCGGCTCCGACCACCGCTGGGTGCTGCCGATGGCGGCGCTGATCGGGCCCGTGATGCTGCTGGTGTCCGATGTGATCGGCCGCGTCCTCTTCCCGCCGAGCGAGGTTCCGGCGGGTGTGATGACGGCGCTGATCGGGGTGCCGTTCCTGGTCGCCCTCGTACGCCGGAAGGCGGTGCCCGCATGAGCGCCGGGACCGCGGTACGGGTGCGGCCCGCCGGGTACCACGTCGTACGGATCGGGGCGCGGGGGCGGTTCCTGCTGCACCGGCGGGCGGCCCTGGTCGCCACCGCACTCGTCGTGCTGCTGGCCGCCGTCTGTGTCGCGTACCTCTGCGTCGGCGAGAGCTTCGTCGCGCCCGGCGAGGTCGTGAAGGTGGTCCTGGGGCAGCCGTCCCCCGACGAACTGGTCGTCGGCACGCTGCGGCTGCCGCGGATGACCGTGGGGCTGCTGGTCGGCGTGGCCTTCGGGATCGCCGGCGCGCTGATCCAGACCGTCGCCCGCAATCCGCTGGCCAGCCCCGACATCATCGGCATCAGCCAGGGCGCGAGCGCGCTCACGGTCGGCGCGATGACCTTCGGCATCACCTCGTACACCGTGCTGCCGTACCTCTCCGTCATCGGCGGGGTGGCCGCGGCGGCGCTCGTGTACGTCTTCGCCTGGCGCGGCGGGCTGCACGCCACCCGCTTCGTCCTCATCGGCATCGGCTTCGCCATCGCGCTGCGGTCGGTCACCACGCTGTTCCTGACGAAGGGCGACTACCTGGTCGCCCAGCAGGCGCAGATCTGGATGACCGGCTCGCTCAACGGCCGCGGCTGGTCCGAGGCCGCGCCGATCGGCTGGACGCTGCTGATCCTGCTGCCCGCCGTCCTGTGGGCGGCCCGCGCCCAGCGCACCGTTTCGATGGACGACGACACCGCGACCGCGCTCGGGGTGCGGCTGGGGCGGGTGCGGCTCGGGCTGGTCGCACTCGGAGTGATCCTGGCGTCCGTGGCTACCGGGACGGCCGGGCCGGTCGACTTCGTGGCGCTCCTCGCCCCGCAGATCGCCCGCCGGATGACCCGCACCGCACAGATCCCGCTGTTCTGCTCGGCGCTGCTCGGCGCGGTGATCGTGGTGTTCGCGGATCTGCTGGCGCGCAGGCTCTTCTCGCCCACCGAGCTGCCGGTGGGCGTTCTGACGGCGGCGGTCGGCGCCCCGTATCTGATCTGGCTGATCATCCGCGGTCAGGGCGGCGGTCGCGGCCGTAGTGGAGGCACAGCATGAGTTCGACCCCCAGGTCCGACACCACGGCGACCGCGACGGCTACGGCGACGGCGACGGCGACCGGCCGGCTCACCGCGCGGGAGCTGACGCTCGCGTACGAGGACCGCACCGTCGTCGACGCGTTGGACCTCGACGTGCCGGACGGCCGGGTCACGGTCATCGTCGGCCCGAACGCCTGCGGCAAGTCGACCACCCTGCGCGCGCTCGGCCGGCTCCTCAAGCCGCGCGGCGGGGCCGTGCTCCTCGACGGCACCGAGCTGTCGAAGATCCCCACCAGGAAGATCGCCCAGTCGATCGGGCTGCTGCCGCAGACCCCGGTGGCCCCGGAGGCGATCACCGTCTCCGACCTCGTCGCCCGCGGGCGCCAGCCGCATCAGCACTGGTGGCAGCAGTGGTCGGAGGAGGACGAGCGGGCGGTGACGGACGCGATGGAGCGCACGGACATCACCGCGCTCGGCGACCGGTCCGTGGACGAGCTGTCCGGCGGCCAGCGCCAGCGGGTCTGGATCGCGATGGCGCTCGCCCAGGAGACCGATCTGCTGCTGCTCGACGAGCCGACCACGTACCTCGACATCGCGCACCAGGTGGAGGTCCTGGACCTGGTGCGCCGGCTCACCGCCCCGGCGGCGGACGGCACCCACGGCCGGACCGTCGTCACCGTGCTCCACGATCTCAACCAGGCCGCCCGGTACGCGGACCACCTGGTCGCCATGAAGGCGGGCCGGATCGTCGCCGAGGGCCGCCCCGAGGACATCGTCACGGCCGGTCTCGTACGCGAGGTCTTCGGCCTGGAAGCGGTGATCGTCCCGGACCCGGTGACCGGTTCACCGCTCGTGGTGCCGGGCGCTCCCTGGCAGGCCGAACCGGCTTCGTGAGCCCGCGCCCCGCCCCAGGTCCCCCCGGCGCACCCGCGACCGACGAACACCCCCATCCCTACGAAAGGCACCCCATGGCCCCCTCCACCCGCCGGCGCGGCCTCGCTCTCGGCGCGCTCTCCCTGGCCGGCGCGCTCGCGCTCTCCGCCTGTGGATTCTCGGAGTCCGGCGGGAGCGCCAGCGGCTCCTCCGACTCCGGAGACGCCAGGACCCACACCGTCAAGACGGCCATGGGTGACGTCAAGGTCCCCGTGCACCCCAAGCGCGTCGTGGTGCTCGACACCGGTGAGCTGGACTCCGCGCTCACCCTCGGCGTGCAGCCCGTCGGCGCGACGCACTCGGCGTCGGAGGACAGCTTCCCCTCCTACCTGCCCGCGAGCCGGACGAAGGGCATCAAGGAGGTCGGCGAAATCGCCAACCCCAACCTGGAGACCGTCGCCTCGCTGAAGCCGGACCTGATCCTCACCAGCAAGGTCCGTGACGGCGACCGCTACGAGCAGCTCCGGGCCATCGCCCCCACCGTGATGACGGAGTCCACCGGAAGCGCCTGGAAGGAGAACTTCCAGCTGCACGCGGAGGCGCTCGGCAAGCAGGCCGAGGCGAAGAAGGTCGTCGCCGACTACGACGCCCATGTCGCGAAGGTGACCGAGGCGATCGGCGGCAAGGAGAAGGCCGCCGCCACCGACGTCAACTTCGTCCGCTTCGTCGAGGGCGCCGACATCCGCATCTACGGCAAGCAGAACTACATCGGCTCAATCCTCACCGACCTCGGCGTGGGCCGCCCCGCCATCACCGACAAGGCCAAGGACGGCTTCTCGTACGACGTGTCGCCCGAGAAGATCGACCTCGCGGACGCGGATGTCGTCTTCACGTCGACGTACGGCGACCCGGCGAAGGCGGGGACGACCAAGACGATGAACAGCGGCCTGTGGAAGGGGCTGAAGGCGTCCAAGGACGGGAAGGTCTTCAAGGTCGACGACCGGCTGTGGATCGCGGGCATCGGCTACACCGCCGCGGGCAAGATCCTCGACGAGTTCCAGGCGAAGATGACCGGCTGACGTTCCGGACGACGCCGACCGGCCGACGTTCCAGGGGCGAGGACGACCGGCCGACGTTCCGGGGGCGAGGACGACCGGCCGACGTTCCGGGGGCGACGACGACCGGCCGACGTTTTCCGGCCCAAGCCCGACCGGCCGACGTTTTCCGGCCCAAGCCCGACCGGCCGACGCTTCAGGGGCGAAGCCGACCGGCCGTCACGACCGTTGCCTCCGCGACCTCCACACCAAATAGAGCGCGGAGGCGACAGCCGCCCCCCGCACCACCCACGGCCACATCTGGCCGATCGCGTCGCCCATCTGCCCGGTCCCGATGGGCTCGCCCCACCGGCCGTCGCTCCTGCCCCACAGCCAGACCAGGGCGCCCGCCGCGACCATGCCTGGCAGCCCCATCGCGGCCCACTTCGCCTCCGCGCGGGACATGGTGCGCGAGCTGTACGCGAGGAGCCAGCCGCCCGCCAGGGCCAGCCAGGAACCCGTCACGGCACCGGACACCAGCAGTACGGCGGCGAGCAGCAGCAGCGGGTGGGAGATCCCGCGCCCGCCCGCCCCGTCCTCGCGCGGCGCACGGCGGCGGAGCCGCGGAAGCCGACGGCGTCGCGGCGCCGCCTCCTCCTCTTCCTCCTCGGCACCGGTGTCCTCACCGGGCTCCTCGTCCAGCGGCTCGTCGGCCGCCGCGCGCGGGCGCGGCACCGCGTCCCGGGACGGCGGCCTCATCATGTCCGGGATCTCGACACCGCCGACGAACCCCGGCACATCGACCCCGTCACCGAAGGGCCCCGGCTCGATCCGCCACCAGTCGGGCTCGCTGCCGGACGGCCCCAGCTCGTCCGTACCGGCCATGTGCGGCGGCGAGGGCACCCGGCCGGCCGCCGCTTCCGGCGTGCCGGAGCCGGACTCCTCCGGCTGCGACGCGCCCTTGCCGGAACTGTCTTTCCGGAGCATCCCCTTGCGCGGACGGGGGATGCCGCGCCCCTCCCCCGGTGCGGCTTCCGCCCGCTCGGGCCGCTGCGGCAGCTCCACCGTGCCGTCGCCCGACGTGACCGCGGCGGCCACCAGTTCGTCCGGTGTGCCGAGCCTTCCGATGATGCGGCGGACCGCCGCCGGGCTGTCCCCGGACTGCTTTCCGCGCTGCCGGTCGATCTCGCCCCGGAGCGTCGACACCAGCCTCATCCGGGCGGCCGAGGACAGCTGTTGCTGTTGTGCCAGGTCCCCCACCCGGCTCAGATAGTCGTAGACCAGCTGGTCGCTCTCGATCCCCACGCGATCGTTCCCCTCTACCGCCCTGCACCGACGGTAGCGCCCTCAGAGCCTCTCGGGCCTGTCCGGAGCGACTACCGTGGGACGGATGGGGATGACCACACCACCGCGGACGCTCGCCGAAGCGCTCCGCGCCCGGGACGACGAGTCGTTGGCCGGGCTGCTGCGCGCCCGCCCCGACCTCCTCAACCCGGTGCCGGGCGACATCACCCAGCTCGCGACGAGGGCCGGCACCCGCGCCTCCGTCGTACGCGCGCTGGAGCACCTCGACAAGTTCGCCCTGCAGACCGCCGAGGCGCTCGCGGTGGCCGCCGACCCCGCCCCGTACGAGACGCTGCTCGGGCTGCTCACCGGCGACGGCCGGGACGACGGCGATCACCGCGACGACGCGGGCGCGGCGATCGTGGACGCGCTGCCCGGTGCCCTGGCCACGCTGCGCGAACAGGCCCTCGTCTGGGGCGAGGACGACCGGCTGCGGCTGGTGCGCACGGCGCGCGAGATCCTCGCGCCGTCCCCGCAGCACGCCTCCCCCACCGGTCTCGGGCCGACCGTCGCCGAGGCGACCTCCGGCATGTCCCCGGGCCGCCTCCAGGAGATCCTGGCCACCGCCGGACTGCCCGCCACGCACGACCCGGTCTCCGCCGTGTCCTCCCTGTCCGCGCTCTTCACCGACCGGGCCAGGATGGGCGAGCTGCTGGACACCGCCCCGGCCGAGGCCCTGTCCGTTCTGGACCGGCTGGTGTGGGGACCGCCGTACGGGGAAGTGACTCCGAACCCCACCCCGCCCGTGAAGTGGCTGCGCGACCACGGGCTGCTGCTGCCCGTGTCGACCCGCACCGTGGTGCTGCCCCGCGAGGCCGCCCTGCATCTGCGGGCCGGGCGCGCCCATCGCGTACCGGAACCCCGGCCGCCCGCCGTGGAAGCGGTCGCCAACCGCGATCCACAGGCTGTGGACAGCGCCGCGGCCGGTCAGGCGCTCCTGGCCGTGAACACCGTCGAGGAGCTGCTGAAGAGCTGGAACGGCGGCGGCCCCGCGATACTGCGGGCCGGCGGACTCAGCGTCCGCGAGCTGAAGAAGACCGCCGCCGCCCTGGAGGTTCCCGAGCAGGTCGCCGCGTTCTGGGTCGAACTCGCCTACGCCGCCGGGCTGCTGGCCTCCGACGGGGAGGCCGACGAACGCTACGCGCCGACCCCCGCGTACGACGACTGGGCCGAACTCCCCGCGCAGGAACGGTGGGCGGCCCTCGCCACCGCCTGGCTCGCCGCCACCCGCACCTCCGGACTGGTCGGCGGCCAGGACGCCAAGGGCCGGGCCCTGTCCGCCCTGGGCCCCGAACTCGACCGCTCCGCCGCCCCGGAGGTGCGCCACCGGGTCCTGGCCCTGCTCGCCGCCCTGGAGCCCGGCACCGCCCCCGACCCGGAGACCGTCCTCGCCCGGCTGCGCTGGGAACGCCCCCTGCGCGGCGCCTCCGCCTCCCCCGGGGACACCATCGATCTGCGGTCCCGGATCGCCCTGTGGACGCTCAACGAGTCCGAGCTCCTCGGCATCACCGGCCGCGGCGCGCTCGCCACGCACACCCGCGCCCTGCTCGACACCGGGCCGGCCGAGGCCGCCGCGCTGCTCGCGCCGCTCATCCCGGAGCCGCTGGACCACGTACTGCTCCAGGCCGACCTGACGGCCGTCGCCCCCGGACCGCTGGAACGCCCCCTGGCGGACGTGCTCTCCGCCCTCGCGGACATCGAGTCGAAGGGCGGCGCGACGGTCTACCGCTTCACCCCCGGCTCGGTACGCCGTGCCCTGGACGCCGGGCAGTCCGCGGCCGACCTGCACGCCTTCCTCGCGGCCCACAGCCGTACGCCCGTCCCGCAGCCGCTCAGCTACCTCATCGACGACGTCGCCCGCCGCCACGGCCATCTGCGGATCGGCGCCGCCTCCTCGTACGTGCGCTGCGACGACGAGGCCGTGCTGAACGAGATCCTCGCCGACAAGCGCTCGGCCACCCTGCGCCTGCGCCGCCTCGCGCCGACGGCCCTGGCCGCGCAGGTCGACCCGGCGTCGCTGCTCGAAGGGCTGCGCGAGATGGGCTACGCCCCGGCCGCCGAGTCCGCCGAGGGCGATGTCCTGATCACCCGCGCGGGCGCCCGCCGCACCCCGCCCCGCACGGCCCCCGTCCCCGTGCCCGAGGGCCCTCCGCTGCCGGACGCCACCCTGCTCGGCGCGGCGGTACGGGCGATCCGCGCCGGGGACACGGCCGCCACGGTGGTCCGCAAGGACACCCCGGAGGCCCCCGCGGCGACGCCCGGCGCCCTGCCCCGTACGACCTCCGCCGAGACACTGGCCACGGTCCAGGCCGCCGCGATGACCGGCTCGGCGCTCTGGATCGGCTACGTGAACGCGGACGGCGCCGCCAGCCAGCGCGTCATCGCCCCGGTCCGGGTCGAGGGCGGCTTCGTCACGGCGTACGACCACACGGCGGACGAGGTCCGCACGTACCCGCTGCACCGCATCACCGGCGTCGCCGAACTGGCCGACGACGCCACGGCGTGAGCGGGCCCCGCGGCCCCGCCCCGTCCCGGCCCCCGTGCCCGACAACACACGCGCCATGACCGCCGGATGCGGCACACTGGACGTTTGGCCACGACCGGCTTTCCCCGGCCGTCCCCGCAGCAGAAAGGGCCGACGCGCGTGACCGGACCCCTCATCGTCCAGAGCGACAAGACACTGCTCCTCGAAGTCGACCACGACCAGGCCGACGCCTGCCGTCGGGCCATCGCGCCCTTCGCGGAGCTGGAGCGCGCCCCCGAGCACATCCACACCTACCGGCTGACCCCGCTCGGGCTGTGGAACGCGCGCGCCGCCGGGCACGACGCCGAGCAGGTCGTCGACGCGCTCGTGCAGTACTCGCGCTATCCCGTTCCGCACGCGCTGCTCGTCGACATCGCCGAGACGATGGCCAGGTACGGCCGCCTCACCCTCTCCAAGCATCCGGTGCACGGTCTGGTGCTGACCTCCACCGACCGGCCCGTGCTGGAGGAGATCCTCCGGTCGAAGAAGGTGCAGCCGCTGGTCGGGGCGCGGATCGACCCGGACACCGTGGCCGTGCACCCGTCCGAGCGCGGGCAGATCAAGCAGACGCTGCTGAAGCTGGGCTGGCCGGCCGAGGACCTCGCCGGTTACGTCGACGGCGAGGCGCACCCCATCGAGCTGGCCGAGGACGGCTGGGCGCTGCGGCCGTACCAGAAGCAGGCCGTCGAGGGGTTCTGGCACGGCGGCTCGGGTGTCGTCGTACTGCCCTGCGGCGCGGGGAAGACACTGGTCGGAGCCGGTGCCATGGCCGAGGCCAAGGCGACCACGCTGATCCTGGTGACGAACACCGTCTCGGCCCGGCAGTGGAAGCACGAGCTGGTGAAGCGGACTTCGCTGACCGAGGACGAGATCGGCGAGTACAGCGGTACGCGCAAGGAGATCCGGCCGGTCACCATCGCCACGTACCAGGTGCTGACGACCCGCCGCAAGGGCGTCTATCCGCACCTGGAGCTGTTCGACTCCCGCGACTGGGGGCTGGTGATCTACGACGAGGTGCACCTGCTGCCCGCGCCCGTCTTCAAGTTCACCGCCGACCTCCAGGCCCGGCGGCGCCTCGGCCTCACCGCGACGCTGGTGCGTGAGGACGGCCGCGAGTCGGACGTCTTCTCGCTGATCGGGCCCAAGCGGTTCGACGCCCCGTGGAAGGAGATCGAGGCGCAGGGCTACATCGCGCCGGCCGACTGTGTCGAGGTGCGGGTCAATCTGACGGACTCGGAGCGGCTGGCGTACGCGACCGCCGAGACCGAGGAGAAGTACCGGTTCTGTGCGACGACCGCGACGAAGCGGAAGGTGACGGAGGCGCTGGTGCGCAAGCACCGCGGCGAGCAGACCCTGGTCATCGGGCAGTACATCGACCAACTCGACGAGCTGGGTGAGCATCTGAACGCCCCGGTGATCAAGGGCGAGACGAGCAACGCCCAGCGCGAGAGGCTCTTCGACGCGTTCCGGGAGGGCGAACTCAACGTCCTGGTGGTCTCGAAGGTCGCGAACTTCTCCATCGACCTGCCGGAGGCGACCGTCGCCATTCAGGTCTCGGGGACGTTCGGCTCGCGCCAGGAGGAGGCGCAGCGGCTCGGCCGGGTGCTGCGGCCGAAGGCGGACGGGCACGAGGCGCGGTTCTACTCGGTGGTCGCACGCGACACGATCGACCAGGACTTCGCGGCGCACCGCCAGCGGTTCCTGGCCGAGCAGGGGTACGCGTACCGGATCGTGGACGCGGACGAGCTGCTGACCGACAGCTGACCGGCGGCCGACCCGGCGCGTGTTCAGTGGGCGTGGTGGCGGCGGACGCCCGCCTCCTCCGCGTACTCACCGAGCACGACCACGCCGAACGCGGCGCGGGCGAAGACCTTGACCGCGCGGACCGCGTCGCCGACCCGGTGGGCGTGGTGGTGACCGGTGGCCGCGGTCGCGCCGTGCGCGGGGCCGGTCCTGCGGGGGTTCAGGCTGACTGTGCTCATGTGTTCCATGGTCCTGCGCCCGGCCCGTGCGGGCATCGGCCCGGGGGCGGAATCCGGCGGTGGTGCGGGTAGGTCTGCGGTCGCATGCCGTCCCCTACGGGATGGACCCAAAATTAATCCGCTCGCCCCGGACGAACGTGGTCGATACAATCGCCGGTCTGCCCGCCTCCCGCACCGTGGTACCGGCAGCCCGAGGGCTTTTCGCCCCAGGGCGCGCGCCGGCAGCCGGGGGAGCGCCGCCGACCGGACGGAAACCGGCCGACAGCCGTACGCGCACCTGCTGCGCGTACCCGTGATCGATCCCCGAGCGGACCGCATCGCCCCCGAGCACCGGCCGGGGACGAGCTGCGGTCCGCCGTCCTGCGTTGAAAAGCCGGAGGCAACACCGTGCCCGCGCACGAACACGAAAGCGACACCACCACCGATCCCCTGGCTCGCGAACGCGCCCATCTCACCGCGTCCCGCTCCGCCCTGCGGGCCATGCGTGAGGACGCCCAGGCCCTGGACATCCGCGATGTCACCGCGAACTGGGTCAACGCGGCCGTCCTGCAGGCCCAGATCGACGAGCGCATCAAGTCGCTCGCCGATCTCGCCCACACCCCGCTCTTCTTCGGGCGCCTGGACTATCTGCACCGGGTCGGTGCCGAGCAGGCCGAGGGTGCGGAGGGCGAGCAGTTCTACATCGGACGCCGCCATGTCCACGATGCCGACGGCGACCCGATGGTCATCGACTGGCGCGCGCCCGTCTCGCAGCCGTTCTACCGGGCGTCCAGGAAGGACCCGCAGGACGTGGGTCAGCGCCGCCGCTTCGGCTACACCGGCGGTGAACTGACCGCGTACGAGGACGAGCACCTCACCGACCCCGCCGAGGCCGAGCAGACCAGCAAGCTCCTCCAGGCGGAGATCGAGCGCCCGCGCGTCGGTCCGATGCGGGACATCGTCGCGACGATCCAGCCCGAGCAGGACGAGATCGTCCGTAGCGAGCTCGGCGGGACGGTCTGCGTGCAGGGTGGGCCCGGTACCGGTAAGACGGCCGTCGGCCTGCACCGGGTCGCGTATCTGCTGTACGCGCACCGCGAGCGGCTGGCCCGCACCGGCACACTGGTGATCGGGCCGAACCGGTCCTTCCTCCAGTACATCGAGCAGGTGCTGCCGGCCCTCGGCGAGCTGGCGGTGAAGCAGGCGACCGTCGACGATCTGGTGACGGCCGGCATCGAGGTGCGCGGCTCGGACGCGGCGGACGCCGCCGTCGTCAAGGGCGACGCCCGGATGGCCCAGGTGCTGCGGCGGGCGATCCGTTCGCATGTGACGCTCCCGACGGAGCCGGTCGTGGTGGTGCGCGGTTCGCGGCGCTGGCGGGTGCCCGCGTACGAGCTGGCGGAGATGGTCACCGAGCTGCTGGCCCGCGACATGCGGTACGGGGCCGCCCACGAAGCGCTTCCGCAGCGCATCGCGCACTCCGTCCTGGTCCGGATGGAGGAGGCGGGCGAGGCGCCCGACGACCGGGTGCAGAACGCGGTGGCCCGCAACCCCGCGGTGAAGGCGGCCGTGAAGGCGATCTGGCCGGCCGTCGACCCGGCGAAGCTGGTGCTGCGGCTGCTCATCGACGCGGAGTTCCTGGCCGCCCACGCGGAGGGGCTGCTCAGCGAGGACGAGCAGAAGACGATCCTGTGGACGAAGCCTGCCCGGAGCGTGAAGTCGGCGAAGTGGTCGGCGGCGGACGCGGTGCTGATCGACGAGGCGAACGATCTGGTGGCGCGCACGCACTCGCTCGGCCATGTGGTGCTCGACGAGGCGCAGGACCTGTCCCCCATGCAGTACCGGGCGGTGGGCCGGCGCTGCACGACCGGTTCGGCGACGGTCCTCGGCGACCTCGCGCAGGGCACGACGCCGTGGTCTACGGAGAGCTGGGCGCAGGCGCTGCACCATCTCGGCAAGTCGGACGCGGTGGTGGAGGAGCTGACGGCGGGCTTCCGTGTGCCGCGCGAGGTGATCGCGTACGCCTCCCGGCTGCTGCCGGTGATCTCGCCGGGCCTCGCGGCGGTGGAGTCGGTGCGTGAGTCGCCGGGTTCGCTGGAGGTGCGGGAGGCGGCCGGTCCGGCGGAGCTGGACGCGGCGGTGCTGGCGGCGTGCGAGGAGTCGCTGACGCGGGAGGGGTCGATCGGCCTGATCGCGGCCGACGCGCGGATCCCCGCGCTGGCGGAGGCCCTGATGGCGGCGGGGCACGCGTACCTCTCCCCCGGTGAGGAGACGACCGCCGAGTCCCGCCTGACCCTGGTCCCGGCGTCGCTGGCGAAGGGCCTGGAGTACGACTACGTGGTACTGGACGAGCCGGCCGCGGTGGTCGACGGCGAACCGGACGAACGCACGGGCCTGCGCCGGTTGTATGTGGCGCTGACGCGTGCGGTGTCGGGATTGACGGTGGTCCACGCGACGCCCCTGCCGGACGAACTGGCACCGCGCGCCGGCTCCAGCCCCTCCGGCGGACACCCCAGCCCCTCCGGCGTTTGAGGAGCGGGGGTCCGGGGGCGGAGCCCCCGGTTACGGGAAGGGGCGGGTAGGGGAACAGGCCCGCCGCAGGCGACCCGCCCCGCCCCGCATCCCCACCCCCGCCCCGCTACGCGTCAAGCACCGCCCGCCACTCCCGCACCGCCGCCACGTCCACCGGCCCCGACCACCCGTGCGGGCGCGCCGCGCCGCCGATGTGCACGGCGTCGATGCCCGCGGCCAGCAGCTCCGGCAGGTGCTCCAGGCGCAGGCCCCCGCCCACCAGGATCTGCGGCTCGTACCCGGGCTCGCCCGAGCGCGCCGCCTCGACCAGCAGCGTCGGGATGCCGTCGTCGACGCCCTTGGACGAGCCGGCGGTGAGGTAGGTGTCCAGGCCGGGCAGGTCCGCCAGCTGCTTGCGCAGGGCGTCCCGGTCGGCGGCCCGGTCGATCGCGCGGTGGAAGGTCCAGCGGCAGCCGTCCAGCTCGGCGACGAGCCGTTCGACGGCGACCAGGTCCGGGCGGCCCTCCGCGTCGAGGAAGCCGAGGACGAACTCCTCGGCGCCCTCCGCGCGCAGCTCGCGCGCCTTGGCCACGAGCACCTCGATGTCGCCGGCCGCGAAGCCGTCCGCCACCCTGAGCATCACCCGCAGCGGAATGTCCACCGCCGCCCGGATCTCCGCGAAGGTCGCGCAGGACGGGGTCAGGCCGTCCGCCGCCATGTCGGTGACCAGCTCAAGCCGGTCCGCACCACCCGCCTGGGCAGCGACCGCGTCCTCCGCGTCGAGAGCGATCACCTCCAGGACTGCACGGTTGCTCATGGGATCCCAATCCTCCAGGAAACATCGACAGGGAACATCGACAGGAAACGTCAATAGGTCTAGTCCAATGGCCAGCCTACGGGTCAGTACACCGAGGATGCAGCCTCAATGCCAGGTGAAGATACGTGAGGTCGGACGCACATCGGGTGATCGAACGCGCACGTTCCGGGCCCGCGCGGCATATCCGCTCTTGCGTTTCATAGGGGAGGGGGGTATACCTGAATCAGCAATGTATACCCCCTAGGGGTATCAACGTCTCCGCCAGGGAGGACATCGTGTCCGCGCACACCGCCACAACCGGCACCGGCACCGCCACCGCCGCAGAGGTCGAGCTCGCGATCGGCGGCATGACCTGCGCCTCCTGCGCGGCCCGCATCGAGAAGAAGCTCAACCGGATGGACGGCGTCGAGGCCACCGTCAATTACGCCACCGAGAAGGCCAAGGTCAGCTACCGGGGCGAGGACATCTCCGTACAGGACCTGATCGCCACCGTCGAGAAGACCGGCTACACCGCGCACGAGCCCGCTCCCCCGGTACCCACCGGGGACGACGCCCCCGAGGCCGCGGACGACGACGAGCTGCGGCCCCTGCGTCAGCGGCTGCTGACCGCCGTCGCGCTCGCCGTGCCGGTGATCGCGATGTCGATGGTCCCGGCGCTCCAGTTCGACTACTGGCAGTGGCTCTCGCTGACGCTGACGGCCCCGGTCGTCACGTACGCCGCCTGGCCCTTCCACCGCGCCGCCTGGACCAACGCCCGGCACGGCGCGGCCACGATGGACACGCTGATCTCGGTCGGCACCTCGGCCGCGTTCCTGTGGTCGCTGTGGGCGCTGTTCTTCGGCACGGCGGGCATGGTCGGCATGACGCACCCGTTCGAGCTGACCATCGGGCGGAGCGACGGCGCCGGGAACATCTACCTGGAGGCGGCCGCCGGAGTCACCGCCTTCATCCTGGCCGGGCGCTACTTCGAGGCCCGCTCCAAGCGGAAGGCGGGCGCGGCCCTCAAGGCGCTCCTCGAACTCGGCGCCAAGGAAGTGACCGTGTTGCGCGGCGGCCGTGAGGTGACCGTGCCGACCGCCGAACTCCAGGTCGGGGACCGGTTCCTGGTCCGCCCCGGCGAGAAGATCGCCACCGACGGCACCGTCGTCGAGGGCGCCTCGGCCGTGGACGCCTCGATGCTCACCGGTGAGTCCGTGCCCGTGGAGGTCGGCGTCGGCGACTCCGTCACCGGGGCCACGCTCAACGCGGGCGGCCGGCTCGTCGTCGAAGCCACCCGGATCGGCGCCGACACCCAGCTGGCCCGGATGGCGAAGCTCGTCGAGGACGCGCAGAACGGCAAGGCGGCGGCCCAGCGCCTCGCCGACCGGATCTCCGCCGTCTTCGTGCCCGTCGTCATCGCCCTGGCACTCGGCACGCTCGGCTTCTGGCTCGGCAACGGCGCGGGCCTGACCGCCGCGTTCACCGCCGCCGTGGCCGTACTGATCATCGCCTGCCCCTGCGCCCTGGGCCTCGCCACCCCCACCGCCCTCATGGTCGGCACCGGACGCGGCGCCCAGCTCGGCATCCTCATCAAGGGCCCCGAAGTCCTGGAGACCACCCGCCGCGTCGACACGATCGTCCTCGACAAGACCGGCACCGTCACCACCGGCCGCATGACCCTCCTCGACGTCCACACCACCGAAGACACCGACGAAACCGACGTACTCCGCCTCGCCGGCGCCCTGGAACACTCCTCCGAACACCCCATCGCCCAGGCCGTCGCCACCGGAGCCGCCGAACGCACCGGCACCCCCCTCCCCACCCCCGAGGACTTCGCCAACATCCCCGGCCTCGGCGTCCAGGGCGTCGTCGAGGGCCACGCCCTCCTCGTCGGCCGCGAGCAGCTGCTCGCCGAATGGGAGATCCACCTCCCGGTGGAGCTGGCCCGGCGCAAGGCCGAGGCGGAGGCCGCGGGCCGGACGGCCATCGCGGTCGCCTGGGACGGCGAGGCACGCGCCGTGCTCGAAGTCGCCGACGCGGTCAAGGACACCAGCGCGGAGGCCATCGAGCAGCTGCGGGCCCTGGGCCTCACCCCGATCCTGCTGACCGGCGACAACCGGGCGGTGGCCGAGGCGGTCGCGGCCGAGGTCGGAATCGAGAAGGTGTACGCGGAGGTCATGCCGGAGGACAAGGTCGACGTCGTCAAGAAGCTCCAGGCCGAGGGCCGCTCGGTCGCCATGGTTGGTGACGGGGTCAACGACGCCGCCGCCCTCGCCCAGGCCGATCTGGGCCTGGCGATGGGCACCGGCACGGACGCCGCGATCGAGGCCGGCGATCTGACGCTGGTACGCGGGGACCTGCGGGCCGCGGCGGACGCGATCCGGCTGTCGCGCAAGACCCTCGGCACCATCCGTACGAACCTGTTCTGGGCCTTCGCCTACAACGTGGCCGCTCTGCCGCTCGCCGCGGCCGGGCTGCTCAACCCGATGATCGCGGGCGCCGCGATGGCGTTCTCCTCGGTCTTCGTGGTCGGCAACTCGCTGCGGCTGCGAGGGTTCAGGGCGGCGGCGTAGGACCTGTTCTCAGCCCGCCCGCACGAACCGTACCTGGGTTCCCGGCACCGCCTGTGCCGCGCCCGCGAGTGCGGTTTCGTGCACGACACCGACGACCGGGTAGCCCCCGGTCGTCGGGTGGTCGTTGAGGAACACCACCGGGAGCCCGTCCGGCGGCACCTGGATCGCGCCGAGCACCATCCCCTCGCTGGGCAGCTCGCCCTCGCGGGCGCGCGCCAGGGCCGGACCCCGGGTGCGCAGGCCGATGCGGTTGCTGTTCGGCGAGACGCGGTAGGTGGCGCTGGTGAGCGTACGCAGCGCCTCGTCGGTGAACCAGGCGTGGCGGGGGCCGAGGCGCAGCGGGAGCACCAGTTCGGCGGGCACGCCCGGCCAGGGCACGGCGTCGGTGCCCGGGGGCCTCCACGGGTCCTGGCCCAGGGGCAGTACGTCCCCGTCGCGCAGAGGTGCCGGGCCGAGCCCGGAGAGCAGGTCGGCCGATCTGCTGCCCAGCACCGGTTTTGGCAGCAGGCCGCCGCCGAACGCCAGATAGCTGCGCAGGCCCCGGACCGCGGGGCCCGCGTCGAGCACCGCGCCCGCCGGTACGCGCACCGGGGTTCCCCAGGCCACCGGCCGCCCGTCGACGGTGACCCGGCAGGGCGCCCCGCCGACGACGGCGAGCACGGGCCGGCCCGGGCGGACCGCGCAGCCGGTGACGGTCGTCTCCAGCACCGCGGCGTCCGTCCCGTTCCCGGCCAGCCGGTTGGCGAGGCGGTGGGCGGGGGCGTCCAGGGCGCCGGCGCGCGGCACCCCGAGATGCGCCCAGCCGACGCGGCCCGCGTCCTGAACGGTGGTCAGGGCGCCGGCCCGAACCACTTCGACGGCACCGGTCCGGACCACCTCGACGGCGCCGGTCACGCCCGCACCTCCGCCGCGACGAAGCGCACCCGCGCCCCGGGGCTCAGCAGCGCGGCCGGTTCACGGACCGGGTTCCACAGCCCGCCCGGGTCGGGCATCCGCCCGATGAGCTGCCAGCCGCCGGGCGACGGACGCGGGTACACCCCGGTGTACGCCCCCGCGAGTGCCAGCGCACCGGCCGGGACCCGGGTGCGCGGGGTCGCGCGGCGCGGCAGGTGCAGGCGCTCGGGGAGCCCGGTGAGGTAACCGAAGCCGGGGGCGAACCCGCAGAAGGCCACCCGGAATTCGGTCCCGGCGTGGATACGGGGCACTTCGGCGACGGCGACGCCCCAGGCCGCCGCGACGTCCGCGAGGTCCGGACCGTCGTAGACGACGGGGATCTCGACGGCTTCCCCGGTGTCGCGGCGCAACGGCGGTATCGGCCAGGAGGCGAGTTCCCGGGCGAACCGCGCGCGGCCGTCCGGGGCGCGGTCCGCGATGCCGTCGAGGAGGACGGTCCGGGCACCGGGCACGATCTCGCGTACGACGGGCAGTTCACCGAGCGCGCGGCGGCGCAGCAGCTCGGCGTGGAAGGCCTCGGCCTGTTCACCGGAGGCCAGCTCGACGAGCAGCGCCCCGGGGCCGGCGGGGAGCACCTCGATACCCCCGCCCGTGCGAACCCCCGTACTCATGCGAACGCCCGCACGGTCACGCCCGCCGCCTCCAGCGCGGCCCTGACCCTGCGCGCCAGCGCCGCCGCGCCCGGGGTGTCGCCGTGCACGCACAGCGAGCGCGCCACGACGGGTATCCGGCTGCCGTCCGCCCCGGTGACGCCCCCGTCCACCGCCATCCCGACACTGCGGCGTACGACCTCGTCCTCCTCGTGCACCACCGCGCCGGGCTCGCCGCGCGGGACCAGCGTGCCGCGGGGCGTGTACGCGCGGTCGGCGAAGGCCTCCTGCACGGCGGTGAGGCCCGCGGTCCCGGCGTGGGCGAGCAGGCGCGAGCCCGGGAGCCCGAGGACCGCCAGGTCCCCGCCGGCCAGCCGGACGCCCTCGACCACGGCGGCGGCCTGGTCGTCGTCCCAGACGGCGCGGTTGTAGAGGGCGCCGTGCGGTTTGACGTACGAGACCGTGGACCCGGCCGCCTCGGCGAACACCCGCAGGGCGCCGATCTGGTAGGCGACCTCGGCGGTCAGCTCGGCGGGCGGCACGTCCATCGAGCGACGCCCGAAGCCGGCCAGATCGCGGTAGGCGACCTGGGCGCCGATCCGTACTCCCCTGGCGGCGGCGGTGTCGCAGACCCGCCGCATCACGGAGGCGTCGCCCGCGTGGAATCCGCAGGCCACATTGGCGCTGGTGACACAGTCGAGCAGCGCGTCGTCATCGGTGAGGGTCCAGTGCCCGAACCCTTCGCCGAGATCGGCGTTGAGATCCATCGGGGCTGTGCGGCTCGCCGGGCTCGTCAGATCCATCACGGGCGCACGCTAGCGATCGTTCAACAATCTGACAAGACCCGGCTTGGGGAGTGGGACGCCGTACGGTTCACTGAAGCGACAGACAGCAGCGCGAACAGGCGCGGCGCAACAGGCACCGGCGGGAACAGGCAGGGGACGGGGCATGACGGGGACTGCGGGCGGCCGGACTTCTCCGGACCTCTCCGAACTGGCGGCGGACAGCGCCTCCCTGGCCCGTTCCGGCACCGCCGAGCGGGTCGCCGCCATCCTGCGCGACCGGATCACCGAAGGCTACTTCCCACCGGGCAGCCGGCTCTCCGAGGAGAGCATCAGCGGCGCCCTCGCCGTGTCCAGGAACACCCTGCGCGAGGCCTTCCGCCTGCTGTCGCACGAACGCCTCCTGGAACACCGGCTCAACAAGGGCGTCTTCGTCCGCGTCCTCGCCGTCGACGACCTGATGGACATCTACCGGGTCCGGCTGCTCGTCGAGTGCGCGGCCCTGCGCACGCTGGGCGAACCGCCGTACGACCTGACGGCCGTCGAGGCCGCCGTGTCGACGGGCGAGCGGGCGGCGCTGGCCGACGACTGGCCGGTCTGCTCGACCGCCAACATCCGCTTCCACCAGGCCCTGACCGGCCTCGCGAACAGCCCCCGCACCGACGAGCTGATGCGCAACGTCCTCGCCGAACTGCGGCTGGCCTTCCATGTGATGGCCGACCCGCGCCGCTTCCACGAGCCCTACCTCACCCGGAACAGGGAGATCGCGGACCGGCTGGCACAGGGCGACGCAGCGGGCGCGGAGCGGATGCTGGCCTTCTACCTGGAGGATTCGCGGCGCCAGCTGGCGGAGGCGTACGCGGAACGTCTCACCGCCCGATAGCCGGCGGCATCACACCACACAGTCTTGTAGGTTTGTTGAACAATTGCTTAATGCCTCGCCGCGATCGGCTGGCCCGTCCTCATCGAGCAGATGAACGGCAACGCGCCCGCGATCCTCGCGATCGGGATGCTCTGCGGCGTCTGCGGCACGCTCGTCACGCCGATGGCCGCCAACTTCGATCTGGTGCCGGCCGCCCTTCTGGAACTCAGGGACCAGTACGGACCGATCAAGGCCCAGCTCCCCACGGCGGCGGCCCTGCTGGTCTGCAACGTCGTCGGGCACTGGCGGCGGAGTGCCGCGCGCTCGCCACCCCCGAGGGCGACCGCTGGGCCGATGCCCTCGTCCCCGCCGTGACGGCGGTCGGCGACCTCCTCGCCGACTGGCTGCCCCGGGCCACGTACCCGATCAGGCACGGGATCCACCCCAACAGCGCGTTCGGTCTGGGGGCTGATCCTGGACGCGGGTGAGCACGCCGGGCTGCCCCGCCCGGTCCTCGACGCGGTGGACGAGGGCCCCGCCCGCACCGCCCTGACCGCGTCCGCCGAGGCCCATCTCGCCGTCGGCCTGCCCGCCGTCTCCTCCGGCGACTTCAACACGGACCACTGGCTGGCCACCTTCGCCGCACTGGCCCTGGACACCCCGCCCGGCCACTGACCGGTCCGGCGCACCGTCGCCCGTGCGGCGACCGGGCGACTCGGCGAGCCAGCCCCGGCCGGGCACCTGCCCTATCGGGCAGTCCTCGTTGCCCGGGCCTCCACACCGGCGCCCGCGCTTCCGGCCGTTCTCGCCCCCACACTTGCCACATGGTGGCGGCACTCGGCCAAATCGATGATGACCGCTCGTACCCCGAGTACTAGGGCACGACGCGGTGAAGGACTCTCCCAGCAATGCCTCCGGGGCCGGCCGTGGAGGTATCCCCCGTCACGAGAACGTGACAGTCACGCCCGAAGTGTCACGTTCCCAAACGCCCCCATCCCACCGCCCGCCGGCCGACCGCCCGGCCCCCGACCCCCGCAGCCTGCAACACCTGCAACGCGCGGCGGGCAACAGGGCCGTCTCCCGCCTGGTCGCCCAGCGCTACACGGCCCCGGTGAAACCGTCCCCCGCCCAGGCCCCCGGCTTCCGCAAGGTCAAGGCGGACGTGGCGGCCAAGAAGGTCCGCCTGGCCGCACACGCCCCCGCCGCCGCCGAGTCGAAGTCGGCGCAGGACGCGGCCGTCGCACCCCTCGACGACAAAGAGGCCCAGGGCAAGGCGGCGAACGCGGAGAAGATGAACGCCGCGAAGCCCGGCGAGTTCAACAAGCAGGCGTTCATCGACGCGGTGAACAAGGCCATCGACGCGCAGGCCCCGAAGAACCTCGACCAGGCGGACAAGTTCTCCAAGTCCGGCAAGGCCGATCAGATCAAGGGCGAGGTCGACGGCAAGGTCAAGGACGGCAAGGACTCCTCCGCCAAGGACATCGACACGGCCACCAAGGCCCCACCGGACACCTCGGCGGCCAAGGACAAACCCGTCACCCCGATGACCCCCGACCAACCACCCGCCAACCCCGGCGCCCCGTCCGCCGCAGACGCCGTCCCCGCCCAACAGCCCGCCTCCGTCACGGACTTCTCCCAGGGCCCGGCCGCCAACGACCAGACAATGGCGGACGCCGAGGTCACCGAGGACCAGCTCGCCAGGGGCAACGAACCGGAATTCGACCAGGCCCTCTCCGCGAAGAAGACCGCAGAAACGGACTCCGCGAAGGCCCCCGCGAAGGGGAAGGCGGCCGAGGCCCAACAACTCTCGACCGCGAAGGCGGGGGCGGCGGCCTCCGGCGCCCAGGCCATGAACGCCCTGACCACGACCAGGACTTCGGCGGGCAAACAGGTCGACGGCGGCAAGGGCGAGACGAAGTCGAAGGACGAGAAGAAACGCGCCGAGGTAACGGCCAAGCTCCAGAAGGTCTACGACACGACGAAGAAGGACGTCGAGGGAACCCTCTCCGACCTGGACAAGAAGGTCGACACCGCGTTCACCCAGGGCGAGAAGGCGGCGAGGGACGCCTTCACCGCCGACCACAAGCGCCGGATGAAGAAGTACAAGGACAAGCGCTACTCAGGAATGCTCGGCCCGGCGAAGTGGGCCAAGGACAAGCTGACGGGCATGCCGAAGGAGGCCAACGACCTCTTCCAGGAAGCCCGCAAGCTCTACGTGGCGAAGATGCAGACCGTCATCTCCTCGGTCGCCGACATCATCGGCGCCGAACTCGGCAAGGCGAAGGCCCGCATCGCGAAGGGCCGCACCGAACTCAAGACCGAGGTCGACAAACTCCCCGCCGACCTCCGCCAGTTCGGCGAGGACGCGGCGAAGGACTTCGCGGGGAAGTTCGACGACCTCGAAACCACCGTCAACGAGAAGTCCGAACAGCTCGTCCAGGACCTCGCGCAGAAGTACACCGCCGCACTGAACAAGGTCGACGAGGAGATCAAGAAACTCCAGGAAGCCAACAAGGGCCTGATCGACAAGGCGAAGGACGCGATCGTCGGCGTCATCAAGACGATCAACGAACTGAAGAACCTCCTCCTCGGCATCCTCGCCAAGGCCGCCTCCGCCATCATGAAGATCATCAAGGACCCCATCGGGTTCCTCGGCAACCTCGTCCGCGCGGTCAGCGCCGGACTCAACCTCTTCGTCACCAACATCGCCGAACACCTCAAGACCGGCGTCGTGTCCTGGCTGCTGGGCACCGCCGTCAAGGCCGGCCTCGAACTCCCCCAGAAGTTCGACCTCAAGGGCATCATCCAGCTCATCGGCTCCCTCCTCGGCCTGACCTGGGCCAACATCCGCGCCCGCATCACCCGCAAAGGCATCCCCGACCAGGCCCTCACCGCCGTCGAACAGTCCGTCCCCGTCGCCAAGAAACTCGCCACCGAAGGCCCCGCAGGCGCCGTCAAGGAAATCGAAACGGAGGCCGGCGACCTCAAGGCCACCATCCTCGAAAAACTCACCAGCTACCTGATCCCCACCGTCATCATCGCCGGGATCACCTGGATCATCTCCCTCCTCAACCCCGCCTCCGCCTTCGTCCGCGCGGTCAAGGGAATCATCGACATCGTCACGTTCATCGTGAACCAGGGCGCCCAGATCGTCGAATTCGTCAACGCCGTCCTCGACGCCGTCATCGCCATCGCCAACGGCGGCTCGGCAGGCGTCCCAAAAATGGTCGAAACCGCCCTCGCCGCCAGCGTCCCCCTCCTCATCGGCTTCCTCGCCTCACTCCTCGGCATCGGCAACCTGGCCAACAAAGTCAAATCCGTCTTCCACGCCGTCGCCAAACCCGTCAACCGCGCCATCGACAAAATTGTCAACTTCATCGCCAAGAAGGGCAAAGCCCTCTGGAACAAACTCAAGGAGAAGGGTAAGGCAAAAGACGATCCACTCACCCTCGAGGAGAAACAGACCCGCTTGCGCAAGGCTGTCCACGCAGCCGTCAGCCAGGTAAATAAAATGCCTGGCGAAACCGCAGAGAAACGCGACATAGGCCCCGTACTGGATTCCATTCGGGTGAAGTATGGCCTGACTCGCCTCTACGCGGTGCTCGAAAAGGCAAAATGGGTAATCGTTGGAGAAATCAACCCCAAGAAAAGGGAGATCTCCAACAAGAAGTCCAAAAAGAAGAACAAGAACTCGGATGCCCTCATGCAGCTCGCCGAGGACCACAAGGGAAAATGCAAGGCGGTGGCAATACTCCGCACAGCCGGTGGTGGAACGCACAAAGGCACCAGCACGCAGCAGCGTCCGGCGTCATCCATCCACCCGGAGGCGCTCAAGGAGATACGGCGATTACGCCCGAGTCACCATCTGGGGTGCGCTGAAATAGAGTGCATCAGCGAAGCCTACAAAGAAAAGGAGAGGAAAGAAAAGGAGCGAGCAGAACATAACAGGCGTAACAGGATATATGAAACAGTGAGCGAAGAAGAGAGCAATCCAGCTCGGAACGGTTCCATGGAGGCGGCCAAGGCAGAAATGGACAACTATGGAGATCCTTATATGCCCTGCGATTTCTGCGCACCTCTGCTTTCCACCATGGGCATAAGCGTCAGCAATCGCTAATTGTCGATCACGGCCAGGCGAAACCAATGGAGCATTCGAGTGAGATTGCAGAAGTTGATCAAGAGGTTGCGTAAATCCGATCGACAGACCGCTCTTTCGGCATTGAGTGCACTTGAAGAAGGAATCAGTCCACAAGGCGCCGCCTTTACCGAGGAAGCTGTCACAGCAATCCCCATGCTGTTTGATGCCGCCACACGCTCGGAAACAAGGATTCGGTCCGAGATCTTGAATTATCTGGGAAGCGCTTACGCGGACACGCTGGGGACCTGGCGTTTTCGATGGGACGAGGATCCGGACACGCGCCATCACTTCACTGAGATGGTTTCGTGGGAGCAGGCGATCTCAGAGAGCTACTGGAGTTGCGCACCTTCGGTCGTACCCCTCCTGGGAGCCGAGCATGACGAAGCAGTACGAGGATCGGCCGTCTTTCTGCTCTCACGGATCAAGGAATCAGGCCCGGAGTTGATGCCGACTCTGCAGCGTGTGTACGACGAACAGGTGGGTGAGCCATTGCGGATCGACATCATCGAAGGAATCGCGAACCTGACCTTCACGCAACGGCCTGTCCGTGTGTCCGACCTGCAATGGCTCCATGAGAAACTGAATGATTCCTCGCCGGCCATCCGATTGGGGGCGGCGTTGAGCCTCATGGCGAGGGAAGGGCAGGTAGAAGGAGCAGGGCACGAGGATGATGGCCGCAGTCCTTTGAAACGGATCGCCCTCGATGCCCGAGCCGAGGGGGAAAGCGCGTTGCGGCAAACCGCCTGGCTGGCGAAGAAGTCGACCGAATGGGCCCTGGAACGCACAGTCGATCAGAACGCGGATTCCGGTGGCACGAGTTTCTGATGGGAAACGGTGTCGGGCGGGAGGCGCCCGGAGTTGCCGGAAGCCGGCCGGTCCCGGGCTATAGGGTCATCGCATGAGCGACAGTTCGTGTGCGGGCGGTGCCCACGGGGCCGACGGCGCCGATGACTCCCTCCGCGAGCGCTGGCAGGAAGCGCTCATCCGCGCCCGGGGCGGGGCTCCCGGGCCCGATCCGGCGCCGTACGCCGCCAACCTGCTGGCGCGGTGGGCCGAGCCGCAACGGCGGTACCACACCACCGCGCACCTGGTCGCGGTGCTCGATCACATCGACACGCTCGCCGGGTACGCGGCCGACCCGGACGCGGTACGCCTCGCCGCCTGGTTCCACGACGCGGTGTACCGGCCCGACCGGTCCGAGAACGAGGAGCGCAGCGCGGCGCTCGCCGAGCGCGCCCTCCCGGAGGCCGGGGTGCCGGACGGTGTCACGGCCGAGGTGGCCCGTCTGGTGCGGCTCACCATCACCCACGACCCGGCGGACGGCGACACCGACGGCGAGGTGCTCTGCGACGCGGATCTGGCCATTCTCGCGGCGGCCCCGAGGGAGTACGCGGCGTACGCGGCGCAGGTGCGCGAGGAGTACGGCTTCGTTCCCGACGACGCGTTCCGGGAGGGGCGGGCGACGGTGCTGAGCCAGCTGCTCGGGCTGCCGCGGCTCTTCCGTACGCCGTACGGGGCGGAGCACTGGGAGTCGCGGGCGCGGCAGAACCTGCGGACCGAATTGCAGCTGCTCAGCCACTGACCTGCGGCGGCGGGGGAATGCCGGGGCCGTGATCGCTGTTGGCAGCTGTCATGCCCGACTCTGCCGCTAGCCGCTCCCGCATGCCCCTGGCCGTATACATCCTGGGTCTCTCGGTCTTCGCCCTGGGAACCAGCGAATTCATGCTCTCCGGGCTGTTGCCGCCCATCGCCGACGACATGAACGTGTCGATCCCCCGTGCCGGGCTTCTCATATCCGCCTTCGCGATCGGCATGGTGATCGGCGCCCCGCTGCTCGCCGTGGCCACGCTCCGGCTGCCGCGCCGCACCACGCTGATCGCCCTGATCTCCGTCTTCGGCCTCGGCCAGGTCGCGGGCGCGCTGGCCCCGACGTACGAGGTGCTCTTCGCGTCCCGGGTGGTGAGCGCGTTCGCCTGTGCCGGGTTCTGGGCGGTGGGGGCGGCGGTCGCCATCGCGATGGTGCCGGTGAACTCGCGGGCCCGTGCGATGGCCGTGATGATCGGCGGTCTGTCGATCGCCAATGTGCTGGGCGTGCCCCTGGGCGCCTTCCTCGGTGAGAACCTCGGCTGGCGGTCGGCGTTCTGGGCCGTGGGCGCGGCGTCCGCCGTGGCTCTGGTCGGGGTGACGACGCTGATTCCGCGTATTCCGCTGCCGGAGCAGAAGCCGCGGCTCAAGCAGGAGATGAGCATCTACCGGGACCGGCAGGTGTGGCTGTCGATCGTGATCACGGCGCTCGCCGCCGGCGGTGTCTTCTGCGCGTTCAGCTATCTGGCCCCGCTGCTGACGGAGGTCGCCGGGCTGGACTCGGGCTGGGTGCCGACGGTGCTCGCGCTCTTCGGGATCGGTGCGCTGGTCGGTACGACGATCGGCGGCCGGGTCGCGGACGCGCATCTCTTCGGGGTGCTGATGAGCGGTATCGCGGCCTCGACGGTCTTCCTGGTCGCGCTGGCCCTGTTCGCGTCGAACCAGGTCGCGGCAATCGGGCTCTCGTTCCTGCTGGGCCTGTCGGCGTTCTACACGGCCCCGGCGCTGAACGCCCGGATGTTCAACGTCGCGGGCGCCGCCCCGACGCTGGCCGGCGCGACGACGACGGCCGCGTTCAACCTCGGCAACACGGGCGGCCCCTGGCTGGGCGGCACGGTGATCGACGCCGACTTCGGTTTCGCGGCGACCGCGTGGGCCGGGGCGGCGATGACGGTGCTGGCGCTGGTGGCCGTGGTGTTCTCGCTGCGGCTCCAGCGCAGCCGCGGCTCGTCGTCCCGGCTGGTGACGGGCGCCCCTGCCGCCGCGTCGCGGGACGCGGCGGAGGTGTGCGCGCCCTCGACGACCGCCTGAGCGCGGATCAGCCCGGTGCGGGCCGCCCCTTGGGCCGCCGCAGTCCCGCCTCCGTGATCCGGCGGACGAGCTCCTTCGAGCCGATCTGCCGGGCCCCGGCCCGCACCGCGTCCTCGTACCGTGTTTCCGGTACGTCGTAGTGATCCCGCTCGAACGCGCGCGGCGGGCAGCCGATGGACGCCGCGAAGGCGTGCAGCTCCTCGAAGGACACATCGCTGACCAGGTGCGACCAGAGTCGCCCGTGTCCCGGCCACTGCGGCGGGTCGATGTAGACGGTCACCGCCGCAGTATCCCGCTCAGCGAACCGACCGGTGCCACGGCCACCGCGGCCTTGGTGCACACCCAGTGCGGGTCCGGGCCCAGTTCGGGTTCGACGTCCAGGGCGTGCGGGTCGCCCGCGTCGCAGACCGGGCAGAGCGGCCATCGCCCGTACCGTTCGAGCAGGGCGTCCTGTACGTCCTGGGCGACGAGCCCGACCACGAACGCGGCGCCGTCGGGCCACTGCTCGACCCACCAGCGGCGGTTGGTCACCGCGTCCTCGACCAGCGAGACGATCCCGGCCTCGGCGACGTCACCCGCGGCAAGATCGGCCATGACCAGCGCGCGGGCCGTGTGCAACGCCTGTTCCAGGGGGTTCATCTCCATGGGCCCATTGTCACCCCGCCCGCGAACCCGCCTCGCGCGCCCGCCGCTCCCGTTTCCGCGCTGTCGGCGGCAGCGACCGAAGAGGCAGGGACCAAAGGGGGGGTTGACGGGCAACCCGATTGAAAATATCTTTCAAAGGTGACCCGTGACCTGAAGGAAAGTTTCAGCGCTGACTCCCCGCCCGCCCCGGCGGCCCTCGCGGCCAAGGTGCGCACGCTCGCGCCCTCCATGACCCGTTCCATGCAACGCGTCGCCGAGGCCGTCGCCGGTGACCCGGCCGGCTGCGCAGCCCTCACGGTCACCGGTCTCGCCGAGCTCACCGGCACCAGCGAGGCGACCGTGGTCCGCACGGCCCGCCTCCTCGGCTACCCCGGCTACCGCGATCTGCGTCTGGCCCTCGCCGGGCTCGCCGCGCACCAGCAGTCCGGCCGGGCTCCCTCCGTCACCGCCGACATAGCGGTCGACGACCCGATCGCCGACGTGGTCGCCAAGCTGGCCTACGACGAGCAGCAGACCCTCGCCGACACCGCCGCGGGGCTCGACACCGTCCAGCTCGGTGCCGCCGTGGCCGCCGCCGCCACCGCCCGACGGATCGACATCTACGGCGTGGGCGCCTCCTCCCTCGTCGGCCAGGACCTCGCGCAGAAGCTGGCCCGGATCGGCCTGATCGCGCACTCCCACACGGACCCGCACCTCGCGGTGACCAACGCCGTGCAGCTCCGCTCCGGCGATGTGGCCATCGCGATCACGCACTCCGGCTCCACGGTCGACGTCATCGAGCCGCTGCGGGTCGCCTTCGACCGCGGCGCGACGACGATCGCGATCACCGGCCGCCCCGACGGCCCCGTCACGCAGTACGCCGACCACGTACTGACCACGTCCACCGCCCGGGAGAGCGAGCTGCGGCCCGCCGCCATGTCGAGCCGCACGAGCCAACTGCTCGTCGTGGACTGCCTGTTCATAGGCGTCGCACAGCGCACGTACGAGACGGCCGCACCGGCCCTCGCCGCCTCCTACGAGGCGCTGGCCCACCGCCACACCCCACGCCCGCGCTGACCGGCCCGCCCCGCCGGACCAGAGCAGCCGCCACCCGCACCCGCACCCGCTGAACCGTACGAGACCGAGAAAGCAGAGCCGCCCTCCATGACCTCCACCACCGACGCCGACCCCACCGCCGCCGACGGATACGGCGAGCTGCGCGCCCAGCTCGCGACACTCACCACCGAGGCGTTCCGTCCCGAGCTCGCCGAGATCGACCGGCTCGGCACGCTTGAGATCGCCCGCATCATGAACGGCGAGGACCAGTCCGTCCCGACCGCCGTCGGCGCCCGGCTGCCCGAGATAGCCGCCGCCATCGACGGCACCGCGGACCGCATGGCCCGCGGCGGCCGGCTGATCTACGCGGGCGCGGGCACCGCCGGCCGGCTCGGCGTGCTCGACGCCAGCGAGTGCCCGCCCACCTTCAACACCGACCCCTCCGAGGTCGTCGGCCTGATCGCGGGCGGCCCGTCCGCCATGGTCAAGGCCGTCGAAGGCGCCGAGGACAGCAAGGAGCTGGCCGCCGCGGACCTCGACGCCCTGGACCTCACCGCCGACGACACCGTGGTCGGCATCTCCGCCTCCGGCCGCACGCCGTACGCGATCGGCGCCGTCGAGCACGCCCGCAGGAAGGGCGCGCTGACCATCGGGCTCTCCTGCAACGCGGACTCCGCGCTGGGCACCGCGGCGGAGCACGGCATCGAGGTCGTCGTCGGCCCGGAGCTGCTCACCGGCTCCACCCGGCTCAAGGCGGGCACGGCCCAGAAGCTCGTCCTCAACATGCTCTCGACGATCACGATGATCCGGCTCGGCAAGACGTACGGGAATCTGATGGTCGACGTCCGCGCCTCCAACGAGAAGCTGCGCGCCCGCTCCCGCCGGATCGTCTCGCTCGCCACCGGGGCGTCCGACGAGGAGATCGAGGCCGCCCTCGCCGCGACCGACGGCGAGGTGAAGAACGCCATCCTCACCATCCTCGGCCAGGTCGACAACCCCACCGCCGCCACCCTGCTGGCAGCGTCCGACGGCCATCTCCGTGCCGCCCTCGCCGCCGCCCCCCGCACCACCTGACCCACCGGCTCCACCTCCGCACCCCCGCACAGCAAGGCCCCACGCACCATGGCAACAGAAGACAAGAACCGCGCCACCGCCGCCGCGATCCTTCCGCTCGTCGGTGGCGCCGCGAACGTCAGCTCCATCGCCCACTGCATGACCCGGCTCCGGCTGGGCCTGCACGACCGTTCACTCGTCGACGACGAGGCCCTGAAGGCGGTTCCCGCCGTCATGGGTGTGGTCGAGGACGACACGTATCAGATCGTCCTCGGCCCCGGCACCGTCGCCCGGGTCACGCCGGAGTTCGAGCAGCTGGTCGAGGAGGGCAGGACGGCGGACCCCGCACCGGGCGAAGCCGCACCTCCCGACCCGGCCTCCGCCTCCGCCTCCGCCTCCGCGGACGAGCTCGCCGCTCAGGGCGCCGCGATGAAGGCGGCGCGGAAGACGAAGAACGCCACCCCGTTCAAGCTGTTCCTGCGCAGGATCGCGAACATCTTCGTCCCACTGATCCCGGCGCTCATCGGCTGCGGCATCATCGCCGGCCTCAACGGCCTGCTGGTGAACCTGGGCTGGCTGACCTCGGTCACCCCCGCCCTGGCCGCGATGGCGTCCGGCTTCATGGCGCTGATCGCCGTGTTCGTCGGCTACAACACGGCGAAGGAATTCGGCGGTACGCCGATCCTGGGCGGTGCGGTCGCCGCGATCATCGTCTTCCCCGGCGTCGCGAACATCGAGGCGTTCGGCCAGAAGCTCTCCCCCGGACAAGGCGGTGTGCTGGGCGCGCTCGGCGCGGCGGTGCTCGCGGTGTACGTGGAGAAGTGGTGCCGGCGCTGGGTGCCCGAGGCACTGGACGTACTGGTCACCCCGACCCTCACGGTCCTGGTCTCCGGCCTGGTGACGATCTTCGGCCTGATGTACGTGGCCGGTGAGATCTCCACCGCCATCGGTACGTTCGCCGACTGGCTGCTCTCCAACGGCGGCGCGGGCGCGGGCTTCGTGCTCGGCGGTCTCTTCCTGCCCCTGGTGATGCTGGGCCTGCACCAGGCGCTCATCCCGATCCACACCACCCTGATCGAGCAGCAGGGCTACACCGTGCTGCTCCCGATCCTCGCGATGGCGGGCGCCGGCCAGGTCGGCGCGGCCGCCGCGGTCTACTTCCGCCTCCCGCGCAACGAGTCGATCCGCCGCACCATCAAGTCCGCCCTTCCGGCCGGTCTGCTGGGCGTCGGCGAGCCCCTGATCTACGGCGTCAGCCTCCCGCTCGGCCGCCCGTTCGTCACGGCGTGCGTGGGCGGTGCGTTCGGCGGCGGCTTCATCGGCCTGTTCAACCAGCTCGGCGACAAGGTCGGCTCCACGGCCATCGGTCCGTCCGGCTGGGCCCTGTTCCCCCTCCTGGACGGCAACCACGGCCTGGGCACCACGGTCGCGATCTACGCGGGCGGCCTGCTGGTCGGCTACTTCGCCGGGTTCCTCGCGACGTACTTCTTCGGCTTCAGCAAGGACCTGCTGGCGGAGTTCAACGTCTCGCAGGAACCGGCCGAATCCACGGTCGCGGCAACGGGCGGCCCAATGTCCCCGACGGCCGGCCCCGACAGTCCGACGAAGGAACCGGCCGGGGTCTGACCCCGGGCACACGGACATGGATGAGGGCGGCACCCGACACCGGGTGCCGCCCTCGTCCATGTCCGCTCAGACCGGGAACTCATCCGTGAGGAGCGTCGCACCGAACGGCTCCGGCAGGACCAGCGGCTTGCCGAACGGCACCGGATCGGAGTGCTTGTACGTCCCGTCCTCGTTGGGCTCCGTGAACAGGGTGGCCATCGCCCCACGTGTGTCGAACCGGTCGATCAGCAGATACATCGGCACGCCCGCGCGGGCGTAGGCGCGGTACTTCTTCGTCCGGTCGTCCCGGGCGTGGCCCTTCGAGGTGACGTCGACGATGAGCTGTGCTTCCGCCGCGTCCATCGGGTCGTTGACCTCCGGGTCGGCGGCGTCGATGAGCTCCGATGGCATGACTACCAGATCAGGCACGTAGAGCTTGCCGAGCGCGGCTACGTAGATGCCGAGGGTCTGGTAGATCTCCAGCTCTTCGGGCAGATCTCTGTAAAGCCTGCGCTGCGCCTTGGCGGCGATGCCGTTGTGATGCGCATGAGGCGGAGGTACCAAGACGATCCGCGCTTCATCGATCTCGGCGCGCCACCCCTCGGGCACGTCCAGTTCACGCCATGTCCGCAGCAGGTAGTCCCACGGGCGGCCCCCGGATGTCCGGTCGTTCTCGACCATCGCGGCAGTCATCACGAGTCCCTTCTCCTGTGGTCTGTCGAAGGAGCGTAGATCGACGGTTCCGCGGCAGTTTCGCCGTTCCCCTCGGCGTCCCACGATCGTGTGACGCATGCAGTGACCGGCCGCGTAATACTGGCCCGGTGACCGCAGCCCGCATTCTTGTCGTCGAGGACGACCACGGCCTGCGCGACGTCCTGGCCCGTGGCCTGCGCGACGAGGACTTCGACGTCGTGACCGCCGTCGACGGCGCCACCGCCCTGAAGGCGGTCGACGCGTCGGTGCACGCGGTCGTGCTCGATGTGGGGCTGCCGGACTCGGACGGGCGGGATGTGTGCCAGGCGATGCGCGGTGCGGGGTTCACCGTTCCGGTGATCTTCCTCACGGCCCACGGCAATCTCACCGACCGGCTCTCCGGCTTCGCCTCCGGCGGCGACGACTACCTGGTCAAGCCGTTCCACCTCAGCGAGCTCGCGGCCCGCGTCCGCGCCGTCCTGAACCGGGCCGGGCACCGAGGCAGCACCCTCGCCGACAGTGCGGGCGCGATGCGGCTGGACCCGATACGGCACGAGCTGACGGTGCACGGCCACCCCGTGGCCCTGACCCCGACCGAGTTCCGCCTGCTGGCGTGCCTGATGGCCGACCCCGGCTCCGTGGTGCGTCGCCGGACGCTGCTGCGTGCGGGATGGCCGGAAGGGGCGCAGGTCAGCGACAACACCCTGGACCAGTACCTGGCCCGCCTGCGCCGCAAGCTCCGCGAGTCGGACAGCCCCCGGGGCATCGGCACGGTCCGCGGCGTCGGCTACCGCTTCGGCTGAGGCCCCATGAACCGCCACCTCACCCCCCGGACCCTCCGCGGTCGCCTCGCCCTGATGGCCCTCGCCACCGGCGCGCTGTGGATCGGCGTCCTGACCACCGTCTTCAACCTCGCCCTCGACAAGCGGCTGCACGGCCAGGCCGACGACGTCCTGCGCACCCGCGCCGAGGCCGTGGCGGCGACCGTGGACGTACGCCCGGACGGCCGGCTCGTCGTCCGGGAACCGGCCGAGGACCGGGCCCTGGACGCCGGAGTCTGGATCTTCCAGGGCGGCACGGTCATCGAGAAACCCCCCACCGCACCCGCCGGCCTGGAGGCGCAGGCGGCCCGGCTCGCCGGTCGGCGCGAGACCTTCGCCGACACCAAGGGCCCCGGCTCGTGGCGGCTGTACGCCTTCCCCGTCGACACCCCCGCCCGGGAGGGACACCCGCCCGTCCGGGCCGGAACCGTCGTCAGCTCCGTGAACCTCGACCCCTACCGCAGCACGGCGGACACCGCCCTGATCGGTTCGATCGCCCTGGCCGTGCTCCTGCTCGCCACCATCTATCTCCTGACCCGCCTCGTCGTACGACGGGCCCTGCGCCCCGTGACCGCGATGAGCGAGCAGGCCACCCGGTGGAGCGCCGCGGGCGCCCCGGAACGGTTCGGCGCCGAGGGCAGGCCCGCCGAACTCGCCACGTTCGCCACCAGCCTGGACGCGCTGCTGGACCGACTGGCCGCGGTCCTGCGACACGAGCAGCAGCAGGCCGCCGAGCTGTCCCACGAACTGCGCACCCCGCTCGCCAGGATCACCGCCGAAACCGAGTGGCTCACCGGACGTCCGCGCACCGCCGAACAGCAGGAGACCTCCCTGGCGGCCATCGCGGGCGCCGCCGCGACCATGCAGCAGATCTGCGACTCGTTGCTCTCGGAGGTCCGTACCCGCAACACGCACACCCCCGGCCGCTCCCGCTTCCCCGACATCGCGCACCGCCTGGCACAGCGCTACGCGGCCCAGTTTCCCGACGCCCCACCCCTGACCGTCACGGCGGACGGCACCCAGGACGTGGCCATCGGCGTCTCGGAGGACGTCGCCGAACGCATCCTCACACCGCTCCTGGACAACGCCCGCCGCTACGCGACCCGGTCGGTCGCCCTCACCTGCGCACCGGGCGCGGGCGAGGTCACGCTGTACGTGTCCGACGACGGCCCCGGCGTCCCGCCGGACTTCGTCGCCTCGCTCTTCGAACCCGGCCGCCGTGCCCACCCCGAGGACGGACACGACGGCGCGGGACTCGGTCTGGCCCTGGCCCGCCGACTGGCCAGGGCCGCGGGTGGCGACATCACGCTGGACGCCACCGCCCCCGGCGCACGCTTCGTCGTCACCCTTCCGACGGGCTGAGCTTCCGCGCGCCGGACGCCTCCAGGGGGTCGTCCTCCACCACATCGCGCCGGGTCCGGGTCAGGAAGACGACGAGGCCGAGGATGACGACGAGGAACAGGATGCTGGTGCCCACCGTGCCCAGTCCGAGACCGCCGTCCGCCGTGGGCTGCGACAGGTAGTCGCCCAGCGAGGCACCGAGCGGCCGGGTCAGGACGTACGCGATCCAGAACGACCACACCGCGTTGAAGTCGAGCGTGCGGTGAGCGAGGGCGACGGCCGCGATCAGCGCCGCGAACACGATCGCGGAGAGCCAGTACCCCAGGTTCAGTTTCTCCGCCGTCAGGTCGCCGGCGGACGTGCCCAGGGCGAACGTGAACAGGATCGCCAGCCAGTAGAACGCCTCGCGCCGCGTCGTCCGGATCGAGTGGATCGACAGCGTCCGCTCGCTCGCGTACCAGGCGAAGAACGTGACGGCGAGCGCCACCGCGAACACCACGGTCGTGGTCTGGAGCGGGACGCCGAGGTTGTCGGTCAGGTTGTCGCTGATCAGCGTGCCGACCACGCTGATCAGGACCACGGACAGCCAGTACAGCCCCGGTACGTAGGAACGTGCCCGGAACTGGAAGACCAGGGTGACGACCAGCAGCGCACTCATCAGGTACGAGGTGTTGGTCAGCCCCATGCCGAGATTGTCATTGAGCAGATCGGCCGCGGTCTCGCCCACGGTGGTGCACAGCACCTTGATCACCCAGAAGTAGAGGGTCACTTCCGGGACCTTGTTCAGCATCTGCCGCGCCCGCGTGCGCCCGCCGGGCGCGTAGGTGTCCGTCATGTCGGTTGTCATGGAACGGCACGCTGGCAGGGGCTCCCTGAAATTTTCCTGACTGCGCTCGGCCGGCTCCGGGCCGGAGCCTCCACTACGGCTCCACGACGATCGGCTTCTTCGACTGCGCCATCGAGGTCTGCGACGCGACCATCCCGTACGTCGAGGACCACCTCGACGAGGCCGGCGGCCCCTTCCTGCCCGGCCTCGTCCACTGCCCCTGGACTTCGAAAGCCCGTGTGCGAAGTCCCTGCTCCGTAAACAGCATCGACCGGACCTCATCGACCCGATCGAAGGGCGGCACCCGACCAGGGCGTCGCCCTTCCGTGCGTCCTCCGCCAGGTCACACCCGGCGTCCCGACACCGTCACGGCAGCCTCCCCTCCCTGTTGACTTCCCGGACCCGGGCCCGCAGCACCTCCCCCAGTGGAGCCGGACGCACCGACTCCGGCGGACATTCCCACTCCGCCCCACCCCCCGGCGCCCGCAGTTGTACGTACGGTCCGACGTTCCCCATCACGCGCCCCACCCGCCCGTCCCTGGTGTCCACCGCGAACGACCCCGGCTCCGGCTCGCACGGCTCACGGCCCTCACCCGTCATGGCCCGCCTGTCCCTGCGCCTCCAGCACCACGCTCAGCCGCAGCACCGTGTCGAGGTTGCACCGGCCGAGGTCGACCAGCGGCGACACCGGGTCGCTCCCCGCACACGACACCGGGTCGATCCGCAACGACGGCAACGTGATCCCGACCCCCGAGAAACCCTCCTTCAGCCGCGCCACCGCATCCTCCGCTGCCCGCACTCTGCACTCCGTCACCCTGCGCCGTTCCTTGATCGTCATGACCCATTCCTTTCCACGCTGAGTAATGACAATGCATACCCAGCGTGTCCAACGCGCCGTTAGCCTGGAAGAGGCGCAGAACCAACAACCGCACATGTGTCACAGGGAGTTGTCATGCCGGGTCCCAAGAGACTCGATCCCTCCTCCTCGCCACGCGCCCTGCTCGGTGCCGAACTCCGCCACCGGAGGGAGTGCGCGGGCCTCTCGCGGGAGGAGTTGGGGCTCCCGCTGTTCGTGAGCGGTTCCTTCATCGGACAATTGGAGTCCGGTACGCGCCGGATGCAGCTGGACCAGGCCCAGAAGCTGGACGAGATCCTGGGGGCGGACGGGTTCTTCGTCCGCAACTGCGCCGCCCTGAAGAAGTCGAAGTACCCGGACCACTTCGCGGAAGCGGCCGATGCGGAGGCGGTCGCGAAGGCGATCAGGGAGTACGCGCCCCTACTGATCCCTGGCCTGTTGCAGACGGAGGCGTACGCGAGGGCAGTGTTCCGCGCGTACCAGCCGACCGCGCCGGAGGAGGAGATCGACGACCTGGTGGCGGCGCGGCTGGAGCGTGGTCAGCTCCTCACCCATCCAACAACGCCGCAGTTGTGAACGGTTCTGGACGAGGCGGTGCTGCGACGAGCCGTAGGCGGCTTCGCGGTGATGGCAGAGGCGCTGCGACACCTGACGTCATTGATGCGCCAGCACCGGGTCATCGTGCAGGTGCTGCCGTTCAGCGAGGGAGCGCACGCCGCCATGGGCGGCGGTCTGAAGTTGATGTCGTTCCCCGACGCACCCCCGCTGGCCTATCTGGACGGCCTCGGGTCGGGCCAACTGCTTGACGATCCGGCTCCTGTCGCCCGCTACGCACTGACCTACGATCTGCTCGCGGCCAGCGCGTTGTCACCGGAATTGTCCCTGGCCCTTGTCGAGTCGGTGGCGGAGGATTACGCCCATGAAGATCAGCAGTTCTGACTACGACCTGTCCGCAGCCGCCTGGCACAAGTCCTCCTGCAGTGGCGGCGAGGGCGGCAACTGCCTCGAAGTCGCGACCTGGCGGAAGTCCATGTACAGCGACGGCAGCGGCGGCAACTGCCTCGAAGTCGGCGACGGCCACCCCGGCATCGTCCCCGTGCGGGACTCCAAGGTGACCGAGGGCCCGACGCTCGTGTTCCGGGCCGCCGCCTGGACGTCTTTCGTCGCGGACCTCAAGAACGCCTAGCCTCCGCGTCCGCGCCTACGTCCGCGCCCGCTCGCCGGGCCGTGGCAGCGATGCCCTGGAGCGCCGCGACATGCAGGGCCAGGGCCTGCTGCCCGGCAGGGGTGAGCGAGAGCCAGGTACGGGGGCGCTTGCCGACGTAACCCTTGCGGATGGCGAGGTATCCGATCCCCTCCAGGGCAGAGGCGATCTTGCTGAGCATCGAGTCGGACACCTGGCAGCTACTGCGCACGGTGGCGAACTCGGCCTCGTCGCACGCCGAGAGGAAGGCGACGACCGCCAGCCGGGTGGGGTGGTTGATCGCCGCGTCGATCGCAGGCCCGTCCGGCGTGGCGGCGGCGGTCATCCGGCCACCTGGAGCTTCTGCCTGATCGACGCGTTCCGCGCGACGAACACCACCCAGACGCCCAGCCCCAGGACCACGAACATCGCGACCTTGCCGACCGCCTGATCAGCCCCGAACTGGCGGCACAGCCCGTACGCCGCACCGCCCGCGGCGAGAAGGACCAGGAGCGGGACCCCGACCCGGCGCAGACGCGCGGACCAGGGCAGCGTCACCCTCACTCCCGAGCTGCGCCTGACGACGTTGACGAGCACCAGCAGCACGCCCAGGCCCGCAAAGGCGATCAGCAGGGACAGGAGCACCGCCCAGCCACCCCGCCCCCGGGCCCATGCATCGACGAGGGCGGGAACGATCAGGGCCGCGCCCGCCGCGGGGCCGTACCAGGCGGGAGTCAACCCGGCCGTGAGACGGGCCCGCTCCCTGGCCGTGTCTATGCCTTGCAGAGCCTCGGCCGCGAAGTCGGCGGACACGGCTGTGTCACCCGGACGGGCGGGGGTGTTCTCCTGCGGTGCCATCGTGCTCTCCCGGGCCTGCTCATCACTGCCTGAACTGCCTACCCCCTCATCCTGGCATCTACTTTCCAGGGAGGAAAGTACTTTCCTCCCAGTGGGACACGGTCGCTCCAACTACCCCACGGCACAGGGCGTTTGGCACACACCCCGGGGAACGGGGAAAGAAGGGCGCGAATCGCTCGATTGGGTGGAGGTTTCAGGCCATACATGCGATTTGGGTGAAGAATGGTCTCTTCGAACGCGATCATTCGGCGGTGATCTCAACATTTCGGACGGCACACCGTCCCAAGTCGCTGCGCACGGCCGGGTTCGGCGCGCTCGCCGTACTGACTCTGCTTCCGGCGATCCCGGCCGCCGCCGCCCCCGCGAAGGAGCCGGCGCCCCGGCCAACCGCTCAGGCGCTGCCCCGTGTCGTCACCCCTGCCGAGGCCAGGACCACCGCGCACCTCGCCTCGTTGCAGGGCAGGCCGGCGAAGCTGAAGGCCTTCTTCAAGGCGCTGCCCAAGGGAGGCGACCTCCACAACCACCTGTCGGGGGCGGTCACCACCGAGTACCTGATCAAGCTCGCGGGCGAGAACGGGCTGTGCATCGACGCGACGGACACGGCCGTGGCGCCGCCGTGCGGGCCGGGCACGAGGCCCGCGATCGACGCGCAGCACGACGCCGCGTTCCGGCAGCGGATCGTGCGGGCCTGGTCCATGCAGGACTTCCCGGCCGACCAGTCCGGGCACGACCACTTCTTCGACACGTTCGGCAAGTTCGGGCTGGCCACCGCGTACACCCGCGGCAAGATGCTCGCCAATGTGGCCAACACCGTGGTCGAGCAAAACCAGTTCTACCTGGAGACCCTGGTCACCCCGGCGTCGGACAGCAGCAAGAAGCTCGCCGACAAGGTGGGCTACGACGCCGACCTGGCCGCCCTCCACCGCAAGCTCGTGGCGGGCGGTCAGCTCGACCGGGTGGTGGACGAGGCGGTCCAGGAGGCCGACGACACCGACGTGCAGTTCCGGGCGGCAGCGCACTGCGACACCGCCCGCCCCGCCCCGGGCTGCAGGCTCCCCGTCAGGTGGATCTCCCAGGTGTCCCGGGGCAGTTCCCCGGTGCGGGTGTTCACGCAGATGGCGGTCGGCATGCGGCTGGCGGAGCGCGACCCGAGGTTCGTCGCGGTCAACCTCGTACAGCCCGAGGACGGCGAGAGCGCGCTGGCCAACTACAGCCTCCAGATGCGGATGCTGAAGTACCTGCGCGGCCAGTACCCGGACTCCCACCTCACCCTGCACGCCGGTGAGCTGGCCCCCGGCCTGGTCAAGCCCGAGGACCTGACCTTCCACATCCGCGAAGCCGTACTCGTCGCCGGGGCCGAGCGCATCGGCCACGGCGTGGACCTGGTCCACGAGGACGACTGGCGGCAGCTGGCCCGGACGATGGCTCGGCGCAAGGTGGCCGTCGAGGTGCCGTTCTCCAGCAACAAGCAGATCCTCGGCATCGCGGGCGACGACCACCCGTTCAACGCCTACCGCCGCTACGGTGTCCCGATCGTGCTGGCCACCGACGACCCGGGCGTCTCCCGTATCGACATCAGCCACGAGTACCAGTACGCGGCCAAGACGTACGGCCTCAGCTACGTCGAGCTGAAGGACCTGGCCCGCGCCTCGCTGGAGTACGCGTTCCGCAACGGCCGCAGCCTGTGGGCCACCGGTTCCGCCCCGTCCGGCTACCGCCCGGCCTCCGCCTGCCTGGGCAACCGTCCGGGCACCGAGCACCCGAGCACGCGCTGCGCCCGCTACCTCGCCGCCAACCCGAAGGCGGCGACCGAGTGGCGTCAGGAGACGGCCTTCGCCGACTTCGAACACAACAACCGCTGAGAGCAGGACGACCGCCGAGGCGCGACAACCGCTGTGCCGGGCCCGGGGCTCAAGTCCCGGGCCCGACGCTCGGGCCCCTGGCCCGGACGTGCGCCGCGACCCCGATCCCGCGATCTCGCTCGCCGAGGGGTGGGTTCCGGAGCGGCCCGACAAGGGCCTGACCGGCCGCCGGGCGACGGCGGCGGGCCGGGGTGCGGAGCGGACCCGATGGCCGGTACGGACCATGATCGCCCGGGGGTACGGGCTGGCCACCGTCTACTGCGGCGACCTCGCCCCGGATCACCCCGTACGACTGGGGCCGCTACCTGGACTTCGCCGACCGCCACCTGCTCACGCCCCGGGCCGGGCGGACGACACCGTAGCGCCGAAACCTCGTCTCCCCCGAGCGCCCTCCCCTACTGCGGTGGGGACCAGAGATGGCTGAGCGTGCCGAGCACAAGGCGGCAGACCTCGTCCGGCTCGGCGCCGGCCAGGGGTTCCCGCGCGACGACCGTCCGCATCAGGCCGATCCCCAGCAGCCAGGCCATGGCGAGATCCGCGCGCAGCGCACCGTCCGGGGCACTGGAGAGCCCGGCCAGCGCGCTCTGGTACTCCTCCCCCAGCTCCCGCAAGGTTCCGGCCGCCTCGTCGCCCCGCCCGACCGACCGCAGATAGACCTCCAGGGAACGGTCCTCCGCCCCCTCCGCGCTATGGGTCAGCATCGAGCGCAGGGCAGTCTCGAAAAGCTCCTCGGGCGGCGTCGCCTGCAACTGCTCCAGCCCGCCCAGCGCGACGACCTCCGTCAGCAAACCCCGTTTCGAGCCGAAATACCGGAACAGCAGGGCCTGATTGACCCCGGCGCGCGCCGCGATGCTCCGGACCGTCGCCCCCTCGTAGCCCCGCTCCGCGAACAGGTCGCGGGCCGCCTCCAGCAACCGGCGACGGGTGGCCGCGGCGTCCCTGCGGCGCTCTTCGGACGGCGGTGCGGAACCGGGTTCCATGGTGGCATTCCTCTCGGACGGCCCGTCAGGATAACGGCCATAAAGCGTTGTTGACTGCTCCCGAGGGCCGCTCCTACCGTTGTAAGCAGCTGCTTACATCCGGGAGGCCGCAGTGACCACAGCAGATGTCGCACCCCTCTCCTACCCCTTCAACACCCCCGACGGACTCCAGCTCGCCGATGCCTACGAGGGCGTCCGTGACCGGGCGGGCCTCTTACAGGTCCAGATGCCGTACGGCGAACCGGCCTGGCTCGTCACCCGTTACGCCGACGCCCGGCTGGTCCTCGGCGACCAGCGCTTCAGCCGGGCCGCGGCCGCCTCGCACGACGAGCCCCGGCAGTCCGAGGGGCAGCGCAACGGCGGCATCCTCGGCATGGACCCGCCCGACCACACCCGGCTGCGCTCCCTGGTCGCCAAGGCGTTCACCGTCCGCCAGGTCGAGAAGCTGCGCCCCCAGGTCCGGGAACTGACCGCCGGCCTCCTCGACGAGCTGGAAACCGCCGGGCCACCCGCCGACCTGGTCGACCTGTTCGCGCTGCCGCTGCCGGTCGCCGTGATCTGCCGCATGCTGGGCGTCCCCACCGAGGACCGGCCGCGCTTCCGTGTGTGGAGCGACGACGCACTGTCGACCAGCTCGCTCACCGCCGAGGAGTTCGACGCAAGTCGGGAGGAACTGCGCGCCTACATGGCCGGGTTGATCGACCAGCACCGCCGGTCGCCGCAGGACGACCTGATGACGGCGCTCATCGAGGCCCGCGACGGCGGCGACCGGCTCTCGGAGCTCGAACTCATCGATCTGTGCGTGGGCATCCTGGTCGCGGGACACGAGACCACCGCGTCCCAGATCCCCAACTTCGTCCTCACCCTCCTCGACCACCCGGACCAGCTGGCCAGGCTCAGGGCCGAGCCCGAGCTCGTCCCGAACGCGGTGGAGGAGCTGCTCCGCTTCGTGCCCCTGGGCAGCGGCGCCGGCCAACCCCGTTACGCCACCGAGGACATCGAGGTCGGCGGAACCCTCGTCCGCTCGGGCAGCCCGGTCCTGGTCGCCGTCGGCGCCGCCAACCGCGACGCGCTGCGGTTCGCCGCCCCGGGCGTGCTCGACATCGCCCGCGAGGGCAACCAGCACCTCGGATTCGGCCACGGGGTCCACCACTGCCTGGGCGCCCCGCTGGCCCGGCTGGAACTCCAGGAGGCGCTGTCCGCCCTCATCACCCGCTTCCCGGAACTGCGCCTGGCCGGCGACGTGACCTGGAAGTCCGAGATGCTGGTGCGCGGCCCGCGCGTCATGCCGGTGGAGTGGTGACCGCCATGACCTGGAACGTACGCGTCGACCCCCAGCTCTGCCAGGGATCGGGCATGTGCGCCGGGACCGTCCCCGAGGTGTTCGCCCTGGACGGTGAGCACGCCCGCGCGCGGGCCGACGGGATCGAGCCGGACGAACGGGTCCTGGACGCCGCCGACATCTGCCCGGCCCTGGCGATCACCGTGCACGACGGAACCACGGTCATCGGCCCCCGCCGGGACTGACCTGCCCCGCCCCACTCTGCCCGGTGTGCCGGAACAAGGAGAGGCAGTTCCTGCCTTTCCCCGCACACCGGGCCCCCCGAACCACGCGGGCCCCGGACCACGGATCAGTCCCGCCGGATCAGCTCGGGATTCACCCGCCGCCCCACCAACGGCAACGCCCCGACCGCCGCGACCACCACCACACCCAACGCCGAGAACAACAACAGCGGAACGCCCTCCCCGTCCCAGAACACCGCGCCGCCCCCGGTGATCAGATGGCTGGACTCGGTGAGCTTCCCCGTCACCAGCGCAAGCAGCAGCCCCACCACCAGCGGCAACACCACCTGAGCACACTGCACCGCACGCAGCGTCCGAGGGCGCGCGCCGAGCAGGGAGAGAGCGGTGACCTGAGCTCTGCGTTCGACGGCCCGGTCGGTCACGGACACCAGATAGGCCGCGACACCGATCACCAGCCCCAACACCATCCCGGCTCCGAGCAGCGCCTTGACGACCGCGATCTGCTGCATGCCCTCGACGTTGGTACCCACCAGATCGACACGGACGGTGGGCGCGATCCCTCCGATACCGTCGAGCACCTCGCGCACGACCGCCGGATCCGGGCTGCTTGTCAGGAGGAGTGTGGAACTGTCCGGCCGGGCGCCCTTCGGCAGCATCGACGGGGGCACCAAAATATCCGAGTCCACGGTTGCTTGATTACAGATCGTAGTCAGAGCGATCCTGCCGAAACCATTACTCTCCGTGATGTTCACCGCATCGAGTGGTCCCGAGGTGCGGTCGGCACAGCGCCGCGCCCTCTCACGCGCCGGACCTCCGCCAGGCGCAACGCCCGACAGAAACGTGACCGGGCCCGGAGCTCAAGCCCCGGACCCGGTCACGGAATGTGCGGCGGACTAGCCGAGCCGCTGCAGGAACCACTGGGGCCTGCCGTCGGGGAGAATGACCGCACGGTCACCCTCCGTGGTCAGATAGCCGAGCTCGCCCCGGCCGAGGGCGATAGCCACCGGCGCGCCGCCGTCCGGGCCCTGGATCGACCACTCGTCGGGCTGGTTGCCGCACCGGTCCACCCATACCACCGGCGGGTAGATCCGGATCGGCGAGAGCGCGAGGCAGCGGCCTTCGCCGCGCGCCTCGACGATCCGGGCCAGGCCGTTGCCCTGGTTGCGGATCTCCCACACGGTGCCGGGGTTGCACGGCTCGACATGGCCGCCGAGCGGGCCTTCGCCGCCCGCGAGACACTGACCGCTGCGCGCGTCACGGATGAGGTAGGCGCCGTCGTCGGCGGCCTGGGAGGGGGTGGCGAGCGCCAGGACCGCGACGGCGGACGCGGCCAGCGACAGGATGGATCGGATACGCACGGGACTCCTCGTACGAGTTGAGCGGGGGGCGGTTCGGGCCCGATCGGCCCGGCACTCAAGATCACAGGAGCCCGCCGCCCTTTCCTCGATTCCCGCATCGCGCCCCAACAGCTCCACCCCGTCAGCAGCGGCGCATTCGGAGCGCATCCGGCGCATTCGAATTACCACACGCGCCCCCTCCTGCCAGGGACATTCGCCCCGGAGCTCAAGCCGCGAAGTCCGAGCGCTCTTTGCGAGGAATGGGAGGTGGGCCACTTCCCACCCACCCACCCCGAGCGGCGAGTTGACTTTTCGTGACCGACTTGCCACGGACGGTGGCGACGCTCTAGCGTGCCGAATACAGAACGTCGCAGAAACGCAGAACAACGCAAAACGCAGAACGGCCCCTGCCGGTGGTGGAACACCAAACAGGGGCCTGACCACTTCGATCGTCAGGAGCGATCTAATGGCTGACAGCCAGCTTAGTGCCGCCCCGTGCGCACCGCACGTATCCCTGCCCACGCCCCCGGCCCCGCACCCGATGGCCAATCCGGGTTACGGCAAGCGTTCCGCACCCTCGCAACTCCCCCGCACCGAGCGCGATTTCGCGCACCTCCCGCCTCGCGAGGCGTCCATCGCCGCGTACCTCGACCGGCTGCCCGAGGGCGCCGACATCTCCGTGAAGACGCTGGCCAAGGTGCTCCCGTACGGGCAGTGCGCACTGCGGACCGCCCTCAACCGGCTGCGGGACGCCGGGCATCTGCGGCGCGGCAGCGAGTGTGTCGCCAACGACGAGGTGCTGCTCTGGGTGACCCGGACGTTCTTCTCCCGGACCGCCCGGGACGACGAGTGGTGGGCGGCGTTCACCCGGGGCGACGTACCGCCCGAACGGCCCCAACGCCCCACTCGTTCCCGCGCGTTCGCACTTCTCGCCGCGCTGGGCCGTACCGCACCCACGCTCACGCTGTCGGCGGCGGACTGCGCGGCGCTGGAGCCGCAGGTCACCGACTGGTTCGAGCGAGGCGCCACGGAGGCGGAGCTGCTGCACGCCCTCACCGACGGGCTGCCCGCCCCCGTCCACCACCCGGCGGCCCTCGTCCACAGACGGCTCACCGACAAGATGCCACCCGAACGAGTCGCTCCGGCACAACAGCGAACGGTGTTGCGCACCCTCGAATGCAGCGAGTGCCGCTCGCCGGGCAGCACGGAGGCCCTGACCGGCGGCCGGTGCAGGCCATGCCGGGGTGAATCGGTCGCCGTACCCGCCGGGCCCGGCGGAGCCGTACCGGCGGACGGCGTACGCGGCCGGATGAACGACGTACGGGCTGGACTTGCCCGCCGGTCCGTGCGGCCGAAGTCGCGCTGACCCGAGAAGGCGGAAAGCCGGGCCCGGTGTCCGAAACCGGCTCCCACCTGGGGGTGGTTTGATCCGCTTTCCCTAGCCGGTGACTACGTTGCGTGTTCCTCTTGGCGCGCATCGTAATCAATCGCCCCAAAGGGGAACGAATCATGTCCGAACCGTCCCACGAGCAGATCGTCTCCGGACTCCGCGACAAGCCCCCCATCGCCCTGGCGCCCGGCCCCCGCCTGGACGCCGAGAGGCCCGGATCCCTTCCGCTGCCGCCCAGCACCGTGTGGGATCTGCCGGGCGGTACCGCCTGGGTCTACTACGGCGAGGGGAACACCGGTCTCGTACGGCCGGTCATCTTCGCCGACGGCTTCAGCACGGGGCCGAGCGAGCTGGAATTCTCCTGGCAGATCATGGAGTTCGGTGACTACGCGCTCATCAGCGAGCTGCGCCGCCGTGGCCATGACGTCATCCTTCTCGGCTTCCACGAGCGCAGCGCGTCGATTCTGGACAACTCCCGGACCGCGCAGGCCGTGATCGCGCGGGCCATCGCGGAGCGGCTCGGCGACACACCGCTGACCGTCGGCGGGTTCAGCATGGGCGGGCTCGTCACCAGGCATGCGCTGGCCAGGATGGAGACCGATCGCATCGACCACCAGACCGCTCTGTACTTCTCGTACGACAGCCCGCACCGAGGCGCCTGGATCCCGATCGGGCTCCAGGCGTTCGCGCACTACATCAAGGATCTCGACAGCCGGTTCTCCGACCAGATCAACAGCCCGGCCGCCCGCCAGCTGCTGTGGCGGCACATCGCGAAGTGGGACGACACACCGGACCAGAGCGACGAGCGCGCCGCGTTCCTGGCCGAGATGGCGGCCGTCGGCGAATGGCCGCAGCGGCCCCGGCGGATCGGTGTCGCCAACGGCGTGGCCGACGGCACCGGCACCGATGTGCGGGCGGGCGAACTGGCCCTGGAGGGCAAGGGCCTGTCGATCGTGGGGACCAAGCTCTACACCCAGGCGCCGGGCCCCGACGAACTCGTCGCGAAGCTGCGCGTGGTGACGCTGAAGACCAACGAGGTGCGTACGAACGGACTCCCCTCGATCGACGGCGCACCCGGCGGCTCGCTGGAAGGCTTCGGCATCCTCGCCGACGGGCTCAACGCCCTGAGCCCGTTCCTCGGCTTCAAGACCGACGTACGCATCCGGTCGCACTGCTTCGTGCCGGCGGTCAGCGCGGTGGACATCCGCGATCTGGACACGGACGAGGAGCTGTACGCGGACATCTCCTCGCTCCCGGAGGACGAGAGCGGGCTGGACGAGTTCAAGCTCGCCTCCCGGAACGAGGCACACACCCTCGTGACGGAGGAACTCAGCACCTGGCTGCTCGACCGCCTGCCGTAGCGCGGGTCGGCGGGCGGGAGCGTCACGACGCCCGACACCCCGTCATACCGGGAGCCGGACGCCCACGACGGAATGGGGGCCGCGGTATCACGCGCCCACGATGCTCCGGCGGGCATCGTGGGTGCGTCCACCGCACGCACACGGGGAGCCGCGGCTGGAAGGCCGATGGTGACGCCAACCGGACCGGTTCGCCGCACGCCTCGTACCCGGGCGCACAGGCACCGTTAGCCCCGGAAACGACATCGGGCCCCTGGACCAGCTGGTCCAGGGGCCCGACGCGGCAAAGCTGTACAGGAACTACCGATCCGTCAGGATCAGAAGTCCATGTCACCGCCCGGCATGCCGCCCGGAGCGGCCGCGGCGGCCTTCTCCGGCTTGTCGGCGATGACGGCCTCGGTGGTGAGGAACAGCGCGGCGATGGACGCGGCGTTCTGCAGGGCGGAACGCGTGACCTTCGCCGGGTCGAGGATGCCCTCGGCGATCATGTCGACGTACTCGCCGGTCGCGGCGTTCAGACCGTGGCCGACGGCCAGGTTGCGCACCTTCTCGACGACGACGCCGCCCTCGAGACCACCGTTGACGGCGATCTGCTTGAGCGGGGCCTCCAGCGCCAGCTTGACGGCGTTGGCGCCGGTCGCCTCGTCACCCGAGAGCTCCAGCTTCTCGAAGACGGCCGAGGCCTGGAGCAGAGCCACGCCACCACCGGCGACGATGCCCTCCTCGACGGCGGCCTTGGCGTTGCGCACCGCGTCCTCGATGCGGTGCTTGCGCTCCTTGAGCTCGACCTCGGTCGCGGCACCGGCCTTGATGACGGCCACGCCGCCGGCCAGCTTCGCGAGGCGCTCCTGGAGCTTCTCGCGGTCGTAGTCCGAGTCGGAGTTCTCGATCTCGGCGCGGATCTGGTTGACGCGACCCTGGACCTGGTCGCTGTCACCGGCACCGTCGACGATCGTCGTCTCGTCCTTGGTGATGACGACCTTGCGGGCGCGGCCGAGCAGGTCGAGACCGGCGTTCTCCAGCTTGAGGCCGACCTCTTCGGAGATGACGGTGCCACCGGTGAGGATGGCGATGTCGCCGAGCATGGCCTTGCGGCGGTCACCGAAGCCCGGGGCCTTGACGGCGACGGACTTGAAGGTGCCACGGATCTTGTTGACGACCAGGGTCGACAGGGCCTCGCCCTCGACGTCCTCGGCGATGATCAGCAGCGGCTTGCCGGACTGCATGACCTTCTCCAGCAGCGGAAGGAGGTCCTTCACGTTGCTGACCTTGGAGTTGACGATCAGGATGTACGGGTCGTCGAGGGACGACTCCATGCGCTCCATGTCGGTGGCGAAGTACGCCGAGATGTAGCCCTTGTCGAAGCGCATACCTTCGGTGAGCTCCAGCTCCAGACCGAAGGTCTGGGACTCCTCGACGGTGATGACGCCTTCCTTGCCGACCTTGTCCATGGCCTCGGCGATGAGCTCGCCGATCTGGGTGTCGGCGGCGGAGATGGAGGCCGTCGAAGCGATCTGCTCCTTGGTCTCCACGTCCTTGGCCTGCTCCAGGAGGGCGGCGGAGACGGCCTCGACGGCCTTCTCGATGCCCCGCTTGAGGGCCATCGGGTTGGCACCCGCGGCGACGTTGCGCAGACCCTCGCGGACGAGAGCCTGGGCGAGAACGGTGGCGGTGGTCGTACCGTCGCCGGCGACGTCGTCCGTCTTCTTGGCGACCTCCTTGACCAGCTCCGCACCGATCTTCTCGTACGGGTCCTCCAGCTCGATCTCCTTGGCGATGGAAACACCATCGTTGGTGATCGTGGGGGCGCCCCACTTCTTCTCAAGGACGACGTTGCGACCCTTGGGGCCAAGGGTGACCTTGACGGCGTCGGCGAGCTGGTTCATGCCGCGCTCGAGACCGCGCCGGGCCTCCTCGTCGAACGCGATGATCTTGGCCATGTGAAGTGGTCCTCCCGGACAGGGGTGGATTTCTCCGGACCGAGTGGCGCCCGCGACGGACGGCCTGCGTGACCGGTGGTTCCTTGCCCCACCGACCTGCGGGCCTCACCGGCCCGGTCCAAGTTCTGTCACTCTCACCTGGAGAGTGCTAACGCCAATGATTAGCACTCGACCCCCGAGAGTGCAAGCGTCCCCCTCGGGATGTGGACACCGCGCCGGGGCGCGCAGGAGGCAGACACGGCACGCACGGGAGGCACGCACGCCGCCCGCGGGAGGCATGCACGGCACACGCGGGACGCACTGAGGGCCCGTACCCCCGGGGTACGGGCCCTCAGTGCGTGAGTGCAGTGCGTGAGTGGCGTCGTTGGCCGACCGCTCGAACTCAGCCGACGGCGAGCTTGACCATGTCTGCCTGCGGCCCCTTCTGGCCCTGCGAGATCTCGAATTCAACTCGCTGACCCTCTTCGAGGGTGCGGTATCCGTCCATCTGGATCGCGCTGTAGTGGACGAAAACATCCGCACCACCGTCGACCGCGATGAAGCCGTACCCCTTCTCCGCGTTGAACCACTTGACGGTGCCCTGAGCCATGCCTAACTCCCCTATTACTGGCCCTTGCGCAGGACCGCACTTCGCGGACCCGGGTCAGAACTCACCCTCCGACAGGAGAGGGTGGGTGCGCCGGAACGCGTCGACCGCGGCTGAATGTATCTGCCCAACTGCCCTCTGCAACAGGTCAATCGGACGAGAATTCTCGGCAGAACCGAACGCCCGGATATGCGGAATTCATATGAATCCTGGGCAAGTCGGGCCAGGCAAAGGCGACTTATGCCTCAAGCGGATCGCGCACTTTGGCTGCATCTTGTCGTGGCCGGGCGCATTCTCGTATGCGGGCGGCACGGGCAGCTGGGGGGACTTCCCACACTGTACCGCGCTCAACCATGCAGAATTGCCCCCTCCGTTTCAAACACGGAGAGGGCAATTCGATTACGCGGTGCGGTCGGACGGGGCGTCAGCAGCCGCCGGCCACGGCCGGGATGATCGAGATGCCGGCGCCGTCCGGCGTGGCCGCCTCCAGGCCTCCCTCGAAGCGCACGTCGTCGTCGTTGACGTACACGTTCACGAAGCGGCGCAGCTTGCCCTGGTCGTCCAGGACGCGGGCGGCGATGCCCGGGTGGTTCTGCTCCAGGGACTCGATGACCTGGGAGAGGGTCGAGCCCTCGGCCGGGACCTCGGCCTGGCCGCCCGTGTAGGTGCGGAGGATGGTGGGGATGCGGACCTTGACGCTCATGGTGGGTGCCCTTCCTGAAGTCTCGGGTGGTCAGCTGGTGGCGAGGCCGGCGGCGCGGAACGCGTCCAGGCTGGGACGGATCGTCGCGGTCGCCTGAGAAGTGTCGGCCACCGCGTCGAGGGTCTTGAGGCCGTCACCCGTGTTGAGTACGACGGTGGTCAGCGACGGGTCGATCAGACCGGCCTCGATGAGCTTCTTCGTCACGCCGACCGTCACACCGCCCGCCGTCTCCGCGAAGATGCCCTCGGTGCGCGCCAGCAGCTTGATCGCGTCGACGACCTGCTCGTCGTTCACGTCCTCCACGGCGCCGCCGGTGCGGCGGGCGATGTCCAGGACGTACGGGCCGTCGGCCGGGTTGCCGATGGCGAGGGACTTGGCGATCGTGTTCGGCTTCTGCGGCCGGACGACGTCGTGGCCGCCCTTGTACGCGACCGAGACCGGCGAGCAGCCCTCGGCCTGGGCGCCGAAGAGCTTGTACGGCTTGTCCTCGACCAGACCGAGCTTGATCAGCTCCTGGAGGCCCTTGTCGATCTTGGTGAACTGCGAGCCGGACGCGATCGGGATGACCAGCTGGTCCGGGAGCTGCCAGCCGAGCTGCTCGCAGATCTCGTACGCCAGGGTCTTGGAGCCCTCGCCGTAGTACGGACGCAGGTTGACGTTGACGAAGCCCCAGCCCTCGCCGAGCGGGTCGCCGATGAGCTCGGAGCAGAAGCGGTTGACGTCGTCGTAGTTGCCCTCGATGCCGACCAGCTCACCGCCGTACACCGCGGCCATGACGACCTTGCCCTGCTCCAGGTCGTGCGGGATGAACACGCAGGAGCGGAAGCCGGCGCGGGCGGCGGCGGCGCCGACGGCACCGGCGAGGTTGCCGGTGGAGGAGCAGGAGAGGGTGGTGAAGCCGAAGGCGCGGGCGGCCTCGATGGCCTGGGCGACGACGCGGTCCTTGAAGGAGTGCGTGGGGTTGCCGGAGTCGTCCTTGACGAACAGCTTGCCCTGCTCGACGCCGAGCTCACGGGCGAGGTTGTCGGCCTGGACGAGCTTGGTCCAGCCGGGGTTCAGGTTCGGCTTCTCGGCGACATCGGCGGGGACCGGCAGCAGCGGCGCGTAGCGCCAGATGTTGGCCGGTCCGGCCTCGATGCGCTTCTTCAGCTCTTCGGGGGAGCCGCTCGGCAGGTCGTACGCGACTTCGAGCGGCCCGAAACAGGACGCGCAGGCGAAAATGGGGCCGAGTTCGAAACGCTCGCCGCACTCGCGGCAGGAAAGGCCCGAGGCGGGACCGAGGTCGACGGCTTCGGCGTTGGCGTCAGCGTCGGCGGAAGAATCGGTGCTTACTGCAACGGTCTGCGCAGCCATGGTGGCGAGGCCCTTTCTCCTCATCTTCCTCGCGGCGCGTTTCGCCACGAGACGGAATTGGCACCTTCCCCACCTGACCTCACGGTCGGCGGGGGGGTTGCCGGGACTTCAACGGGCCGTTCCCTCAGTCCCTCTGGATGAGCGCTGTGGCACCGGATCTTCGATCCGGGCATTTATCGGCGGACGGACCCCGGCATGCGATGGTCGTCCGCGTTGTTCAAGACTGTAACCGAAGCACCGGACTGTTGAGATAGTCGTCCGAACCGCGAGATGGATCACATACAGGGAGTATCGACCGTGCTGGAAGAGGTCGAATGCTGGCTGGCCAGGCGTTCCTGGTCGGCCGCCGACCGCCCGTTGGACCGCCTCCTGGCCGCCAGGGCCACGGCCGGGGAAGCGGGCCGCGGAAGCGTCAGTGTCGTACTGCCCGCGCTGAACGAGGAGGCGACGGTCGGCGAGATCGTCGCGACGATCCGGCGCGAGCTGATGGAGAAGGTCCGGCTGGTCGACGAGCTCGTGGTGATCGATTCCGGTTCCACGGACGACACCGCGAAGGTGGCCCGGGAGGCCGGCGCCCGGGTGGTGCACCGGGACGCGATACTCCCCCGGATACCGGCCGTGCCCGGCAAGGGCGAGGTGCTGTGGCGCTCGCTCCTGGTGACCGGCGGTGACATCGTGTGCTTCATCGACGCCGATCTGAAGGACTTCTCGGCGGACTTCGTCTCCGGCATCGTCGGCCCGCTGCTGACCGACCCGGACGTGCAGTTCGTGAAGGCGATGTACGACCGCCCCTTCGGTGACACGGCGGGTCAGGGCGGTCGCGTGACCGAGCTGGTGGCCCGTCCGCTGCTCAATCTGCACTGGCCGCAGCTGGCCGGTTTCGTCCAGCCGCTGGGCGGCGAGTACGCCGTGCGCCGCTCCCTGCTCGAACGGCTGCCCTTCCCCGTCGGCTACGGCGTGGAGCTGGGCCTGCTGGTCGACGCGCTGCACACGGTGGGGCTGGACGCGCTGGCCCAGGTCGACGTGGGGGTGCGCAAGCACCGGCACCAGGACGGGCAGGCGCTCGGCCGGATGGCGGCGGCGATCTACCGGACCGCGCAACTGCGGTTGTCCCGCGGCCACCTGGTACGCCCGGCGCTCACCCAGTTCGAGCGCGGCGCGAACGGCTTCGTACCGCGCACCCATGCCGTGGACACCGAGGAGCGGTCCCCGATGTGCGAGATCGAGGAGTACGTTTCGCGCCGCGCGGCCTGACGTGGCCTGACTTCGCACGTTTGGGCGGTTCGTGATCGGGCTAGATTCCGCAACATGGTCTCCGCGCACGAAGCCCAGCCTCCTGTCCGGCCCTCCGCCCAGGTCCTCGTCGCCTCCAACCGCGGCCCGGTGTCGTACACCCTGGGCACGGACGGATCGCTCGACGCGAAGCGGGGCGGCGGCGGGCTCGTCTCCGGGCTGAGCGCCGTCGACGACAAGCTGTGGGTGTGCGCGGCGCTGGGTGACGGGGACCGAGAGGCGGTCCGGCGCGGGGTCGGTGAGCCGGGCGTACGGATGCTCGACATCGACGCGGACGTGCACGCCGACGCGTACAACGGCATCGCGAACTCGGTGCTCTGGTTCGTCCACCACATGCTGTACCAGACGCCGCTGGAGCCGGTCTTCGACGCGGAGTTCCGGCGGCAGTGGGCGTCGTTCGAGACCTACAACCGGGCCTTCGCCGAGGCGCTCGCCGAGGAGGCGGAGCAGGGCGCCGCGGTGCTGGTGCAGGACTACCACCTGGCGCTGGTGCCGGGCATGCTCCGCGAGCTCCGTCCCGATCTGCGCATCGGCCACTTCTCGCACACCCCGTGGGCACCCGTCGACTACTTCCGGCTGCTCCCCGACGACATCGCCGAACAGCTGCTGCACGGCATCCTGGGCGCGGACCGGGCGGCGTTCCTGACCCGGCGCTGGGCGGACGCGTTCATCGGCTGCTGCACCCAGATCCTGGGCGGCACCGGGCGTACCAGGATCGGGGTGCACGGGCTCGGCGCGGACGGGGACTTCCTGCGCCGCCGGGCGCACGAGGCCGATGTGGACGAGCGGATGGCGGCGCTGCGCGAGCAGACCGGCCCCGGCCGGAGGACGATCGTACGGGTGGACCGAACGGAACTGTCCAAGAACATCGTGCGCGGCCTGTTCGCGTACCGCGCGCTCCTGGACGAGCGGCCCGAATGGCGCGGACGCGTCGTCCATGTCGCCTTCGCGTACCCCTCCCGGCAGGACCTCGCGGTGTACCGCGACTACACGGCCGAGGTGCGACGGGTCGCCGACGAGATCAACGCCGTGTACGGCACGGAGGGCTGGACGCCGGTCGTGCTGCACGTCAAGGACGACTTCGCCCGCTCGCTCGCCGCGTACCGGCTGGCCGACGTGGCGCTCGTCAACCCGATCCGGGACGGCATGAACCTGGTCGCCAAGGAGATCCCGGTCGTCTCCGACCACGGCTGCGCGCTGGTGCTGTCGCGGGAGGCGGGGGCGTACGAGGAGCTGGGCAGCGACGCGGTCGTGGTGAACCCGTACGACGTCTCGGCGACGGCGACGGCGCTGCACGAGGCGCTGACGATGGCGGAGGACGAACGGGCCGCGCGCACGGAACGCCTGGCCGCGGCGGCGGTCGCGCTGCCGCCGCAGCAGTGGTTCCTGGACCAGTTGGACGCGCTGCGGCGGGAGTGAGCCGCCCGGGGTGTCAGATCCGCCGGGCCAGCCCGGCCAGGAAGGCGACGACGTCGCCCGGTCCGGCCAGCAGCAGGTCGGCCCGCTCGGCCAGTTCGGGCACCTCCGCGCTGCCGCTGCAGACCAGCAGTCCGGGGATGCCGTCGGGGCCCTCGGTGCGGAGCTTCTCCACCGCGGCGTACGCGGCGAGGTCGCCGAGGTCGTCGCCCGCGTACAGCACGGACTCGGCGTCCGTCTCCCGTACGTACTGGGCGAGCGCCACGCCCTTGTCCATGCCCGGCGGGCGCAGCTCCAGGACCAGCCGGCCCGGCTCGACGATCAGTCCGTGCCGGGCGGCGAGCTCGCCGAGCGGGCCGCTCAGCGCCTCGAACGCGGCCTGCGGATCGGCGGCCCGGCGGGTGTGGACGGCAATCGCCCGGCCCTTCTCCTCGATCCAGGTGCCGTGCCACGAGCCGGCCCGGTCCAGCACGCCCGGGAGCTCGGCGCGGACCGCGGCGATGCCGGGGTGCGGGGCGGGGGCGTGGACGGTGCCGGACACGGCGTCCCAGCGTTCGGCGCCGTAGTGGCCGAGGACGACGAGGTGGTCCAGGCCGGGCACTCCGGCGAAGCCGCCGTGCCGGACCGCGACGCCCGCCGGGCGGCCGGTGATCACGGCGATGGAGGCCACCTTCGGGGCCAGCGCGGCAAGGGCCGCGACGGCGTCGGGGTGGGCGCGGGCCTGCTCCGGGTCCGGGACGATGTCGGCGAGGGTGCCGTCGAAATCGAGCGCGACGACGGCGCGGTCGGGGCGGGCGAGGATCGCGGCGAGGGCCTCTTGACCGGCCGGGGTGGTGGGAGTCGGGAGCGCGGACGGGGTTTCGCTCGGTGTGGGTGCTTCGGGGTTGCTGCCCATGGGGCGAGCCTATAGCGGCGGGCCCGGAGCCGGCTCGCCCGCGGCGTGACGGGCGAGGAGCAGCCGGCCGCCACGCGCGCATGAGGCATCGAACGGACGAACGGTCCCGACCTGGCGTGTGGTGCCCATGGGGTGCGGACAGCGATCAGGGCGACCGGTTCCAAGGCGAGCAGCACCCATCGGGCCAACGCCCGTAAGACCTGCGAGGGCCGGAAGAAGACGCAGTGGCGGAGCCTGATCGACGTGGACGTCATCGGCGAGGCCGACTCCCCGGAGAAGGCCGTCACTGCCACGATGACCTCCAACTGCGGCGCGGGTGTGTAGGGAGAGGCAATGGGTGATGCGGTGCGGGATGCGACCCTGCTCATGGGCGTGCACGGAGTCCTCACCCGGCATCCCTGGCTCACACCGCCCGAGGACGGCTCGGAGTCCGGCGTACCCGAGGACACCTCGGATTCTGATTCCGACGTGGCCGAGGACGCCTCGGAGGCCGAAGACGTCGATGTCTTCGGCCTGGCGGTGAACCGGGCCGAGGCCTACGGGTGGAGCAGCACCCTGCTGGGCGCCGGCATGGAGCTCGGCGGAAGCCGGTGGGGGCACAACGACGCGGGGGAGGACTGGACGCAGGACGGGCGTGTCCGGGAGATCGGTCGGCTCCAGGTGGACGTGTCCTCCCGCCTGAACCGGCAGCGACTGCCCGTACTGCCGGTGGCGACGGTCCTCGGCGATGTGCTGCGGCAGGTGGGCGACGTCCGGGTCACCGGAGTACACACCGTGGCACCGGTGCATCTGGCGCCGGATCCCGCCGCGGCTCTGCTGTACGCCGCGCATTGGTACGAGCTGGCCGATCCGGGCGCGGCCAGGGACATCACCGTGACCGTGTCGGGCCGCGAGGCGGGGCTGCCGGGCCGAGGCGGGCGCGTCCGCGACGAGGCGCTGGCGTGCGCCTACGGCCGGATGGCCGTCGAGCCGGAGAGCACCGCCGTGAACCTCCCGGGTCTGTCCCGGTCGCCGACCGGGAAGGTGCAGACCGAAGGGATGCGCCGGGCCCTGGCCTTCCGCTGCCGGGTGCCGGTGTGGTCCCTGGACGCGGCGGCCTGGACCACGGAGGTCTTCGTCGAGGCGCTCCGTGCCACCGGCACCGCGGAGCCCGTCCTGATCACCGTCTCCTGCTGAGCGGGCGCCGGTCCCAGCGCCGCGCCGCCCCGTACTCCGGCCTCAGCGGCGTTCGCGTCTCGCGTCCCTCACCCGGCGGAGGCGGTTGACCGTCACCGGGTCCTCCGCCAGTGCGCGGCGGTCGTCGAGCAGGGCGTTCAGGAGCTGGTAGTAGCGGGTGGGCGAGATGCCCAGCTGTTCGCGGATCGCCCGCTCCTTCGCCCCGGGGCCGGACCACGACTGCCGTTCGACGGCGAGCACGGCACGGTCCCTGTCGGAGAGGCCGTCCGGGTCGTCGGGGCCGTCGGGGCCGTCGGGGCCATGCGTGGGGGCGGTCATATCAGCCAACATATCGCCCGTCCGAAGGGCCGCCACCCGCTAATCCTCTTTCGCCGCCGCGGCCGAATCGCGCGCGATCCGTCCCAGCACGCTCCCGGGACTGCCGTTCGGCGCGACCGCCTTGCCGATGTTCTCCTTGATCGACTCGCTGGACCGGGCCCAGGACCTCTTGCCGTACGGGTAGAACTGCGAGTCCGGCAGCGCGGCCAGGAACTTCCACAGCGGCTTGTACCTGGCGTCGGACTCCATGGCCGCGGAGGCGCTGTCGGTGACCGGGAGGAGGTCGTACTCGTCGGCGAAGCCGATGACGTTCTTGTCGGTGAACAGATAGTCGAAGAACTTGCCCAGCTGCACACGGTGGCCGTGCTGCTTGAAGCCCATGATCCAGTCGGCCACGCCCAGCGAGTTCTTGCCGGGGCCGCTGCTGCCGGGCATCGGCACCATCCCGACGGAGACGCCCTTCCGCTCGGCCTCCTGCATCAGCGTCGGGTGGCCGTTCAGCATGCCGACCCGGCCGTCGGTGAACGCGTCGAACGCCTTCTGGCGGTCGAGCTTCCCCGGGGCGACGGGGCCGACGAGGCCCTTGTCGACCAGGTTCGCCTTCAGCCAGTCGAACGTCCTGACGTTCTCGGCCGAGTCGATCTCGTACGAGCCGCTGTCGTCGATGTAGCCGCCGCCCCCGCTGAGCAGCCACATCATGGTCTCGGCCTGGGGCTCCTCCGGACCGAGCGGCAGCGCGAACGGGTAGGTCACGCCGCGCTGCCTGAGCACCGCCGCGTCGTCGCGGATGTCGTCCCAGGTTCGCGGGGCGTCGAGGCCCGCCTGCGCGAAGTACTTCTTGTTGTAGAAGAGCAGCCGGGTGCTGGCGACGAACGGCAGTCCGTACTGGGTGCGGTCCACGCTGCCCGCGTCGGCGAGGGACGGCAGGAAGTTGGCCTGGGTGCGGATGGACAGCATCTGGTCGGCCCGGTAGAGCTTTCCGGCCTTGGCGTAGTCGGCGTACGAGCCGATCTGGGCGATGTCGGGGGCCTGCCCCTTCTTCACCATCGTGGCGACCTCGCGGTCGATGTCCTTCCACGAATGGACGCTGACGTCGACCTTGATGCCGGGGTGGGTCGCCTCGAAGCCCTTGGCGAGTCCGTCCCAGTACTTCTCGGAGCTGTTGGCGGGGCCGGTGCCGTAGTCGGCCGCGACGAGCTTGAGAGTGACCTCCCCCGAACCGCCGCTGCCGCCGCCGCAACCCGTCAGCGTCGCCGTCATGCCCAGCGCGGTCACGGCCGCGGTCAGTACCCGGTAGCGCAACTGCACAGCCCAGACCGTCCTCATCCATCGCGTCATCCGTGCCGGCCACGCCGTCGTGGGGCCTTCGAACGGGGTGCGATCTTCTCCCAGGCCGTCGCCGATGGTCTACACCACAGCGGTATCGCTTTCGCAACGTAACCGGGCCGGTACCCGGCGCCGCGCCTGAGAGCATTGCCCCCGAACTGCGCCTACTGCTAAGTAGGTTCAGGTGCGGGTGCCGCCTGCCCCGCACCGCCGCTGTGCCGTACCGCCCGCACCGTTACGTTCCACGCCGCAAGGAGCCGTTCAGCATGTCGCGTACCGCATCAGAAATTGCCACCCAGCCCGGCTGCTGGCGGCGCGCCGCAGAGGCGGGGGCGGCGTTCGACGGGCTGCCGCGGCCGGGTGAGCGGGTCGCCGTCACCGGGTGCGGCACCTCCTGGTTCATGGCCATCGCGTACGCCGCGCTGCGCGAGGCGGCCGGGCAGGGCGAGACGGACGCGTACCCCTCCTCGGAGTTCCCGGCCGGGCGCCCGTACGACCGGGTGGTGGCGATCACCCGCTCCGGCACCACGACCGAGGTGCTGGAACTCCTCGGCGAGCTGCGCGGCAGGGTCGCCACCGTCGCGCTGACCGCCGACCCGGGGACGCCGGCGATGGACGCCGCCGACGCGGTGGCCGTACTGGACTGGGCGGACGAGGAGTCGGTCGTCCAGACCCGGTTCGCGACCACCGCGCTGGCCTTTCTGCGGGCCGGCCTGGAGGCGTCGGGTCCGCTTCCGGCCGGGGTGAAGACGGTCGCCGCCGCCGCGGTGGACGCGGAGCTCGCCGTGACGGAGCCGCTGGACGAGGCGGTGGTCTCGGCCGAGCAGTGGACGTTCCTGGGGCGCGGCTGGACGTACGGGCTGGCGCAGGAGGCCGGGCTGAAGATGCGCGAGGCGGCGGGCGCCTGGACGGAGTCTTACCCGGCGATGGAGTACCGCCACGGCCCGATCTCGATCACCGGGCCGCACCGGGTGGCGTGGGTGTTCGGCCGGCTGCCGGAGGGGCTCGCCGGCGATGTGGCGCGGGTGGGCGGAACGCTGGTCGCGCATGCCACGGCGGACCCGATGGCGGATCTGATCCGGGCGCAGCGGCTGGCGGTCGAGCTGGCGGAGTCGAAGGGGTACGACCCGGACCACCCGCGCAACCTCTCGCGCAGCGTGATCCTTTCGCCCTGAGGTGTCCCGGGGCGGCCCGGTTCCCGTGCCGCTCCCGTCCCGTGAATCCGTGGGCGCGATTTTGTATGGATCCGCAACAAACCGGGATAGTGGACTAGACCTTTTTGCCTCCTCGGGCGAAACTGTTTCCCGTGAAACACGTCATCGCCCTCGATGTGGGCGGCACCGGAATGAAGGCCGCACTGGTCGGGGCCGACGGCACCCTGCTGTACGAGGCGCGGCGGGCCACCGGCAGAGAGCGCGGCGCCGAAGCCGTCGTGGAGTCGATCCTCGACTTCGCCGCCGATCTGCGGGCGTACGGCGAGGAGCACCTCGGCGAGAGCGCCGTCGCGGCCGGTGTCGCCGTGCCCGGCATCGTCGACGCCGAGAACGGGATCGCGGTCTACGCCTCGAACCTGGGCTGGCGCGACGTACCCATGCGGCAACTGCTCGGCGAGCGGCTCGGCGGTGTCCCCGTCGCGCTCGGCCACGACGTACGCACCGGCGGGCTCGCCGAGGGCCGGATCGGCGCGGGCAAGGGCGCCGACCGCTTCCTCTTCATCCCGCTGGGCACCGGCATCGCCGGGGCCATCGGCATCGCGGGCACGATCGAGGCGGGCGCGCACGGGTACGCGGGCGAGATCGGGCACATCGTGGTCCGGCCGGGCGGGCCCGACTGCGGCTGCGGACAGCGCGGCTGTCTGGAGACCCTGGCGTCCGCCGCCGCCGTCAGCCGCGCCTGGGCCGCCGCGTCCGGCGACCCGGAGGCGGACGCGGCGGACTGCGCGAAGGCCGTCGAGTCGGGCGACCCGGCGGCCGTACAGGTCTGGCAGAACGCCGTGGACGCGCTCGCCGCCGGGCTGGTCACCGCGCTGACGCTGCTCGACCCGCGCTCCCTCATCATCGGTGGCGGTCTCGCCGAGGCCGGGGAAACCTTGTTCACACCACTCCGTGCGGCCGTCGAGGAACGCGTCACGTTCCAGAAGCTGCCCCACATCGTCCCGGCGGCCCTCGGGGACACCGCCGGATGCCTGGGCGCAGGGCTGCTCGCCTGGGATCTTCTCTCCACGGAGGTATCCACCTGATGGCCGGACGCGCAGACAGCACAGTTCTCGCAGGTGCCCGGGTGGTGCTTCCCACCGGGATCGTCGAGAACGGCCGGGTGATCGTCGAGGGCACCCGGATCGCCGGTGCCACGGCGGAGGGCGCACCGACCGTCGACCTGAGCGGCCACTGGGTGGTCCCCGGCTTCGTCGACATGCACAACCACGGCGGCGGCGGCGCGTCCTTCACCTCCGGCACCGTGGACGAGGTCCTCACCGGCATCCGCACCCACCGCGAGCACGGCACCACCACACTGGTCGCCTCCACGGTCACCGGCGAGATAGACTTCCTCGCCCACCGGGCCGGTGTCCTGTCCGAGCTGGTGGAGCAGGGCGACCTGGCCGGCATCCACTTCGAGGGGCCGTTCATCTCGCCGTGCCGCAAGGGCGCGCACAGCGAGGACCTGCTGCGCCACCCGGACCCGGCCGAGGTCCGCAAGCTGATGGACGCGGCGCGCGGCACCGCGAAGATGTTCACGCTCGCCACCGAACTGCCGGGCGGCATCGACTCGGTGCGGCTGCTCGCCGAGCACGGCGTCATCGCCGCGATCGGGCACACCGACGCCACGTACGAGCAGACCGTCGAGGCGATCGACGCGGGCGCCACCGTCGCCACGCACCTCTTCAACGCGATGCCGCCGTTCGCCCACCGCGAGCCCGGACCGATCGCCGCGCTGCTGGAGGACGAGCGGATCACCGTCGAGCTGATCAACGACGGCACACATCTGCACCCCGCGACCCTGGAGCTGGCCTACCACCACGCGGGCGCCCACCGCGTCGCGCTGATCACCGACGCCATGGACGCGGCCGGCTTCGGCGACGGCCTGTACCAGCTCGGCCCGCTCGCGGTCGAGGTCAAGGACGGCGTCGCGCGGCTGGTCGAGGGCAACTCGATCGCGGGCTCCACGCTCACCCTGGACACCGCGTTCCACCGGGCCGTGACCATCGACCGGATCCCGGTCGGCGATGTCGTGCAGTCCATCTCCGCCAATCCGGCCCGGCTGCTCGGCGTGTACGACCGGGTCGGCTCGCTGGAACCGGGCAAGGACGCGGACCTGGTGGTCCTGGACGAGGACTTCGCGCTCAAGGGCGTCATGCGCAAGGGCGAATGGATCAAAGCACCCCAGATCGGCTGATCTGCCCCATTATTGACGGTGAGTCGAATACGTAACGAAGAGACGGCGGTTGGTCCCGAGGTCTGGGCCGACCGCCACCTCTTTGGCATGATCGCCTGGAAAACAGCCAGAGAAAGCGCGTTCCGTCCACGGTTTCGCGCTTCGGAGCAGGGATCGAGGGAGCGGCCGCGGTGATCCTCACGGTCACACTGAATACGGCACTCGACCTGACGTACGGCGTCCCGGAACTCGTCCCGCACGCCAGCCACCGCGTCAGCGACATGTCCGAGCGACCCGGCGGCAAGGGACTCAACGTGGCCCGGGTGCTCTCCGCCCTCGGCCACGAAACAGTGGTCACCGGCTTCGCCGGAGGCTCTACCGGAGCCGTGCTCCGCGAGCTGCTGGCCGGCCTGCCGCCGCGGGAGACCGGTACGGGCTCCCCTGCACCGATCGCCGCCGCGCCGATCACCGACGCTCTCGTCACCGTCGCCGGGAACACCCGCCGCACCATCGCCGTCGTCGACCGGGCCACCGGCGACACCACCCAGCTCAACGAACCCGGCCCGCTCGTCACCGCCGACGAGTGGACCGCCCTCCTCGGCAGGTACGAGGAGCTCCTCACCGGGGCCGACGCCGTCGCGCTCTGCGGCAGCCTGCCGCCCGGCATCCACGTCGGCGCCTACGCCGAACTGGTCCGGTCGGCCCGTGCCGCCGGTGTCCCCGTGCTCCTGGACACCAGCGGCGAACCGCTCCGCCGCGGCATCGCCGCCCGCCCCGACCTGATCAAGCCGAACGCCGACGAGCTCGCCCAGCTCACCGGCTCCCGCGAACCGATGCGCGCCACCCGCGACGCCCGCCGCCGCGGCGCGCACGGAGTCATCGCCTCGCTGGGACCGGACGGCATGCTGGCGGTCACCCCCGACGGCAGCTGGCAGGCGTCCCCGCCCGCCAGGGTCCTGGGCAATCCGACCGGCGCGGGCGACTCCGCGGTGGCCGGGCTGCTGTCCGGCCTCGTCGAGGGGCTGAGCTGGCCGGACCGGCTGCGGCGGGCGGTGGCGCTGTCGACGGCGACCGTGCTCTCCCCGACGGCCGGTGATTTCGACCGCGCGGCGTACGAGGAGCTGCTGCCGCGCGTCGGCATCGAGGAACACGCACCGGCGGCCTGAGAGGCCGCGCCCGTCCCGAACCCGCCCGATCGCGGTTCGAAAGAAGTAGCAAGAGGTCAGCATGCCGCTCGTCAGCACCGGTGAACTCGTCTCCGCCGCCCAGGCCGAGGGACGCGGGATCGCCGCCTTCAATGTCATCACGCTGGAGCACGCGGAGGCCATCGCGGCCGGCGCGGAGCGTGCCGGAGCACCCGCCATCCTCCAGATCTCCGAGAACGCCGTGAAGTTCCACGGCGGACGGCTCTCCGCCATCGCCGCCGCGGCCGCCGCCGTCGCCCGCACCTCGGGCGCCCCGCTCGCCCTCCACCTCGACCACGTCGAGTCCGTGGAGCTGCTGCACCAGGCGCACACGGAGGGCTTCGGCTCCGTCATGTTCGACGCGTCCAAGCTGTCGTACGAGGAGAACGTGCGGGCCACGGCCGAGGCAGTGGCCTGGGGCCACGAGCGCGGCATCTGGATCGAGGCCGAGCTCGGCAAGGTCGGCGGCAAGGAGGGCGAGGCCCCGCTCGACGCCCACGCCCCCGGCGTCCGCACGGACCCGGCCGAGGCCGCCGCGTACGTCCGCGACACCGGGGTGGACGCGCTGGCCGTCGCAGTCGGCTCCTCCCACGCCATGACCGAGCGCACCGCCGCCCTGGACCACGAGCTGATCGGCCGGCTGCGCGAGGCCGTCCCGGTCCCGCTGGTGCTGCACGGCTCCAGCGGCGTCCCGGACGAGGAGATCCGCCAGGCCGTCGCCTCCTCCGGCATGGTCAAGATCAACGTGGGCACGGCGCTGAACACCGCGTTCACCGGCGCGGTACGGGCGTACCTGGCCGAGAACACCACGGGCGTGGACCCGAGGAAGTACATCGCCCCGGGGCGCGAGGCGATGGCGGGGACGGTGGCGGGGTTCCTGAGCCTGATGGGCTGAGCCGCTCCGCGCCCGGAAAACGATCCGGCCCCCTCGCCCGGAGGCGAGGGGGCCGGAGTGCGTCCAGGGATGGTCAGCGCTTCACGTGACCGGCCTTCAGCGACAGCTGATCCAGGTTGGCGTCGCACTGGTCACCCTCGTTGCACGAGATCGTGATCGTGTTCGGGCCCTTGTTGAGCTGCATCCAGGAGAACGTGGTCGTCCAGCCCTTCTCCAGATCGCCCTCAGGGGCCTCGGCGAAGTTCTCCATGCTGATGCTGCGGGGAGCCTCGGCGTTGACCGTCAGGGACGTCTTGGCATCCTTGCCCGGCACTCCGTACGTCACGAACAGCGTGTACGGACCGGCCTTCGGCACCTCGACCGACCAGGTCGCCGACCGGCCGACCTCGTTGAGGTTGATGTACTGGCCGTTGGAGCTCTTGGCACCCTTGGTCGCGTTGTCCAGCTGGGCCGAGCCGCCGAGTTTCAGCGTCGCCGCGTCCTGCTTGGGGAGCTCGACCGGGGCCTCGGAGCTCGCGGACTCCTTGGGCTTCGGGGACTCCTCGACCTGGCTGCCGGGTCCGGCGGAGGAGGTGGCCTCCTCCTTCTTCTTGTCCTTGTTGCCGTTGCCCGTGATCAGCGCGGCACCGATGCCGATGAGCACGACCAGGACCACCGCGACGGCGCCGATCAGCAGGCCCTTGGTGTTCGGGCCGCCCTTGCCGGGGCCGCCGGGACGGCCGCGGCCACCCTGCTGCGGCACCTGCGCGGTGGTGGCGCCGGGGTACGTCTCCGGGGCGGCGTACTGCGCGTTCGGCTGGCCGTACACCTGCTGCTGCGGCATCTGCTGGCCGTACTGACGCTCGCCGACGGTGCGTACCTGGTTGTACGAGGTCCGGGGCACGCCGGGCTGCGGGGCCGCCGGGGGGTAGCCGTAGCCGCCCTGCCGCGGCGGCTGGGCGCCCGCTGCCTGTCCGTCCTCGTACAGGTAGCCGAACGGATCGTCGTCCTCGGGCGTGTTTGCGCCGTTGTTCCCGGCCGTCATCCCTGGGTCACTCCTCACCATGTCGCCAGCCGTCGCCGAATAGTGCCAGCCGTGGCCGACCGGCCGAGCCTACCCCGAACGGCCCACACCAAGAATTGCCGTCGCCGGTACCGGAACGGCGGCGGAGCCCGGGAAAGGCGCCGCCGTGAACGTCAGCCTGCCCTGCGGTGAACCTTCGAGCGCGACCGCTTCTCCACATACATCCGCTGGTCGGCGGAGCGCAGCACCTCTTCCGCGGTCATGCCGCAGGCGGCCCAGCCGATGCCGAAGCTCGCCCCCACCCGCACCGCCCTGCCGTCGACCCGAATCGGCGGAATGATGGCGTTACGCAGGCGTACGGCCAGGTCCGCGGCGTCCGCGTCGCCGAGTCCGTCGGCGAGGACGACGAATTCGTCACCCCCGAGCCGGGCCACGGTGTCGCCGTCGCGGACACAGGTGGTGAGCCGGCGGGCGACCTCGATCAGCACGGCGTCACCGGTGTGGTGGCCGAAGCGGTCGTTGATCGACTTGAAGCCGTCGAGGTCGCAGAAGAGGACCGCGAGCCCCTTCGCCCCGTCGTCGTGCTCGGTGTCGGGTGCGACGGCGTGCACATGGTGGTCGTGCGGGCCGCCGGGTGCCTGGTCCACCTCGTAGCCGTGCGTCCGCGCGTCCTGATCGTCGATGTCTCCGTAGGCCGCGTCCAGCGCCTCCACCGGGGTGGTGGCCGCCGCGTTCGGGCGCTCGCAGAGCCGGGCGCCCAGCCGGGAGCGCAGCTCGGCACTGTTGGGCAGGCCGGTGAGCGCGTCGTGCGAGGCACGGTGCGCGAGATGCAGCTCGTGGCGCTTGCGCTCCTCTATGTCCTCGACGTGGGTGAGCAGGAAGCGGGGGCCGTCCGCGGTGTCGGCGACGACGGAGTTGCGCAGCGAGACCCAGAGGTAGGTGCCGTCCCGCCGCCCGAGGCGCAGCTCGGCGCGACCGCCCTCGGCGGAGGTGCGCAGCAGGGTGCCGATGTCCTCGGGGTGGACGAGGTCGGCGAAGGAGTAGCGGCGCAGCACGGACGCGGGACGGCCGAGCAGCCGACACAGGGCGTCGTTGGTGCGCAGCAGCCGGCCGTGCTGGTCGCCGCCCATCTCGGCGATGGCCATGCCGCTGGGCGCGTACTCGAAGGCCTGGCGGAAGGACTCCTCGCTGGCCCGCAGCGCCTGCTGTTCCCGTTCGAGGCGGACCAGCGCCCGCTGCATGTTTGCTCTGAGCCGGGCGTTGCTGATCGCAATGGCCGCCTGCGACGCGTACATCTGGAGGGCTTCGCGGCCCCAGGCGCCGGGGCGGCGGCCGTTGCGCGGGCGGTCCACGGAAATGACGCCCAGCAGATCGGGGCCGCCGCCGGAGGCGTACATAGGGGCGTAGAGGCGGTCCTGCGGGTGCCATTCGTCCTCGAAACGGGGATCCGGCCCGTCGGTGTGCCACTGCGGTACGTCGTCGTCGAGGAGGACCCAGCCGTCGGTGTGCGGTATGAAACGGAGCTCGTCCCAGGCCTGCCCCATCGTCAGCCGGCGCTCCCAGGAGGCACGCGAGCCGACCCGGCCGGTGATCAGGGCTTCCGCCGCACTGTTGCCCGCGAAGGCGGCGACCACGAGATCGCCGTCGGGGCGGACCAGGTTCACGCAGGCCAGCTCGTAGCCGAGACCGGTGACGATTCCGTCGGCCACGGTCTGCAGTGTGTCGGCCAGGCTCCGCGCCGTGTTGAGATCGGCCACGGCCTGGTGCAGCTGCCGCATCGTCGCAAGACGGACGTACGGCTCCGACTCGGCCTCCATTGCTCGCACTCCCCGAGACCTCGACAGCACTCCAGGTTTCATATCGACGTACTTACTGCAGTGTCACGGCAACTGAATCACAGTGAGCTGTGCAGCCGGTACACAGGGTCAACAAATATTGCACTCTGTGACTCAAGTCACAACAGATGGTAAAGGGTTGTGAGCGGCGTACGGATCCGCTCCGTCCTTTTCTTGAACGCAAATCCGAACGCCGATCCGCGACGCGATCCGCCACGCGATCCGCCACGCGGACCCCTGCGTCGCGGCGCCGCCGCGTCCGCCATGGACCACGGGTCCTAGGACCCGGCTGGTCCCTTGGCCCGATGCGGAGGCACGCACTCCGCGGCTAGCGTGCCGATGTGCTGCAGACGACGACCCCCGCCCCGCGTTCCCGGCCCGTCCCCCATGCTGAGGGGGTGAGCAACGATGAGTTCCGAGGCGCCCTGGCCCGGCTGGCCGCCGGTGTCGTACTGATCACCGCCCAGGAGCCGCCGCTGGACGAGAACGGACGCGGCGAGGACGTCGGCATGACGGCGACCGCCTTCATGTCGGTGTCCCTGGACCCGCCACTGGTGATGGTCAGTCTGCGCAACGACTCCCGGATGGACGACCTGCTGTCGGAGCAGCCGCTGTGGGCGGTGTCCGTGCTCACCGAGAGCCAGCGGCACGTCGCCGGACGGTTCGCGATGAAGGGCCGGATCAGCGACCGGCTGCTGTTCGAGGACATCCCCTATACACGGGGCGAGGTCACCGCCGCGCCGTTGATCGGCGGCGCGCTGGCCACGCTGGAGTGCCGTACCGAGCAGCGGGTCCTGGCAGGCGACCACACGCTGGTGATCGGGCGGGTGCTGAGCGCGGCCCTGCCCAGCGGGGACGGTTCGCCGCTGACGTACTTCCGGGGGCGCTACCGCCGACTGGGGTGAGGACGGCCGGGGACCGGCCGCCGGGCCCCGGGCGGGCGAACCGGTCCGTCACCAGTCGCGGCCGGAGCGGCCGCGCTTGGTATCGCCGCGCTGCTTCTTCTCGCGCAGTCGGCGTTCGTTGATGCCTCGCGGGATCCGCGTCTTGCGGCGCGGCCTCGGGGGCGGTGCCGTCGCCTCGGCGAGCAGGGAGGCGAGCCGTACGAGGGCCGTCTCGCGGTTGCGCCACTGGGAGCGGTGCTCGGAGGCGCGTACCGCGATCACCCCGCCGACGAGCCTGCTCTCCAGCCGCTGGAGCGCCCGCTCCTTCCACACCTCGGGAAGCGACTCGGTCGCCGCGAGGTCGAAGCGGAGCTCCACCTGGGAGTCGCTGGTGTTGACGTGCTGCCCCCCGGGTCCCGAGGACCGCGAGAAACGCCACATGAGCTCGGCCTCCGGCAGGGAGACCGAACCGCGGATGACATAGGGCCCGGACATGACACCCATGTTCCCCGGACCAGAGGGTGTTCGTCACCTTCTTTTGCCGTACCGGCCGGCCGTCCGGCCGGGGGACTTCGGTAAAGAAAGTAAAGGGATCAGGAACCTCCTGGTCCCTTGTCCGCGTTATGCCCTGTGACGGTAGCTTCGTGATGGCATGAAGCCCGCAATCGACGATGAAAGGGACTTCCCATGGCTGTAAGCCTGTCCAAGGGCGGCAACGTCTCCCTCACCAAGGAGGCCCCGGGCCTGACCGCCGTCACGGTCGGCCTCGGCTGGGACGTCCGCACCACCACCGGCACCGACTTCGACCTCGACGCCTCGGCGATCGCGGTCAACCCGGCCGGGAAGGTCGTCTCCGACGGTCACTTCGTCTTCTTCAACAACAAGTCGACGCCCGACCAGACCATCGTCCACACCGGTGACAACGTCACGGGCCAGGGCGAGGGCGACGACGAGCAGATCAACGTCAACCTGGCGGGCCTGCCGGCCGACGTCGACAAGATCGTCTTCCCGGTCTCGATCTACGACGCCGAGACCCGCAGCCAGAACTTCGGCCAGGTGCGCAACGCGTTCATCCGCATCATCAACCAGGCCGGTGGCGTAGAGATCGCCCGCTACGACCTGAGCGAGGACGCCGCCACCGAGACCGCCATGGTCTTCGGCGAGCTGTACCGCAACGGCGCGGAGTGGAAGTTCCGCGCGGTCGGCCAGGGTTACGCCTCCGGTCTGCGCGGCATCGCCCAGGACTTCGGCGTCAACCTCTGACGCACGGGCACGACCACGGAAGCCCCCGGCCGTTGCGGCCGGGGGCTTCCGCGTGTGCACGGCGCGAGGGTGCGCGCGGCGCGAGCGTGTGCACGGCGCGAGGGTGCGCGGCCCGAGGGTGCGCGCGGCCGGAGCACGCGCGCCGCCGGAGCAGAGGCAGGGGGCAGAACACCCCGTATGCGATGCCACCGGACATCTACACCCAACTCCCGCCGATTAACGAACACATGTGTATTCCATTCGGACAAGAAGTAGTCAAATAAATGTGAGGTATTTGTTAGTGCTCCGTCAATGTCGGTCATTCGATGGCACGCTCTCGGCTCGTAACCCCCCACGGAACGAGCAACGGAGAGCGCATGACCCCCCACATGAACACCCGTCGCGCCGCAGCCCTGGCCGCCGTGGCCGCGATGGTCGTCGTCGGCATGCAGACCGGTGCGGCAAACGCCGTGCCCGACAACGGCAATGACGGTCCCTCCGCCACTCACAGCGTCGTGCCCTTCAGCGCGAACAAGGCCTCGCAGCGCAACGCCGCCATCAAGTCCGCACAGAGCGAGGTCGCTTCGACCGCCGACTCGCTCGGGCTCGGCGGCAAGGAGAAGCTGATCGTCCGTGATGTGATCAAGGACGCGGACGGCACCGTCCACACCCGCTACGAGCGCACCTACGACGGGCTGCCCGTGCTCGGCGGCGACCTCGTCACCCACACCGCCCCCGGCGGAAAGCTCAAGGGCGTCACCAAGGCGACCAAGGCCCGGATATCCGTGCCCTCCACGACGCCGAAGATCAAGACCGCGGCCGCCGCCCGCAAGGTGATCTGGGCCGGCTCCGGCAAGCCCGTCCTCGCCCTGGAGACGGTCAAGGCCGGGGTGCAGAAGGACGGCACGCCGAGCCGGGTGCACACCATCACCGACGCGATCACCGGCAAGAAGCTCCAGAGCTACGAGGCGGTCGAAACCGGCGTCGGCAACAGCCAGTACAGCGGCGAGGTCGAGCTGTCGACCACCGCGGCCGGCTCCGGCTTCGAGCTGACCGACGGCGACCGCGGCGGCCACAAGACGTACGACCTCAACCAGGGCGAGAGCGGCACCGGTGACCTCGTCACGGACGACGACGACACCTGGGGCGACGGCACCGGCAACGACCGCCAGACCGCCGCGGTCGACGCCGCCTACGGCGCCGCGCAGACCTGGGACTTCTACAAGTCGGCGTTCGGCCGCGACGGCATCGCCGGTGACGGCAAGGCCGCGTACTCGCGGGTCCACTACGGCGACGCGTACGTCAACGCGTTCTGGGACGACAGCTGCTTCTGCATGACGTACGGCGACGGCGCCGACAACAAGAGCGCGCTGACCGCCCTCGACGTCGCGGGCCACGAGATGAGCCACGGCCTGACCGCGTCCACCGCCAACCTCGACTACTTCGGCGAGTCCGGCGGCCTGAACGAGGCGACCAGCGACATCCTCGGCACCTCGGTCGAGTTCGCCGCGAACAACAGCACGGACGTCGGCGACTACCTCATCGGCGAGAAGATCGACATCAACGGCGACGGCACCCCGCTGCGCTACATGGACAAGCCGAGCAAGGACGGCGGCTCGGCCGACTCCTGGGACAGCAGCGTCGGCGACCTCGACGTGCACTACTCCTCCGGCGTCGCCAACCACTTCTTCTACCTGCTGTCCGAGGGCAGCGGCGCGAAGACCATCAACGGGGTCGACTACGACTCCCCGACCAGCGACGGCTCGACCGTCACCGGCATCGGCCGGGACAAGGCCGTCCAGATCTGGTACAAGGCCCTCTCCGAGTACATGACGTCGACCACCGACTACGCGGGCGCCCGTGAGGCGACCGAGAAGGCGGCGACCGACCTGTACGGCGCGGACAGCGCCGAGCTCACCGCGGTCCAGGCCGCCTGGGGCGGCGTCAACGTGAAGTAGTCCGAACAGCAGCACTCCGACGGGAGCCGGTCAGCCCTTCGAGGCGGGCCGGCTCCTGCCGTACAGCCAGGTGTTCCACAGCTCCGTCAGGTCCTGCCCGGTCGTCTTCTCCACGTAGGCGGTGAAGTCGGCGGTCGACGCGTTGCCGTGCCGGTGGGCCTTCGTCCAGCCCCTGACGAGCGCGAAGAAGCGCTTGTCGTCGTCCACGGCCTGCCGGATCCTGTGGATGACCATCGCCCCGCGCCCGTACACCGGCGCCTGCGAGATGTCCGCGGCCGTCGGCGGATCGGCCGGCGGGAAGGCCCAGTTGTCGTCGTCCGCGAAGGCGGCGTCGAACCGGCCCTGGACCGGTCTGCCGTTCTTGTCGGCCTCCCACAGCCACTCCGCGTACGTCGCGAAGCCCTCGTTCAGCCACATGTCCCGCCAGCTGTCGGGCGTGACGGAGTCGCCGAACCACTGGTGGGCCATCTCGTGGACGAGGAGCCCGGCGCCCGGCGGCCCGTGGAAGAAGGGCCGGTTCTGGGTCTCCAGGGCGTAGCCGGCGTCCCCGGCGCGCTCGACGATCGCGCCCGTGGCGGAGAAGGGGTACGGGCCGAACCGCTCCGCCTCCCACTTCACGACCTCGGGGACCCGGGCGAGAATCCGCGCGCTGTCCGCCGCCACCGTCGTGTCCGCGGCGGTGAAAACCTTGATGCCGTCCGCCGTCGTCGACTCCTTCGTGTCGAAGCGGCCGATGGCGACGGTCGCCAGATAGCTCGCCATCGGTTCGGCCGTGTGCCAGCGGTACGTGGTGGTACCGCCCGAGGTCCGCCGGGAGGTCAGCTCCCCGTTGGACACCGCCGTCAGCCCCTCGGGGACGGTGACGGCGATGTCGTACGACGCCTTGTCGCTCGGGTGGTTGTTGCCGGGGAACCAGGCCATCGAGCCGATCGGTTCGCCGAGCGCGACCGAACCGTCCGCGGTCCGCAGCCAGCCCTCCCGCGACCCGTCGGGATCGGTGAGGGTCCGCGGGGAGCCCGAGTAGCGGACGACCGTACGGAAGGTGCTGCCCCTGCGCAGCCTGCTCGCGGGGTCGGGTCGCAGCGTCAGCTCCTGCCCGGCCCGGTTGACGGCGGCGGGACGGCCGTCGACGGTCGCGGAGTCCACGGTGAGGCCGACGAGGTCGAGGTCGAGGGCGCTGAGGTCCTGGGTGGCGCGCGCGGTGATCGTGGCGGTGCCGCGCAGCCGGTGGGCGGCCGGGTCGACGTCGAGCGCGAGGTCGTAGTGCGTGACGTCGTAGCCGCCGTTGCCGAGCTTCGGGAAGTACGGATCGCGCAGGCCGGCCGCGCCGGGCCTGCCCTCGACACCGCCGGTGCAGCCGGTGGACGTCGTCAGCACCAGCAGGACGAGAGCGGCGGCGCGGGCCGTGCGGCGTACAGGTGTTCGCTGATCCACACCGGCGATCCTAGGCACGGAATGCCCGGTTGGCGCGATATCGGCTCGGAGGACCGCGATCCCCAGCGGGCGGGCGCCCGCGATCACCTCGAACGGCCGCTTCCCGCCCGTGAGATCGACGACGGTGATGCCATTGCCGTACCCGTCGCGGGTGAAGGCCTCGGTGACGTACGCCGTACGGCCGTCGTCGGACACCGCCACGTCCTCGTGCGGCCCGTCCAGCGGTACGACGCGCTCGGAGCCTTCGGGACGTAGGCGGCGTGGCCGCGCTCGCTCGCCGGGATGAGCGCGATGCCGCCGAAGCGGTTGCGGAGCTTCAGATCGGGGCCGGCCGGCAGCAGGACGTGCAGCATCGGGACGCTGCCGGTGACTCCGGTCGCCGGCCAGGGGCTCTCCTCGCGCCGGTCCTGTGCGTCGGGCTCCGCGCCCGCCGCGACGAGCAGCCGAGCGGCCTCGACGTGGTCGCCGTGGACGGCGAGGAGCAGCGGGGTCCGCAGCTCCTCGTCGCGGCAGTCCACCCGGGCACCGCCCTCGATCGCGGTCCGCACCCGGTCGGTGTCGCCGGTGCGTGCGGCGTCGAGCAGTTGTTGATCGAGGGCGTTCATGTCGTACTCCTGTCGCTCGGCCTGCCGGGCCTGCTCTGCTTGCTCGACGCCTACTCGGCGAGGGAGGCCACGCCGGCCTGGGCGAACTTCTCGTCGAGGTCGCCGCTCGGGGCGCCGGCCACCCCGATGCCCGCGATCGGGGCACCCTTCGCCGTGACGGGGGCACCGCCCGCGAGGAACAGGGTGCCGGGGATGTCCTTCAGCGTCGGGGTGTTCGTCAGGCGCTGGGTCAGCTCGGAGGTGGGGGCGTTCCAGGAGACGGCGGTGTACGCCTTCTTCACGGCCGACTCGTAGGCCTGCGGGCCGGCGCCGTCGCCGCGCAGCGTCACGACGGTGTTGCCGTTGCGGTCGACGACGGCGACGGAGACGCGCTGGTTCTCCTTCTTCGCGGCGTCGAGGGTCGCCTGGGCGGCCTTGGTGGCGGCGGCCACGGTCAGGTGGGTCGTCTGCTGAAGGTTGCGGTTCGCGGCGTCGGCCTTGACGGCGGCGGCGGGCGCGGCGGCCGGGGTGGAGGCGCTGGCGGACATCGCGCCGAAGGTCCCGGCGCCGAGGGCGGCGGCGACGACGGCACCGGTCAGGACGCGGGTGCGCAGCGACAGCTTCTTCATGGTGGGCTCCTCAGCAGCGGTGGGTGAGCGTGTTCGGCTCTGTCATCGATCCTCCGGCCGGGCCCGGCCCGTACGGTCGACGGACCGGCTCGACGCCGCGCGCGGGACGGTCGACGGCCCCATCGGCCGATCGGTTGATGCGACGGTGGTCATCCGGGGTGACCATGGACGTATCCGTGCAGGTCAGCGGTGCCGCTGACGGTGAGGAGCGAGAGGTACGAGGTGAAGCACCGAACCCCATCCGCCGCACCGGACCGGACCGGCGACCCGGACGCCCGGTGGCTCACGCTCCTGATGCACGCCGCGTTCTTCCTGCTGCTCGGCGCCTCGCTCACCCGCTTCCTGCTGCGCCACCCCGGCGAGGCCCGCACCCCGTGGATCATCGCGCTCTCCGTCGCCCTCGCCGTGCTGTACGTGCTCGGGCCGGTGCTCGGCTCGCGTCCGACACCGCGCTCCCTGGTGTGGCTGGGGGTGCTGGTCGCCGTGTGGATGGTGCTGGTCGTCCTCGCGCCGAGCTTCGCGTGGTGCGCGGTGCCGCTCTTCTTCACCGGGCTGCGCATCCTCCCGCCGCGCGCCGCGCTCGCGCTCGTCGCCCTGCTCACCCTGTTCGTCGTCGCCGCGCAACTGCGGCTGGCCGAGGGCTTCGACCCGAATCTGGTACTCGCCCCGCCCGCCGTGGCGGCGGTCGCGACGGCGGTCTTCGTCCATATGCAGCGCCAGGCCGGGCGTCAGCGCGAACTGTCCGAGCGGCAGGGCGAACTCATCGACGACCTGCTGCGCACCCGCCGCGAACTGGCCGCCACCGAGCGCCGCGAGGGCACCCTCGCCGAACGCCAGCGGCTGTCCATGGAGATCCACGACACCCTGGCGCAGGGCCTCTCCAGCCAGCAGATGCTGCTCCAGGCCGCCGACCGCACCTGGGACGCCGACCCGGTGACCGCCCGCCGCCATGTCCGTACGGCCACCGGCATCGCGGAACGCAATCTCGCCGAGGCCCGCCGCTTCGTCCACGACCTGGCGCCCGCCGATCTCGCGGAGGGCGGCGACCTGGAGGCGGCCCTGCACGCACTGGCCGCCCGCGAGACGGCACAGGGGCAGGGGCGGCTCACCGTCCGCTGCCATGTGGAGGGGGAAGGGCACACCGCGCTGCCGGACCGGGTGCAGTCCGCGCTCCTGCGCATCGCGCAGGGCGCCCTGGCCAATGTGAAGGAACACGCGCACGCGACGGAGGCGGCGCTGACGCTGACCCACCTCGACGACCGGGTCGTCCTGGACATCGCCGACAACGGACAGGGCTTCGCACCCACCGAAGCCACCCGGGCCACCGGCAGCGTGCGCGGTCACGGGCTGCCCGCGATCCGGGCCCGGCTGCACCAGCTCGGCGGCACGCTGACGATCGAGTCGGCGCCGGGCGAGGGCACGGTGCTGTCCGCCGCCGTCCCGCTCACCCCCACCGCCCCGCCGACCACCCCGGAGGACCTCGCATGACCGCGACGCCGCCCGTACGCATCCTGATCTGCGACGACCATGTCGTCGTACGCGCCGGTCTGCTCGCCCTCCTCGGCAGCGAACCGGACATCGAGGTCGTCGGCGAGGCCGGCAGCGGCGAGGAGGCCGTCGCCCTGGCCGCCAAGCTCACCCCGGACGTCGTCCTGATGGACCTCCAGCTCGGGCAGGGCATCGACGGCGTCGAGGCCACCCGGCGCATCTCCGCCACCGGCGTCCATGTGCTGGTCCTCACCACGTACGACACGGACGCCGACATCACCCGCGCCATCGAGGCGGGCGCCATCGGCTATCTGCTGAAGGCCGAGCGCCCCGAGGAGCTCTTCGCCGCGATCCGCTCGGCCGCCCAGGGCCGCACCACGCTCTCCCCGCCGGTGGCCAGCCGCGTCATGGCCCGGATGCGCAAGCCCCTGCCCACCCTCACCGACCGCGAGCTCGACATCCTGGCCCAGCTCTCCCAGGGCCTGGGCAACCGCGACATCGCCCGCGCCCTGTTCATCAGCGAGGCCACGGTCAAGACCCACCTCGGCCGGATCTACGACAAGCTCGGCGTCGACACCCGCGCGGGCGCCGTCGCCGTCGCCAAGGAGCAGCGGCTGCTGCCGTAGGGCCTCCGGGCGCCGACGCCCCCTCGGGCATGACACCATCGAAGCGTGCTCGACATCGGCTACTCCCTCTCCCGACGCTTCCCCGATCCGCCGCAGACCGACTACCGCCGCGCGGACGTCCACGCCCTGCGGCACGATCTGTTCTCCGGGGACGTCTACCTCGCGGACACCAAGGAGGACCGCGAGGTATCCACGGCCTGGGGATGGGTGCCGGTGCTCGACTTCGCGTGGGCGCTGTGCGACATCGTCGAGCAGATCGACCAGGACCCGCGCGGCAACCGCTCGCACCGGCAGCAGTTCGCCGAGCTGGACTTCACCGAATCGTCCGACCGGATGCTCTTCGAGCGCCGCTTCGGCTGGGTCGACGTCGAGGCGGACTGGATGCCCGGCGAGGAGCCCCCGCTCACCTTCAGCCACTCGCTGCTGCGCCGCGAGGCCCGCGACTTCCTGCACGATCTGATCGCCGACCTCGCCGACATGCACGAGGGCCTCGCCGACAACCCCGTGATCTGGGACCTCCAGGCCCGCTTCCCCCGTATCTGAACCCGGCCCCGGTCCTCGCGAAAGGGTCCTACGCCTCCACGCGCACCCCGATCTGCGCCGCGAACGCGGGCGCCAGCTCCATCAGCTGCGCCGGGCTGATCACCGCGCCCGCCAGCCGCTCCACCCCACGCGCGATGTCCAGCTCCGCGACCGAGCGCAGGTCCACCGACTCCATCCGGACGGAGCTGAAGTCGGCCCGCTTCAGCACACAGTCGCGGAACTCCACCCGCACCAGCTGCGCGTCGCCGAAATCCGGCTCGGAGAGCACACAGCCCTCGAACACCACGTCCTTGAGCCGGGCCTTCCGCAGATTCAGGTAATCGATCTTCCCGCCGCGCACCAGCACCCGCTCCAGCACCGCGCCGTGCAGCTGCACCCCGCCCAGCCGGGCGTCCACCACCTCCACGTCACGCAGCGACGCCCCCGCGAGATCGGTGCCCACGCCCCGTACGCCCGTCAGCACCGAGTCGATGAAGCGGGCCCTGATCAGCTCCGTGCGGTCCAGCGCGCAGCCGTCCAGCGCGCAGTCCATGAACCGGGCTCCCGGACCCGACTCGTCCGCGAGATCCGTCCCCTCGAACCGCACTCCGTCGTAGTCCCCGTCCGGCTCCAGGCCCTCGCCGTCGTACGGAACGAGCGGGGGGAGCCGCACCTCCGGCCGCCGAGCCGCCGCGATGGTGTCCGTCTTCCTGCTGTTGCTGCGTGCCATGCCCTCCATCGTGACCCATGCCACTGACAACGCCCCTCGCGGCGATGCGCACGGGACCGGGACGGCGGGCCCGCCTCCGCCTACCGCTGCCCGCCGAGCTCCGCCAACGCCTCGTCCGTCAGCCGGTACACCGTCCACTCGTCCTGCGGCCGCGCGCCCAACGACTCGTAGAACGCGATGGACGGGGTGTTCCAGTTCAGCACCGACCACTCCAGACGCTCGTAGCCGCGCTCCGCACAGATCCGCGCCAGCTCCGTCAGCAGCGCCTTCCCGTGGCCGCCGCCGCGCCGCTCCGGGCGTACGTACAGGTCCTCCAGGTAGATGCCGTGCACCCCGCGCCAGGTGGAGAAGTTCAGGAACCACAGCGCGAAGCCGACGACCTCGCCGTCGTCGTCCGACTCGGCGATGTGCGCGTACGCGGCGGGCCGCTCGCCGAACAGCGCCTCGTGCAGCTGCTCCTCGGTGGCGTTCGCCTCGTGCAGGGACTTCTCGTAGTCGGCCAGCTCACGGACCATGGCGTGGATGACGGGGACATCGGCGGGGACAGCGGTACGAATCATGGGGGCAGCGTAAACAGGGGCACGTCCCCCACCCGCCCCACCCCCTCGCCCGGCGGCACCGCCTGTTCCGCGCCGGTCAGCTCCGGCCCAGCAACTGCCGTGCGATCTCCGCCCGGTTCGGGTCCAGCCGCCGCCGGCCGTCCGACACGTCCCACAACGCGTTCTGCAGCAGCCGCCCCGGCGTCCAGGCCGGCGCCCGCAGCCCGCAGCCCGCCGGGGCGGGGACGGATGTCAGCCGGGCCAGCAGCTCGGCGAGAATCCCCGAGGCCTCGCGCTCGTCCGCCATCCCGTCCAACGAGCGGCGTCCGCCCAGGACTGGGTGGCGATCAGCCCGTCCGGAATGTCGATCACGCCGACGATCCCAGGGCCGTGCGTCAATCGGATATGACTCCGAGCAGCCCCGCACCGCCCACCCGGCACCGCACCGTCGCCGGTTCGTGGATCCGCAGCGCCGGCTCATGGATCCGCAGCGCACCCGGCACCTACGTCTGGCTGGCCGCGCTCTTCGTCACCACGGTCATCGTCCACCAGATGTCACCGGACTTCGAGGAGGACTTCCTGCGCCAGCGCTCGACCAACATCCACGAACTCACCGAGGACCCCCTACGCGTCCTGTTCGCCAGCGCCCTCTGGATCGACGGCGGCCAGTGGATCCCCTACGCCCTCCTGTACACCGTCTTCCACGCCCCCGCCGAACGCTGGCTCGGCACCCTGCGCTGGCTCACCGTCGCCGTCCTGGCACACGTCCTCGCCTCCCTCGCCAGCGAAGGCGTCCTGGCCTGGGCGATCCGGCACGGACACGTACCACCCGCGGCTGCCAACACCCTCGATGTCGGCGTCAGTTACGCGCTCGCGGGGGTCGTCGCCGTCCTCACGTACCGCGTCCCGCCGCCCTGGCGGTACGTGTACGTCTTCGCCGTCCTCGTCATCTACGGCGTCCCCCTCATCACCGGCCGCTCCTTCACCGACCTCGGCCACTTCACCGCCGTGCTCATCGGCCTCGCCTGCTACCCACTGGCCTGGTCCCGGCAGAGGACGAGAACGCCCGTTCCGCAGTAACGTCCCGCCCCAGAGGAAACGCGGCCTCGCGCACACCCTCGCACCACGCTTCACGCAACACTCCACACAGGGCTTCACACCGGACAAAGCAGAGGCAACATGAGCACCGTCAGCACCGTCAACGGCGGCATATCGTTCTGGTACGCGGACCGAGGCACCCCTCTCGCCCGGGAACCCCTGCCGGGCGACGCCACCGCCGACATCTGCATCGTCGGCGGCGGATACACCGGACTGTGGACCGCCTACTACCTCAAGAAGGCCGTCCCCTTCCTCAACATCACCGTTCTCGAAGCCAAGTTCTGCGGCTACGGCGCCTCCGGGCGCAACGGCGGCTGGCTGTACAACGGCATCGCGGGCCGCGACCGCTACGCGAAACACCACGGCCACGAAGCCGCCGTCCGGCTCCAGCAGGCGATGAACGAGACGGTCGACGAAGTCGTACGGGTGGCCGCCGAGGAGAACATCGACGCCGACATCCATCAGGGCGGCGTCCTCGAAGTCGCCTACACGCCCGCGCAGCTGGCCAGGCTCAAGGACTTCCACTCCGTCGAGATCGCGTTCGGCGAGACGGACCGCGTCCTGCGCGGCGCCCGGGAGACCTGCGAACGCGTCAACGTCACCGGAGCCGTCGGCTCCACCTGGACCCCGCACGGCGCCCGGCTGCACCCGGTCAAACTCGTCCAGGGGCTCGCCGCGACCGTCGAGGCGCTCGGCGTCACCATCCACGAGTCGACGCCCGTCACCGAGATCAAGCCCAAGCACGCGCACACCCCGTACGGCACCGTCCGCGCCCCGTACATCCTGCGCTGCACCGAGGGCTTCACCGCGAACCTCAAGGGCCAGCGGCGCACCTGGCTCCCCATGAACTCCTCGATGATCGCCACCGAGCCGCTCCCCGCGTCGGTCTGGGACACCATCGGCTGGGACGGCCACGAAACCCTCGGCGACATGGCCCACGCCTACATGTACGCCCAGCGCACCGCCGACGACCGCATCGCGCTCGGCGGCCGGGGCGTCCCGTACCGCTACGGCTCCGGCACCGACAACGACGGCCGCACCCAGCCCGCCACCATCGAGGCCCTCCGCGACATCCTCGTCCGCTTCTTCCCCAGCACCGCGGGCGCCCGGATCGACCACGCCTGGTCCGGCGTCCTCGGTGTCCCCCGCGACTGGTGCGCCACGGTCACCCTGGACCGTTCCACCGGGCTCGGCTGGGCGGGCGGCTACGTCGGCTCCGGAGTCGCCACCACCAATCTCGCCGCCCGCACCCTGCGCGACCTGATCCAGCAGGACTCCGGCCAGTCGGGTCCCACCGAGCTGACCACCCTCCCCTGGGTCGGCCACAAGGTCCGCCGCTGGGAGCCGGAGCCCTTCCGCTGGCTCGGCGTCCACGGCATGTACGCCGCCTACCGCGCCGCCGACCGCCGCGAACTCACCTCGCCGCGGGCCGGCACGGACCCGGTGGCGAAGGTGGCGGACCGGCTGGCGGGACGGCACTGACCGGAACAACGGACGGGCACCCGCCACCGAGTGGTGGCGGGTGCCCGTGGTTCGTTCGGTCAGCTCCGTGGAGGTCGTGTCACATCGAGCGGCAGAAGTCCTTGCCGTGGCACGGCTTGGGCTTCGGCTTGCACTGCTTGTCGTGCTTGCCGTGCTTCTCGTGGCACGGCTTCGGCTTGGGCTTGCACTGCTTGTCGTGCTTCTCGTCGCACGGCTTCTTCCCGACGGTGATGCGCGCCTGGTCCTGGTTCGACCGGACGGTGCCGTTCTCGGCCGTGGCCACCGCGCGGTTGATGACCTCGCCCCGCTTGGCGTCGGCGGCCGTGACTCGGTAGGTGCCGGTGCAGGTGGTGCTGTCACCGGACTGCCCGGCCGGGGCGAGCGTGGTCGAATCGCAGGTCACACCCGTCACCCGGTCGTCGGCGACCGAGAGCCCCGTCAGCTCCTCGGGGCCGGTGTTGGTGACGGTGTACGTGTACGTCACCTCGTCGCCGACCTGGTACACGCGGGTGTCGTCGGCCGACTTCTCCAGCCGGACCCCGGGCCCGGACCGGACCGGGCCTCCACGGTGACGTCGTCGGGTGGCGACTGGACCGGGGTGCCGTCGGCCTGCCCGTGCGGGGTCGGGGCACCGAAATCTCTCAACCTCATGGCGGGCAAGGCAGGAACTTGCCCCGGCGCCGGGACGTAACACGCCCCGCGACCGCCGCCCTCCCTCCCTCCGGCGTACGCATCCGAATGACGGCCGACGGTGACGGGTGGTCCGAGCGGATCGCCCGGTCGCATGAACGGATCGCACGGTCGCACGTTCGCCCAACCGGACCGGGAGCCGGAAACGGTAGAAGGCCGGTGCCCTCCCGGGGCACCGGCCTTCTGCATGAGGGTCAGGCGACGAGCTCGGCGTCCTCCGCCGGGGCCGGGGCGGGCTCGGGCTTCGTGTCGCGCATGACCAGGGCGGCCAGGACGGCGGCGGCCAGGACGCCGATCGCGCTGATGGTGAAGGTGGTCGACATCGAGGAGGTGAAGGCCTCCCGGGCGGCCCGGACCAGGCCGGTGTCGCCGTGGGCCAGGGACAGCGCGTCGGTGATCGAACGCTTGGCCTGCCCCGGTGCGTCGGCGGGCATCTCGCGGGCGAAGCCGCTGGACAGGAGCGAGCCGAGGATCGCGATGCCGAGTGCGGTGCCGGCCTGCTGGATGGTGTCGTTCAGGGCCGAGCCGACGCCCGCCTTCTCCGCCGGGATGGTGCCCATCAGCGCGCCGACCGCGGCCGGCATCGCGAGGCCCGCACCGAGGCCGAGAAGACCGAGCGCGACCGCCGGGAGGGTGAAGCCGCTGTCGGGCGAGACGGAGGTCAGCAGCCCGAAGGCGGCGGCCATGACGATCATCCCGGCCAGCACCAGCATGCGGTTGCCGGTCTTCGCGGCGAGCCCGGTGCCGACGAAGTTGCCGATCAGCGCCGCGACGGCCAGCGGTACGAACGCCAGACCCGCCTTGACCGGCGAGTAGCCGAGCACGAACTGCAGGTACTGGGTGAAGACCAGCAGCAGGCCGCCGTTGCCGATCTGCACGAGGGTCAGCGAGAGCGAACCGCCGCTGAAGTTGCGGTGCTTGAAGAGGACCAGCGGCACCATCGGTGCGGAGGTGACGTTCTCCCAGACCACGAACCCGACGAGGGCGATAACCGCGACGGCCAGGGTGATCGCGGACCGGCCGCCGAAGGCACCGTGCTGCGGGATCTCGATGATCCACCAGACCAGGGCGGTCATGCCGGCCGCGGAGAGCACCGCGCCGAGCGGGTCGGCCTTCTGCCACGGCCCCTTCGACTCCGGCATGAGGGTGAGACCCGCGAGGACGGCCAGCGCGACGACCGGAACGTTGATGAAGAAGATCGAGTGCCAGGAGAAGTGGTCGATCAGCACACCGCCGAGCACCGGGCTGCCGACCAGACCGAGCATCGCCACCGAACTCCACACCGCCATCGCCTTGTTGCGTTCCTGCTCGTCGAAGACGGTGATGAGGATCGACAGCGTCGACGGCATGATCAGGGCGCCGCCGACGCCCATCGTGACCCGGGCGGCGATCACTTCACCGGGGCTGGTGCAGAAGGTCGCGGCCAGTGACGCCGCCCCGAAGAGCAGCAGGCCGATGATCATGATCTTCCGGCGGCCGAACCGGTCGCCGAGGCTGCCGGAGGTGAGCAGCAGCCCGGCGAAGACCAGGATGTAGGAGTCGAGGATCCACTGCGTGTCCTGGGCGCTCGCGCCGAGGTCCTCGGTCATCGCCGGCACCCCGACGGTCAGCGCCATGCTGTCGACCACCAGGACCAGCGAGCTGAGGCACAGCACGATCAGGATCCACCAGCGGCGTGGATTACGGGTCTCCATGACGGTCTCCATGAGGCTTTCCCTTCGGGTTGCGCACACCGTTCCTTCGATGCGAACACTGTACGCAGATGAGTACGGCGTGCGCAACCATCCCTCATGTACGCTCGATGCGAACGGTGTACGCACCTCGCCCCGCCGCCAAGCGCCACCGGGTTCCACGCACCGCGGAGCGCCAGGCACCGCCGAGTTCCGCGCACCCCGAGTTCCGCGCACCCTGAGTTCCGCGCACCACCAAGGAGGAGACGTCATGGCAGCCAGGACCAACCCGATCCCGTCCGTGTGGACGCGACAGCAGCGCGAGCCCGACCAGCCCGCGCTCAGCCGGGCCGCGATCGTCCGCGAGGCGATCGTGATGCTGGACGCCGACGGCATCGAGGCGCTCAGCATGCGCAAGCTCGGCGCCCGCCTGAACGCCGGCGCGACCTCCCTCTACCGGCACGTCGCGACCAAGGACGAGCTGATGGAACTCGCGGTGGACGAGGTCTTCGCCGAGATCACGGTGCCCCCCGCCGACAGCCCGGACTGGCGCGCCGCCGCCACCGAGGCCGCCCGATCCTTCCGCTCGACCGCCCTGCACCACCCCTGGCTGGCCTCGGTCCTCGGCCAGGCGGGCCTCGCCTACCTGGGCCCCAACCTGATGTCGTTCTCCGAACGGCTGGCCGCCCTGTTCACCGCGGTCGGCTTCCCCGAGCCGAGCCGCGCGATCGACACCGTCATGACCTACGTCATCGGCATGAGCACCACCGAGGCGGCCTGGCTCACCACCGTCGCCCGCTCCGGCGAGACCGAGGCCGCCTTCATGTCCCGCCTCATGCCCGCCGCCCAGCAGGCCGCGGCCGAGCACGACCACCTCGCCGGCACCTTCACCGCCTCCACGGAGACCGCCCCCGAGGAGATCCGCGACTCCAAGTTCACGTACGGCCTGGAAGTCGTCCTCGACGGACTGGCGTTGCGGCTCCCGCCCCGGGCGCACTGACCACGAGCACCGTCACCGGCGGCCGGGCCCGCACGGGCCTGGCCGCCGACCCGGGCGGCCCCCGCCCCCACAACTGAACAAATGTTCAGTATCTGCACGCATTGACATGGGCGATCCACACTCCAAATACTGACTACTCATTCAGTAAGGAGCCCTGCGCAGTGCCTGGAGAAACCATGTCGGAACCACCCGCGACCATCCCCGCCCGGCCCCCGCGAGGCGGGCTCACCGGCGGGGAAGCCCTGGTGCGGGCGCTCGCCGCGCACGGTGTGACCCAGGCGTTCGGCATCCCCGGCACCCACAACCTGGAGATCTACCGGCACCTGGCCGCCTACCGGATCGACCACCTCAACCCCCGCCACGAACAGGGCGCGGGCTACGCCGCCGACGCCTACGCCCGGGTCTGCGGACGGCCCGGCGTGGCGATCACCACCACCGGCCCGGCCCTGCTGAACATCGCGGCCGCCGTCGGCCAGGCCTACTCCGACAGCGTCCCGCTGCTCGTCGTCTCACCCGGCATGCCGCTGCGCCACTCCCGGCAGTCGACCGGCCTGCTGCACGAGATGCGCAGCCAGACCGAGGCGCTGCGGGGCGTCGCGGCCGTCAGCCACCGGGTGTCCTCCGTCGAGGAGATCGGCGTGGCGGTCGCCCGCGCCTTCACCCTCTTCCGTACGCGGCGCCCCCGGCCCGTGCACATCGAGGTACCGCTGGACCTGCTCACCGCCGTGGAACCGGCCGGGCCCGTACGGACCGCCCCGCCGGCCTCCCCCGCGACGGCGGACCCGGACGCGCTCTCGACGGCCGCCGAGGCGCTGCGCTCGGCCGCCCGACCCGCGATCGTGCTCGGCGGCGGAGCGCGCGGAGCCGCCGCCGAGTGCCTGCGACTGGCCGAGGAGCTGGGCGCCCCCGTGGTGACCTCGGCCAACGGCAAGGGCATCGTCGCGGAGACCCACCCGCTGTCGCTCGGCGCCTCGCTGCACAGCCGGGCCGTCCGGCGCTGGCTGGCGGAGCGCGACGTGGTGCTCGCCGTCGGCACGGAGCTCGCCGAGTCCGACCTGTGGGAGCCCCTGCCCTCGCTCGGCGGCACCCTGATCCGGGCCGACATCGATCCGGCGCAGATGTACGCGGGCCCGCCCGCCGGCATCCCCCTGGTCGGCGACGCCCGGCACACCCTGCGCTCGCTCCTCGCCACCCGCCCCGGCGCCGCGGCCACCATCGCCACCACCGAAACGCACCACGAGGTCCACCGCGCCGTCGTCGCACTCCGCGACGAGCGGAACGCCGAGACCCGGAGCGAGGACGCGCACCTGCTGCCGTACCTGGCGGCGATCGGATCGGTGCTCCCCGCGAACGCGGTGCTCACCTCCGACAGCGCCCAGTGCTGCTACTACGGCGCGATCCCGCACCTGCCCGTCGCCCCGGAGGGCCGCTACCTGCACCCGACGGGCTTCGGCACCCTCGGCTACGCCCTGCCCGCCGCCATCGGTGCCAAGACCGCGGACCCCGCCCGGCCGGTCGTCGCGCTGAGCGGCGACGGCGGGCTCCAGTTCTCCGTACAGGAACTGGCCACCGCCGTACAACTGCGACTCCCCCTGCCCGTCGTGGTGTTCGACAACGGCGGCTACGGCGAGATCCGCGACGAAATGGTGTCCCGCGGCGACCGCCCCACCGGGGTCGACCTGCCGCCGGTCGACCTGCCCGCCCTGGCCCGCGCCTACGGCGGCCACGGTGTACGCGCCGACTCGCCCGAGGCACTCGCCGAGGCCCTCCGCCGGGCCCTGGACACCCCCGGCCCCACCCTCATCACCGTCCCCGAGGAGCACTCCCGATGACCACGTCCCCCACGACCCCGCGGACCGCCGCCGGGCCGGCCGCCCCCCTGATCTCCCTCACCTGGACCGACCAGGAGACCGGGCACCAGGGCCACCTGGTCATCGACCGACTGGTGCGCGGCGTCTCCAGCGGCGGCCTGCGGATGCGCGCCGGCTGCACGCTGGAGGAAGTCACCGGCCTGGCCCGCGGCATGACGATGAAGGAGGCGCTGCACTACAACCCGCAGGGCCGCTACATCCCGCTGGGCGGCGCCAAGGGCGGCATCGACTGCGACCCGCGCGACCCCGCCGCCTACGGCGTCCTCGTCCGCTACCTGCGTGCCGTACGCCCCTACATCGAACAGTTCTGGACCACCGGCGAGGACCTCGGCCTCACCCAGGACCTCGTCGACCGGGCCGCCGCCGAGGCGGGCCTGGTCTCCTCCATCCAGGCGGTCTACCCGCTCCTCGACGACGAGGAAGCCGCCCGGCGGCGCCTCGCCGACGCGTTCGCCATCGACGTGGACGGCATCGGCCTGGACGAGCTGGTGGGCGGCTGCGGAGTCGCCGAATCGGTGCTCACCGCCCTGGACCGGGCCGGCGTCGCCCACCGGGGAACCCGCGTCGCGGTGCAGGGCTTCGGCACCATGGGCGGCGCCACCGCCCGCTTCCTGGCCCGCGCCGGACTGCGCGTCGTGGCGGTCGCCGACATCAAGGGCACCGTCGCCAACCCCGACGGCCTGGACGTCGAGGCTCTGCTCGCCGCCCGCGACGGCCACGGCGCCGTGGACCGCGCCGCACTCCGCGCCGAGGACCGTGAACTGCCGGCCGACGCCTGGCTGACCGCCGACGCCGAGGTACTGGTACCGGCCGCCGTCTCGTACGCCGTGGACGCCGCCAACCAGGCGGGCATCACCGCCCGCTGGATCGTCGAGGCCGCCAACATGCCGGTGGTCCCCGAGGCGGAGACGCTGCTGGCCGCCCGGGGCATCACCGTACTGCCGGACGTCGTCGTCAACTCCGGTACGAACGCCTGGTGGTGGTGGACCCTGTTCGGCGACATCGGCGCCGACGCCGACGAGGCGTTCGCGTACACCCGCCGGTCGATGCGCGCCCTGGTCGACCGGATACTGGCCCGCGCCGAAACCGAGAACACCACCCCCCGAGCCGCCGCACACGCCCTGGCCGCGGACCGGCTGCCGACGGTCGCGGAACGCTTCGGAACGTTCCGCTGACAGCTGACGAGATCGCGCCCCCTGCTGGGCGTACGAGCTCCGTCCGCGCATAAAAAAATCCCAGGTCAACAAAGCGTTGACCTGGGGTTGAGCCGCCTGTCGGACTCGAACCGACGACCTATTGATTACAAATCAATTGCTCTAGCCAACTGAGCTAAGGCGGCGTCCCACGCGATGACAAGTACGCGCGCGAACCCTCACTCTACACAGCGCCCCACCATCGATCCATGCGGTTCCGTCGCCCCCGTAACCGCCCGAGCACCCATGCGTTAAGAGCACTGCCACACCAATCCGGATATCGGACAGTCGGGGGGGGAAGAGGAGCGTGATGGGCACCGCAGACCAGCCGCCACGGGTGACGGTCGGCGATGCCGGGCGCATCAAGCGTGAGGCCCTTGGCATCGCCGACCGCAAGAAGCACCACGGCCGGGCGGCGACCGCCGTGAAGAGCCGGGCCAAGGAACCCGGTACACAACAGCGCGTGTACCGGTACCGCTTCTACCCGACCCCGTCACAGACCGAGCAGCTGGAGAAGACCTTCGGGGCCTGCCGCTGGGTCTACAACGAAGGGCTGGCCCCGCGGGCGGGCGCCTGGGAGAGGCATCGGGTGTCGGTGGGGTTCGCCGAATCGTGCCGGGCGTTGACGGGATGGCGACAGGCGTCTGAGACGTCCTGGCTGCGTGAGGTGTCGTCGACGGTGTTGCAGCAGTCGTTGCGACATCTGGACGGGGCGTTCACGAGGTTCTTCAAGCAGTCGGCGAAGTATCCGCAGCGGAAGAGGAAACACCGGTCGCGGGATTCGGCGACGTACGTACGGACCGGTTTCCGGTGGTCGGAGGACCCGGAGCGGCCCGGTACGGGTCTGGTGACCCTGGCGAAGCAGACGGTGCCGTTGGACGTGCGGTGGTCGCGGCCGTTGCCGGCCGGCGCGGCACCGGTGAAGTTGTCGGTGACACGCGACCGGGCGGGCCGGTATTTCGTCGCGGTGCTGATGGAGGAGCGGATCCAGCCCCTGCCTGCGGCGTTCGTACCGGGCGGGCACGAGCCGACAGCGGTGGGGATCGATCTGGGGCTGGCTGCGCTGGCGACCCTGGACGACGGAACGAAGCTGGATCATCCGCGGCTGATGAAGAAGTACGGGGAGGAGCTGGCGCAGCTGCAGCGGGGGCTGCACCGCAAGGAGAAGGGATCGAAGAACCGGGAGAAGGCCCGGGAGCGCATCGCCCGGTTGTACGCGCAGATCAGCGACGTACGCAGAGACATGCTGGACCAGTTGACCACCCGCCTCGTGCGCGAGAACCGAGTGCTCGTGGTGGAAGACCTGGCCATCGCGAATCTGCTGCGTCCGGCAGTCGGGAAGGGACGTCGGCGAAAGGCCCGGCTGAGCCAGGCGATCATTGACGCGGCCTGGGGCGAGCTGCTCCGGCAGCTGCGCTACAAGTGCGCCTGGTACGGACGGACGCTGGTGATCGTGGACCGCTTCTTTCCGTCGACGCGTCGGTGTTCCGGCTGCCGAGCGAAGGGGCCGTCGCTCGATGTGTCCGTGCGGGAGTGGACATGCACGGAGTGCGGTGCGGTGCATGACCGGGACGTGAATGCGGCGCGCAACCTCCGGGAAGAGGGCATGCGGCTGTACTGGTTGGTGGCTTCCGCGCTCCCACCCGGGCGGATGCCGCCGTCGGTGATCAAGGCATCGGAGCCGGCAGACATGCTGTCGGCTGCGTGACGGAGTGAAGGACTGCGGTACGGACCGACGGGCCGTCGGCCGTAAAGCCTGTGGAGCCTGCGTAAGACCGGTCCGGAGTGCCCTCCAGGGGTGCGTCGGGGGCGGCGGGGGCGCCGAAGCAGGAAGTGTTGCGAGTGGCACAGGTCAAAAGTGCGTCGCTCTGGTCCCCGGCGGGCGGGCGTCGGCCCCACCCCCGTCAGGAGATATTCCTCCCCGTCGAACTACTGACAGATTCGAAATGGCCAGGTAGCGTCGCTGAAGGTTCACTCAAGTGGACCAGACCACTCCCGCACTCGGATCGTCCGGCACGTTCCTGCCGGTGGAGGAGAAGATCCAGCATGGCCAGTGTCACGTTCGACAAGGCGTCCCGCGTCTACCCCGGCTCCACGAAGCCGGCCGTGGATCAGCTCGAGATCGACATCGCGGACGGTGAGTTCCTCGTCCTCGTCGGTCCTTCCGGTTGTGGCAAGTCGACCTCCCTGCGCATGCTCGCGGGTCTTGAGGACGTCAACGGCGGCGCGATCCGCATCGGTGACCGCGACGTCACGCACCTGCCCCCGAAGGACCGGGACATCGCCATGGTGTTCCAGAACTACGCGCTGTACCCGCACATGACGGTCGCGGACAACATGGGCTTCGCGCTCAAGATCGCCGGGGTCAACAAGACCGAGATCCGGGCGAAGGTCGAAGAGGCCGCCAAGATGCTGGACCTCACCGAGTACCTGGACCGCAAGCCGAAGGCGCTCTCCGGTGGTCAGCGTCAGCGTGTCGCGATGGGCCGTGCCATCGTGCGTGAGCCGCAGGTCTTCCTCATGGACGAGCCGCTGTCGAACCTCGACGCCAAGCTCCGTGTCTCCACCCGTACGCAGATCGCCTCGCTCCAGCGCCGTCTGGGCATCACGACCGTGTACGTCACGCACGACCAGGTCGAGGCTCTGACCATGGGTGACCGGGTCGCGGTCCTCAAGGACGGACTGCTCCAGCAGGTCGACTCGCCGCGCAACATGTACGACAAGCCGGCGAACCTCTTCGTGGCCGGCTTCATCGGCTCCCCGGCCATGAACCTGGTCGAGGTCCCGATCACCGACGGCGGTGTGAAGTTCGGCAACAGCGTCGTCCCGGTCTCCCGCGAGGCGCTCACCGCCGCCGCGGACCGTGGTGACACGACCGTCACGGTCGGCATCCGCCCCGAGCACTTCGACATCGTCGAGCACGGTGGCGCCGCCGCGAAGTCCCTGTCGAAGGACAGCGCCGACGCCCCGGCCGGCCTGGCCGTCTCGGTCAACGTCGTCGAGGAGCTCGGCGCCGACGGCTTCGTCTACGGCGCCGCCGAGGTCGGTGGCGAGCACAAGGACCTGGTCGTCCGCGTCGGCGGCCGCGCCGTCCCGGAGAAGGGCACCAAGCTCCACGTCGTGCCGCGCCCGGACGAGCTGCACGTCTTCGCGACGTCGACGGGTGAGCGTCTCACCGACTGACGCCCCGCACACCCGCGCCACAGCGGCCCCGCACGTTCTGCGTGCGGGGCCGTTCGCGCGCCATGGAGCACGAGCGGGTTTGGATCCGTACGGCGCCTAATTCCCCGGCACACCGGTCATTTCGCCCCCGTTCGTCAACACCCGATTCGAAAAGCACCCTCGAACCATCCCCCTCAAGGGTGACGAAATGTCGCCAAATCATTACTGCCCGCTACGCTCGCTGCGTGACCCACACTGCGCGCCGCATCGGCCGATCCCTCGCCTTCGTACTGCCCGTCGTGATGGTCCTCTCCGGGACCCTCGCCGTCACCAGCGTGCCGTGGGCAGCGCACAACTCCGAGCCGCAGGTCCTGACCGCGTCGGCCCACGACATCTCGAAGCGCGCCAGGACGCGCACCCCGCAGGACGCCCTCCGTGACCGGCTGCTCCTGGAGCTCCAGGAGAAGGACCCGGGTGTCGCGCTCACCGACCTCCAGCGCTCCGTCGAGGGCCGCCCCTCGCTCGCCCGGCACTGCATGTCGATCGCCAGGGCACTGGGCCGCGCCGCCGTCGAGAAGTACGGCCCCACGCACGCCCACCGGTTCTCGCGTCCCGTCTGCGACACGTCCTTCGCCTCGGGCGTCGCCCGGTTCAGCTGACCGGCCGTGCCGGGCACCGCATATCGTGCCTGGCATGCATACGTATCCGACGCAGGCCGTGGTCCTGGCGGGTGGCCAGGGATCGCGGCTGCGCCCGTACACCGATGACCGCCCCAAGCCGATGGTCGAGATCCCGGGCACCGGGACTCCGATCATCGGCCATCAGCTTTCCTGGCTGGCCGCCGAAGGCGTGACCGACGCCGTGGTGTCGTGCGGTCATCTGGCCGAGGTGCTGCAGGAGTGGCTGGACTCGGCGGTGCTGCCGCTGCGCGTGACGACCGTCGTGGAGTCCGAGCCGCTGGGCCGCGGTGGCGGGCTGAAGTACGCCGCCGCCCGGCTGCCCGACCCCGACCAGCCCTGGTACGCCACCAACGGCGACATCTGGACGCGCTTCTCCCTGCGCGAGATGGCCGCGTTCCACACCGAACGCGATGCGACCGCGACGCTGGCCCTGGCCCGTCCCCGTATCCCGTGGGGTGCCGTGGAGACGGACGCGTTCGGGCACATCACCGACTTCATCGAGTCGCCGCCCTCGCCGTATCTGATCAACGCCGGTGTGTACGTCTTCTCCCCGGAGTTCACGACGCTGCTGCCGGACCGGGGCGACCACGAGCGGACGACGTTCCCCCGGCTGGCCCGGGAGCGCAGGCTGGCCGGGTACCCGCTCCCGCACGGCGCGTACTGGCGGGCCATCGACACGGCGAAGGACCTCACCGAGGCCGCCAAGGAGCTCGACGGGCAGTAGCGGAGCCCCGGGCGTACGACGAACCCGGGCGTACGACGAAGGGGCGGTCACCGGTACGAATCCGGTGACCGCCCCTTCGTCGTGTGCCGACGTCGGCCCGGCGGCTCAGCCGAGCAGGCCGCCGATGGGGTTCTGCCCGCCACCGGACGTACCGCCGGTGGAGTCGCCACCGCCCGAGCCGCCGGTGGAACCGCCGCCCGTGCCGGTGGTGCCGGAGGACGACGGGCCGGAACTGCTGGACGGGGGCTGCTGCGGGGCCGTCTGCTGCGGGGTCTGCCGGCCGGTGCCCTGGGTCTGGCTGGGCTGTCCGGCACCGGCCGCCTGGCCGGACTCGCGGACGGTGCCCGCGGCGGGCGTGGACGGCGCGGTGGAGGGCGTCGTGGCGGCGCCGCTCCGGGTCGGCGAGGGGCGCCGACCCTCCGGCGTGTGCGAGGCCCGGCCGCTGTGGGATTCCTGCGGGAGCGGGGAGCCGGGGAGCTGGTTGGTCGGGTCGCCGTTCGGGCCGGGCACGGTGACGACCCCGGAGGAGCGGACCGCGCCGCCGAGCACGGAGCCCACGAGAAGGGTGAGGCCGACGACGACGACGGCGACGAGGGCACCCCGGCGCAGCACCCGGCGGCGCAGGTCCCAGATCGCCGAGCGCGGGCCGAGCCTGCGCCAGGCCTCACCGGCGAGCCGTCCGTCGACGGAGTAGACCGGCGCGCCCGCGATGATCAGCGGGCTCCAGGCGGCGAGGTAGATGATGTCGGGCGCGTCGTAGACGGCGACGGTGCGCCAACTCACGGTGACCAGCAGCGCGGCGGACAGCAGCGCGCCGACCGAGGCGGCGACCCGCTGCCAGAGGCCGAGGACGGTGAGGACGCCGACGACGACCTGGAGGAAGGCGACGCTGAGTCCGGCGCCGACGGGGTGGGAGAGTGCGAAGTCGCGCAGCGGCTCGGCCAGCGCCCAGGGGTGCAGCGAGGTCAGCCACTTGACCATGGAGCCGCGTTCGCCGCCGTCGAAGTAGACGGGGTCGCAGAGCTTGCCCATGCCGGCGTAGACGGAGATGAAGCCGAGGAAGACCCGCAGCGGCAGCAGCACGACGCCGAGGTTCATCCGGCGGCCGGGGTAGTACGCGTGGCGTACGGAGTCGCTGTTCTGGCGCCCGCTCCGGTCCTCGGTCTCCTCGTCGAAGTCGTCCTCGTCGTACGCCGCTTGCGGGTACGGGCCGCTGTCGGCGGAGTCGTAGGCGCCGACCGCCCGGCGCATGGGCGGCAGCAGGGGTCCGTTGTCGTAGCGGCCCGGCTGGTGGGGGGCGGTGATGACGGGGGTGGGCTGGGTCTCTTCGAGGAGATCGATGACCTGGGTGCCGCCCGTGCCGTGTCCGCCGTCGTATTCCGGGGGCGCGTAGGGGGCGTAGGAGTCGTACCCGGCGGCCGGGCGGCCCGCGGTGGAGTTCCGTACGGCCTGGAGGAGCCCGGTGGCGCCGGGGTCGCCGGGGGCGGACCTGCCGCTCCACACGACGGGCGAGCGCCTGCCGCGGGCCGCTCCTGCGCCGCTCATGGCGGGGATCCTGGGCGCGCCGGCGGGGGCCAGACCGCGCAGCCGCGGGCGCTGGCCGGGGGCGAGCTGCACCCGGAAGCTGGCGTGGTTGACGATGACCTGCGCAGGGTCGCAGTCCACCTTGGCCATGCTCAGGGCGGGTTGTTCGTCGAACCGAGGCGTTCTGGTGTCCACACTCATCTAACCGAGTGATGTGTGTTTAGGACACTGCCTTGACGGGCCCGATGTGTCCGAGGCCCGTCAATGGGGTCGGGCGGGGGCGCCGGGGGCCTGTCCGGCGACAGGCCCCCGGTCGGCCGCCCCCCGGCCGGGTGGACTTCAGGCCCGGCGCCGCGCGACCTCGTACAGGACGATCCCGGCCGCGACACCGGCGTTCAGCGACTCCGCGCCGCCCGGCATCGAGATGCGGACCCGGTAGTCGCAGGTCTCGCCGACGAGGCGGCCGAGGCCCTTGCCCTCGCTGCCGATGACGATGACGACGGGTCCGGCGAGCTCCGCCAGGTCCTCGACGGTGTGCTCGCCGTCGGCGGCGAGACCGACGACCGTGAGGCCGGCCTTCTGGTAGCCCTCCAGCGCCCGGGTCAGGTTCGTGACGCGGGAGACCGGCGTACGGGCCGCCGTGCCGGCCGAGGACTTCCAGGCACCCGCCGTCATCCCGGCCGCGCGCCGCTCGGGCACGACCACGCCGTGGCCGCCGAACGCGGAGACGGAGCGGACGATCGCGCCCAGGTTGCGCGGGTCGGTGACGCCGTCGAGGGCGACGATCAGCGGGTCCTCGCCGTTGTCGTACGCGGCGGCGGTGAGGTCCTCCGGGTGTGCGTACTCGTACGGCGGGACCTGGAGGACGAGGCCCTGGTGGTTCAGGCCGTTCGTCATCCGGTCCAGCTCGGGGCGCGGGGCCTCCATCAGGTTGATGTTGCCGCGCGCGCCGGCGAGCTGGAGCGCCTCGCGGACGCGCTCGTCGTTGTCGATGTACTGCTGGACGTACAGGGTCGTCGCCGGGACGCCGTCGCGCAGGGCCTCGTAGACCGGGTTGCGGCCGACGACCATCTCGGACGTGCCCTTGACGCCGCCGCGCCGGGGGGCGGGGCGGCGGTTGGCGGCCTGCTTGGCCTTGGCGGTCGCGATGCGGTTCTTCTTGTGCTTCTTACGGGCCTCGGCGGGCGGCGTCGGTCCCTTGCCTTCGAGACCACGGCGTCGCTGGCCACCGCTGCCGACCTGCATGCCCTTCTTGTTGGACGTGCGGCGGTTCCTGCGCTGGCTGTTCCCGGCCATGACCTACCTGTTTCGTTGCTTCAGACGTGCGTGCGTATAAGTGAAAGTGTGCCGCCCGGAACGCCGGGCGGCACATGGTGGGGACTACTGGCGCGGGCCGAGTGTCCACCGTGGTCCGGTGGGGCTGTCCTCGATGACCAGTCCGGACTGGTTGAGCTGGTCGCGGATGGCGTCGGCGGCGGGCCAGTCCTTGCGCTCGCGGGCCGACTGGCGCTGGTCGAGCACGAGACGTACGAGGGTGTCGACGACGCCGTGCAGATCGTCGCCGCGGTCGCTCTCGCCCGCCCAGTGCTCGTCGAGCGGGTCGAGGCCGAGGACGCCGAGCATCGCGCGGACCTCCGCGAGCCGGGCGACCGCCGCTTCCTTGTCGTCGGCGGCCAGTGCGGAGTTGCCCTGGCGGACCGTGGTGTGGACGATCGCGAGGGCCTGCGGGACGCCCAGGTCGTCGTCCATCGCCTCGGCGAAGGCCGGCGGCACCTCGGCGGCGGGCTCGACCGTCTCGCCCGCCTTCTCGGTGACGCGCTGGACGAAGCCCTCGATCCGCGCGAACGCGGACTCGGCCTCGCGCAGGGCCTCCTCGCTGTACTCGATCATCGACCGGTAGTGCGGGGTGCCGAGGTAGTAGCGCAGCACGATCGGGCGCCACGCCTTGACCATCTCGCTGACCAGCACCGAGTTGCCCAGCGACTTCGACATCTTCTCGCCGGACATGGTGACCCAGCCGTTGTGCACCCAGTACTTCGCGAACTCGTCGCCGTACGCCTTGGCCTGGGCGATCTCGTTCTCGTGGTGCGGGAAGATCAGGTCGATGCCGCCGCCGTGGATGTCGAAGGCGGTACCGAGGTACTTGTGCGCCATGGCGGAGCACTCCAGGTGCCAGCCGGGGCGGCCGCGGCCCCAGGGGGTCTCCCAGCTGGGCTCGCCCGGCTTGGACGCCTTCCACATCGCGAAGTCGCGCTGGTCGCGCTTGCCGGTCTCGCCGTCGCCGGACGGCTGGCGCAGGTCGTCCAGGTCCTGGTTGGACAGCTCCAGGTAGCCGGGGAACGAGCGCACGTCGAAGTAGACGTTGCCGTCGGCCGCGTAGGCATGACCGCGTTCGATCAGGCCGCGCATCATCTCGATCATCTCGGGGATGTGGCCGGTGGCACGGGGTTCGTAGGTGACCGGGAGGCAGCCGAGCGCGTCGTAGCCGGCGTTGAACGCCCGCTCGTTCTCGTAGCCGATGGCCCACCAGGGGCGGCCCTGTTCCGCGGACTTCGCGATGATCTTGTCGTCGATGTCGGTGACGTTCCGGACGAACGTGACGTCGTAGCCGCGGTACTCGAACCAGCGGCGCATGATGTCGAAGTTCAGCCCGGACCGGATGTGCCCGATGTGCGGGGCTGCCTGGACGGTCGCGCCACAGAGGTAGATCGAGACACAGCCCGCTGTGAGCGGTACGAAGTCACGGATCTGCCGGGCGCTGGTGTCGTACAGGCGAATAGTCACGCCTCAAGGGTAGTGGGCGTGCACCAGTGCCCCGCGACCCCTTGGGGATCGCGGGGACAAGTTTGTGACCGCGGGGGCGCCTCAGATGCTTCCGACGACCTTGCGCGGGGTGATCCGGACGACCACGCGTTCGGCGTCGTCGGCGGCGGCCGAGGGGTTGAACTCCGCGAACTTCTTGCCGGTGTACTTCACGGACAGCTCGTCCATGAGCTCCTCGGCGCCCTCGGTGGTCAGCGCGGCGGTGCCGCGGATCTCGGCGTACGTGTACGGGGCGGCGAAGGGCTGCACGACGACGGAGACCCGCGGGTCACGGTTCAGGTTCTGCTCCTTGCGGCGGCCCACCGCCGTCGAGATGAGCACGTCGTCGCCGTCGCGCTTGGCCCAGACCGGGGAGGCCTGGGGGCTGCCGTCGGGCTGGACGGTGACGACGGTGACGAAGACGGGGGTGTCGAGAAGCGCTTTGAGCTCTGCGGAGAGTGCGGCGGTCATGGCGTACGTCCTCCTGGTGGGGTCGGTGATGCCTCCACCCGTACCCCAACCACGTTCCGCCGCTCCCGCTTCCCGGTCCTGCCCACCGGAAGGGTCAGGGCGAGCGCGGCACCCGCGAGCGGCACGGCGGCGAGCGCCGCCCATCGGACCGGGCCGGGCGCCTGGGGTCCGCGGTCGCGCACCGCACCAGTGGCGACGGTCTCCCCCTCGCACTCGACGACCAGCAGGGTGCAGCGGTCGGGGCGACGCTTGCCGCACCGGCGTACGTGCAAGCGATGTGCAACAAGGTCTGGCCCCGGAGTACCGGCAGGTCAGGGCCGTGCCGGGGTCAGCCGGTGCGGTAGACCAGCGCGGTCGCGAGCCCGGCGATGCCCTCGCCCCGCCCGGTGAAGCCGAGCCCGTCGGAGGTGGCGGCGGAGAGCGAGACGGGCGCCCCCACGGCGGCCGAAAGCACCTTCTGCGCCTCGTCGCGCCGCTTGCCGATCTTCGGCCGTACGCCGACGACCTGGACGGCGACATTGCCGATCTCGAAGCCCTCGGCCCGCACGATCCGCGCCGCCTCGGTCAGCAGGGTCACACCGGCGGCGCCGGACCACTCGGGCCGCCCGGTGCCGAAGTGCTGCCCGAGGTCGCCGAGCCCGGCGGCCGAGAAGAGCGCGTTGCACGCGGCGTGCGCGACGACGTCGGCGTCCGAGTGCCCGGCCAGACCAGGCCCTTCGCCCTCCCACAGCAGCCCCGCGCACCACAGCTCGCGGCCCTCTTCGAAGGCGTGGATGTCGGTGCCGATCCCGACCTGCGGGATCACGGGGCCGGTCCGTTCCTCAGAAGCCATCGTTCGCCCTCCTGCGTGCGAGTACCGCATCGGCCAGCACCAGATCCAGCGGCCGGGTCACCTTGAACGCCTCTTCGTGCCCGGGTACGACCACGACGGGCGCCCCGAGCTGCTCCACCATGCCCGCGTCGTCCGTGGCGCCCTCGCCGCTGACGGCGACGGCGTTGTGGGCCCGTACGAGCGTGTCGCGGTCGAAGCCCTGCGGGGTCTGCACCGCACGCAGCCTGGCCCGCACGGGCGTGCCGAGCACCGGCTCCGGCTCCCCCGGCGCACCGGGCTCGACCTCCTTGACGGTGTCGGCCAGCGGCAGCGCGGGGACGACGGCGGGCGCCCCGTCCCGCACCGCCTCGATCACCGCGTCCACCGTGTCGACGGGCACCAGCGGGCGCGCCGCGTCATGGACGAGGACGACGGAGATGTCCGCCGGCAGCACGTCGAGGCCGAGCCGCACGGACTCCTGGCGGGTGTCGCCGCCGGGCACGACGAGGTAGTCGGTGCGCTCGGGCAGGGCGTGCTCGTCGAGCAGGTTCTTGACCTCGGGGGCGCCGTCCGGCGGTGCGACGACGACGACCAGGGAGACGGCACGGGACGCCGCCATGGCCCGAACCGCATGGATGAGCATGGGCGTCCCGCCCAGCGCGCGGAGCGCCTTGGGGGTGCCCGGACCGAGCCGTACACCGCGGCCGGCCGCGGGAATCACGGCGGCGGTGCGGTACGGACGCGATTGATCAGACATCGGTTGCACTCCGAAGCTTCGGCATGTTTGTTTCCACGGCCGACATGGGTATGGCCACAAGCGAGCCGGGCGCCATGCCATGACTCGACCGGGCCCTTTCCGTGACACCCGGTCGAAGTCGGACAAGCCGCACCGGTCGCTCGGGATCGGCTGCACAAGATCGCGAGCAACGTATCGGGGGTATCACCGATGAAGCCAACGCATCGGTGAGTCGGGACGTAATCCGGACAGGCTGCGCAGAAATCCAGACATGCCGCGGCCTGATATGGACATGCCGCGGCGCCCGACGACATACCGTGAATACGGTTGTCAGCGGGCACCGCGGCACATTGATTACGACCGGCGCGGGCCGGTTCAGGACGCGAGAACCTCGTCGAGCAGAGCCTCGGCCTTGTCTTCGTTCGTGTTCTCCGCGAGAGCGAGCTCGCTCACCAGAATCTGGCGAGCCTTGGCGAGCATGCGCTTCTCACCTGCGGAGAGTCCACGCTCGCGCTCACGACGCCACAGGTCGCGGACCACTTCGGCGACCTTGATGACATCGCCGGAGGCGAGCTTCTCGAGATTTGCCTTGTAGCGCCGGGACCAGTTCGTCGGCTCTTCGGCATACGGTGCGCGAAGCACCTCGAAGACCCGGTCCAGCCCCTCCTGCCCGACCACGTCGCGCACACCCACGAACTCCGCATTGTCCGCCGGCACACGAACCGTCAAGTCGCCCTGGGCGACCTTGAGCACCAAGTAGGTCTTGTCCACGCCTTTGATCTGGCGAGTTTCGATAGCCTCGATCAGCGCGGCCCCGTGATGGGGATAGACCACGGTGTCGCCAACCTTGAACGTCATGTGACAGGTACCCCTTCCGTGGCTATCAAGCGTAACACGAGAACTGCTTCTCCTGAATGGCGTTTTCGCAGGTCAGGGCATATCTCGGGGCTTGACAACAGCAACGCGCACGTGCTGCGGAAGGCTCACGGGGGACGGTATTCGCAGGTCGGAGCCGTTGTGCGGGCAGGGCGAAACACACACGTCTCACACATCTGAACCACCCCACGAAGGGGCCGAACGTCCCGTTTTGCCGGGTTCCAGATGATGAACTTTCCGTACTCCGTTCGGAGATCGATCACCCGTACGGCGGTAAGTGCCGTTGATCAATGGAATTGATCAACGGCCCGGCGCGATCGGTTATGCGCACGGAATGCGCCACGCCCCATGAATTGATCACCGGCGATATGTGAACGGCACGTGTCGCCCCGTTTCGGCATGCGCGGCCCGCAGGCCTTTGCCCGGCCCGCGGGCCGGGCCCGCACGCCCGCCGGGGATTACGGGACAGCCCTAGGGGCGGGTCGGGTGCGGGGCGGGCGGGGCGGCTCGGTAGCCTAAGGCCGCTGACACACCCTTAGGGCGGCTTTACGTCGCTCCCCTCCCGTCCGCAGTCCGACACGTTCAAGGAGTTGCCGCCGCCGTGAGCCGCAGCCTTCGACACGGCGCCCTCGCCGCCACAGCCATCGTGTTCTCGATCGCCTCGCTCGCCGCGTGCGGTGCGGGCAATGACGCAGCGACGCTCAAGGTCAGGCCGGACACCGCTGCCACCACCATCGGTGACATCAGCGTCCAGAACGCGAACGTCGTCACCCAGCCCGAGCGCACCGCCGAGGGCCCGGCCGTCGTCGCCGCGACGCTGTTCAACAACGGCACGAAGGCGCAGACCCTGGAGGCCGTCACGCTGCCGGGTTCGAGCGCCTCGGTGCAGCTGCACGCCGCCAAGGGCGCCGGACCGGTCGTGGTCCCGGCCGGCGGCTCGGTGGTCCTCGGTGGCAAGGGCAACGCCTCCGCCGTGATCGAGAACGGCCGCGAGGCCGCCCAGGCGGGCAATGTGCAGCCCGTCGTCTTCAAGTTCAGCTCGACCGGCGAGATCCCGCTCGGCGCGTTCGTCGTGCCGGCGACGAGCTACTTCACGGACTCCGGCCCGAGCACGCTGCCGGCGCCGAAGAAGTCGCCCGGGGCGACCCCGACCGGTTCCACCGCGTCCGGGGCGCCGGGCGGCGCTCCGGCGGATTCGGCCGACGACACGGTCGACCCGACCGACGCCGCGTCCGCCTCGACCGAGGCCCGCTGACCGCACGCGGGACAGCGACGCGCGGACACGCGAACGGCGGAGGGCGCCCCCGAAAGGGAGGCGCCCTCCGCCGTTCGCGTACCTGACGGTTTACGGCTCGAACTTGTACCCCAGGCCCCGCACCGTCACCAGGAAGCGCGGAGCGCCCGGGTCGGGCTCGATCTTGGCGCGCAGCCGCTTGACGTGCACGTCGAGGGTCTTGGTGTCGCCCACGTAGTCCGCGCCCCACACCCGGTCGATCAGCTGCATGCGAGTCAGGACCCGGCCCGCGTTGCGCAGCAGCATCTCCAGCAGGTCGAACTCCTTGAGCGGGAGGTCGACCTTGCCGCCGGCGACCGTGACGACGTGACGGTCCACGTCCATCCGGACCGGGCCCGCCTCCAGGGCGGCCGGTGTGACCTCCTCCGGCTCACCGCGGCGGCGCAGCACCGCGCGGATACGGGCGACCAGCTCCCGCGAGGAGAACGGCTTGGTCACGTAGTCGTCGGCTCCTATTTCCAGGCCGACGACCTTGTCGATCTCGCTGTCCTTCGCCGTGACCATGATCACGGGGACATTGGACCTGCTGCGCAGCTGACGGCAGACCTCCGTGCCGGGCAGGCCCGGCAGCATCAGGTCGAGCAGCACGAGGTCGGCGCCGTTGCGCTCGAACTCGTCCAACCCGTCCGGGCCCGTGGCCGCGATGGCGACCTCGAAGCCTTCCTTGCGGAGCATGTAGGACAGGGCGTCGCTGAAGGATTCCTCATCCTCGACGACGAGCACTCGGGTCACGGAAGGACCTCCGGGGCAGGGAATGGTTCAAGGGTTTCGGGGTGAGCGGGTCCACGGCTGCCCTCGTCGCCGTTGACGACGGGCGGTCCGCCCGAGCTGCGGTCCCGTTCCCGTACGGAGCCCGCTTCGGGCAGCCGCAGGGTGAAGGTGGAGCCCTGGCCCTCCGAGCTCCAGACGGTGACCTCCCCGCCGTGCGAGGCGGCCACGTGCTTCACGATGGCGAGGCCGAGGCCGGTGCCACCGGTGGCCCGTGAGCGGGCCGGGTCGACGCGGTAGAAGCGTTCGAAGACCCGCTCGCGGTCCTTCTCCGAGATGCCGATGCCCTGGTCGGTCACGGCTATCTCGATCTGGTCCCCGCCGGGCACGGACAGTCGCCTGGCGGCGATGCCCACTCGGGTGCGGGCGGGGCTGTAGTTGACGGCGTTCTCGACGAGGTTGCCGAGCGCCGCGGCGAGCTGGCCGCGGTTGCCCCAGATACGGAGCTCCGCGGTGCCGCCCGCCGCCATGGTGATCTGCTTCGAGCCGGCCTGCTGGCGGCAGCGGTCGATGGCCTCGGCCACCAGCTCGTCCACCCGGACCGGCTCGGCGTCCTCCAGCGGGTCGTCGTTCTGCACCCGCGAGAGGTCGATGATCTCCTGTACGAGGTTGGTCAGCCGGGTCGCCTCGATCTGCATCCGGCCCGCGAACCGTTCCACCGCCTCCGGATCGTCGGAGGCGTCCATCACGGCCTCGGAGAGCAACGAGAGCGCGCCGACCGGGGTCTTGAGCTCATGGCTGACATTGGCGACGAAGTCGCGCCGTACCGCTTCTATCCGGCGCGCCTCGGTGAGGTCCTCGACCAGCAGGAGCACCAGCCGGGAGCCGAGCGGGGCGACCCGGGCAGAGACCGCGAGGGCCTCGCCGCGGCCCGTACCGCGCCGGGGAAGGTCCAGTTCGACCTGGCGTATCTCACCGTCCCGGCGGGTGTCCCTGGCCATGTTCAGCATCGCGTCGACGGCGAGCCGTCCGCCCCTGACCAGTCCCAGCGCATAGGCGGCGGAGCTGGCCTTGACCACGCTGTCGCTCTCGTCGAGCACGACCGCCGAGGAGCTGAGCACGGACAGGACCGTGTCCACCCCGGGCGGCAGGGGTGCGTTGCTGTCGGGCCGCATGGAGGTTCGCGTCGGCTTCTTCTGGTCGCGCTCGCTCCAGCGGAACGCAAGCATGGCGATCACGCCGGTACACGCACCGCCGATCGCCGCAGCTGCGGCGACTGCCGCGTTCACGTCCATACGTCAAGGTTATGCGGGTCCGGGAGGACTCTCCCAGCCATCCGAGTGCGTATCCGAACACTCGTCGCCCAGAGTTCACCGAGGAGCAAGGGTTGGTTCACTTGGGCGGCCGGAAGCCGACGCGTACGCCACTCAGGGTGGCAGCGTGGGGTTCGAACCTGGCCCCGGCCTTAAGAAGAGGACTGGAGAGGGACTTCCATGCGTGACGCGTACCACGAGGAACTCGACTCGATCGGCGAAGGGCTGGTCGAGATGGCCCGTCTCGTCGGGTCGGCGATCGGCCGGGCGACGACGTCCATGCTCGATGCCGATCTCAAGCTCGCGGAGAGCGTGATCGCCGCCGACCAGAAGGTCGACGACCTTCAGCACGACCTGGAGGCGCGGGCCATCGCCCTGCTCGCGCGTCAGCAGCCCGTGGCGACGGATCTGCGCATCGTGGTCACCTCCCTGCGGATGAGTGCCGACCTGGAGCGCTCGGGCGACCTCGCCCAGCACGTCGCCAAGCTGACCCGGCTGCGGTTCCCGCAGTCGGCGGTGCCGCACGACCTGCACGCCACCATCCTGGAGATGGGGCAGCTGGCGCAGCGCCTGATGGCCAAGGCCGCCGAGGTGATCATCACCAAGGACGTCGATCTGGCGCTCCAGCTGGAGCAGGACGACGACGAGATGGACCTGCTGCACCGCACGCTGTTCCAGCACCTGATGGACGACCGCTGGAAGCACGGCATCGAGACCGCCGTCGACGTGACCCTGCTCGGCCGCTACTACGAGCGCTTCGCGGACCACGCGGTGTCGGTCGCCAAGCGGGTCGTCTACCTGGTGACGGGCGAGCACGCCGACGAGATCCAGCAGCAGACGACGGTGGAGGGCGCGTAATCGCGTCATCGCGCGGCGCGCATGGGCGTGCGTGGGCGCATCCGGTCGCACAAATGTCTCTGCGCATGTGCGCCGTTGATGCGCCCGCCGGGGTGGGCATGAAATGGGGTGGGGCGGCACGCCTTGTCCGTACGCCCCGGTCGTACGCGCGTCGTTGTGGCGTACGGCCCTGTCGTACGCCTTGAGGAGGAACCATGGCCGATTCCCCCACTACCGACCCCCAGCAGGAGGCACCCGCCGAAGTGGTGCACCTGACTCTGCTCGGCGCCTGCGGCTGCGGCTCGGGCTGCGGCTGCGGCTGCCAGTCCGGTGCCCCGTGCCAGTGCGGTGGCTGCTCCGGCTGACGGGCCGCCACGGAATACCGGCGGTGCCCCCGCGGAGCCGATCCGCTCCGCGCGGGGCACCGCCGTGTGCGGTGCGGCGGCTCTCAGCCCGTCCGCTCGACGGCGGCCTCGGCTCCGGAAGCGGGCTCTCCCCCGCCGCTCTCCGCGACCCGGCTTCCCTCGGACGCCGCCGCGACCGCCCCCGGCAGGTTCCGCATCAACAGCCAGTACCCCAGCGCGGCCCCGGTCCCCAGGACGGCGCACGCGCCCCACAGCCACTGCGCCCCGAAGCGGTCGATCACCAGACCCGACATCAGCGGCGCGATCAGCGCGGCGGCGGACCACGACATCGTGTACATGCCCTGGTAGCGGCCACGGCCCCGGGCGGGCGACAGCCGGACGACCAGACTGCTCTGGATCGGCGAGTTGACGATCTCGGCGACCGTCCAGACGCAGATGGTCAGCGCGTAGACCGCGACCGACCCGGCGAACGCGGTCAGCCCGAATCCGTATCCCGCCAGCAGCGACGACACGAGGAGCAGCCGGCGCGGATCGCGGTGCTGGATGAAGCGGGTGACGGGGATCTGGAGCACCACGATCAGCACCCCGTTGACGGCGACCGCGGTACCGAAGTCGGAGCTGGAGAACCCGTCCGCCCCCATGGCCACCGGCAGCCCCACGTACCCCTGCTGGAAGATCAGGGCGATGACGAAGGACAGCCCGACGACGCTCATGAACCGCCCGTCGCGCAGCACGGTCGAGAGCCGGACCTCCTCCGCACCGTCGTCGACCGCGCGTCCGGACACCACCGGCTTCTCCGGCCGCGTCTCGGGCACCTTCATGAAGACGACGACGGCGCAGGCCAGCGTCATCGCGGCCTCGCCGAGGAACCCGGCGAGGTAGCTGTACTCGGCGACGAACCCGGCACCGGCCGACGAGACGGCGAAGCCGAGGTTGATGGCCCAGTAGTTGAGCGAGAAGGCCCGCACCCGGTCCTCGGGCCGGACGATGTCGGCCATCATCGCCTGCACGGCGGGCCGCGACGCGTTGCTGGCCATGCCGACGACGAAGGCGACCGCCGCGATCGCCACCGGATGGACCATGAATCCGAGCACGGCCACGGACACGGCCGTCGACGTCTGCGCGATGAGCATGGTGGGCCGGCGTCCGAGCCGGTCGGTCATCACCCCCGCCCCGAGCGAGGAGACGACCCCGCCGAGCCCGTGCAGCGCGGCGACCAGACCGGCGTACGAGGCCGAGTAGCCCCGGTCCAGGGTCAGGTAGAGCGCCATGAACGTGGCGACGAACCCTCCGAGGCGGTTGACCAGCGTGCTGGTCCACAGCCACCAGAACTGCCTGGGGAGCCCGGACACGGATTCGTGTGCGGCCCGTCTGAGACCGGCGACAGACATACGGAATCCCCCCAGGGAAGTACGGAACGGACACCATCGGTAAGAGGCTCGGTGGCTTTCCGTACGTTACGAATCCCGGATTCCGGTCCGCCAGTCAATTGACGCCTGCCGTCAATCGTCCGCTCCCGGCCCGACCGCCCCGACCGCCCTGTCCGCCCTGTGACCGGCCGCGCGGCGCTCGTACGGGTTCGATTACGCTCGGGCCCATGGCCGACGCACCGTACAAGCTGATCCTCCTCCGCCACGGCGAGAGCGAATGGAACGCGAAGAACCTGTTCACCGGCTGGGTGGACGTCAACCTCACGGAGAAGGGCGAGAAGGAGGCAGTCCGCGGCGGTGAGCTGCTCAAGGACGCCGGTCTGCTCCCCGATGTCCTGCACACCTCCCTCCAGAAGCGCGCCATCCGCACCGCGCAGCTCGCGCTGGAATCCGCGGACCGCCACTGGATCCCCGTCCACCGCTCCTGGCGGCTGAACGAGCGCCACTACGGCGCCCTGCAGGGCAAGGACAAGGCGCAGACGCTCGCCGAGTTCGGCGAGGAGCAGTTCATGCTCTGGCGCCGCTCCTACGACACCCCGCCGCCCGCCCTGGAGGACGGCACCGAGTTCTCGCAGAGCGACGACCCGCGCTACGCGACGATCCCGCCGGAGCTGCGCCCGCGCACCGAGTGCCTCAAGGACGTCGTCGTCCGCATGCTGCCGTACTGGTACGACGACATCGTCCCGGACCTCCTCGACGGCAGGACCGTCCTGGTCGCCGCCCACGGCAACAGCCTCCGGGCCCTGGTCAAGCACCTCGACGGCATCTCCGACGCCGACATCTCGGGCCTGAACATCCCGACCGGCATCCCGCTCGTCTACGAGCTGGACGCCGACTTCCGCCCGCTGAAGCCGGGCGGCACGTACCTCGACCCGGACGCGGCGAAGGCCGCCATCGAGGCCGTGAAGAACCAGGGCAAGAAGTAACAAGAAAAGCGATCATGCCTCCCACCTGCACTTTCCGTGCCGGTGGGAGGCATTTTCACGCCCCGGGTCCACTGGGCCCTCAGTGCGGCGGATCCTGCGACGGCCGAAGCGCTTGGCCAAGTGCCTTCCGGGCACGGTCCCGGCTGCTGGGCATGAGGTGCGCGTACACCTTCAGCGTCAACCCGGGGTCGGAGTGCCCGAGGTATTCACGGACGCGTAGAAGTGCCGGAGGGCGTGCATGCCGTGCTCCCGTGCGGCAGCGTGCTCCCGACTCTTGGCTTTCGGGATAACGCCCACGGACGCCAGGGCGGGCTTCCAGTGGTCCTCATTCAGCGACGTACGCCAGACGTGGCCACCGTTGGGCCCACTGAAGATCAGGCGCTTGGTCACGGGCTGGCCGTTCGACCGCATCCACGGCAACGTGATCTCTGCGGGCGGGAACCGCTCGATGTGCCCCTTGAGCGCTTCCGCCACCGGATCGGGCAGAGGTACGTCGCGAAGCTTGCCGCCCTTCGGAGGCGCGAACACGGGCTTGCTCAGGCTGAGTTTGAGCTGCTGCACCACATGCAGGGTGCCGCTGTCGAAGTCCACCTCATCGACACACAACCCGAGGATCTCGCCTTGCCGTAGCCCGCAACCGACGCCCACGTCGACCATGGGCCGGAAGCGTTCGGTCATGGCGGCGCGTGCCCATCTCGGGGAGCGTCACCGTGCGCGAGTTGCACGGGTTCCGGCGAAGGTATCCGTCCTCCACGGCTGCGGAGAGCACGGCGCGGACGTTGGAGAAGATCACGCGGGCATACGCGCCGGACATGCCGGACGCTTCGAGCTGGGTCACGAACTCGCGGATGTGGCTGGGCTGGAAGGACCCGAGAGGGCGCGACCCGATACGCGGGAGGGCGTGCCGCGTGAGTTGGGACTGCATGGATGCGCGGGTGTTCGGATCCCCGCTCTGGCTCGCGAGCCATCCTTCCGCGAACTCCTGGTGCGATCTCTCGCGCCCATGACAGCAGGTTCGCCTGCTCGGTAATGTCTTATGACAGTCGCACCGAGCCGGATCTCTCACCCCATGTCAGCAACACGGCCACCACGACCACCTCAGCAACCAGGTCAAACAGCCCGACACTGGCCGGCCTCACCGCTGATATCACCGCCACTGACACGAAACCAACAGATCGCACTTGTGCGGGCCAACAGCCGCAGTCGCCATCCGGCGGAGCCCCCGGCGGCTGAGGCGCCGAAGGTCGTCCGCCGAAGGCGGTCCGCTCTGGGCCCTCTGTGGGACCTCCGGGAACGACCAACAACGACAGGCAACGGCCATCAACAACCGCTCGACCGCAGCTCAGCCGGGGTGCCCGCCGCTCCGACCAGGGGCGGAAAACGGGCCTGCCAGACCCACGTACCGATGAGGGCCCGTCATCGTGGACCGACCGCGTTGAATAGCTGGTCGAGGAAGCGGGCTTCCGAGGTAAAAGCGCCTACAAATCCGGTGATGACGCGACCGTGGCCTTCTGCCAGTGGTGGCCAGGAAAAAAGGCGGGCGGCCTGACATCAGCGGCCGACACCAGCCGGCGTACACGTGCGCACAGCGGCACACCGTTCGCACGATGAGTCCCGCGAGTGACCAGCTGGGTTCTCCAGACGGAGAGTGGTGATTACGGGGGCACGCCCACAAATTCTTATCAGAAAGGCGGTTCGTCGGGCCATTGCGAGATGCTGACCTGACTAGCAAGATCGGCGAGCCCATCATCTTTGAGAGCACCCGCGTATTCTGACCGCTTGGACCAAGGGATAGCTTCGAGCAGGACGCGGTGCATCCCAAACCGGTTATGACGGGATCCCGCTGAGTTACTCCTTCAGGCTGTCGTCATCGTCCTCAATTGGCGTGTCGGGAAACACCGCATGGTCGCCCCGTTACCGTGCGGGGGTCGACCACAAAGGACTGCCCGGCGGCTGGCGGGTAAGGGCTCCGTCAGCCGCGTAGCGGCGTAGCCCGATCGAGAGGATCTGGACCTTGAGCGATTTTTCCCGCCGCTACCTGCTCAGGGCGTCAGCGGCCGCCGGCGCCGGGGCGATCGTCATCCCGGGCCTTACGGCCGCAGGCGCGCCGGACATTGCGGCCGCGAGCACCTCGGGCCTTCTGGCCGCGAGCGACCCGACTAAACGGTCGTCGGGATGTCCGCCGGCGAAGCTGACCGGTCGCGTCGTCCGCCCCGGTGACGCCTCGTACACGGATGATCGCATCGACTACGACCAGCTGTTCTCTCACTACCCGCTGGTCATCGTCTTCGCCCAGGAGACCCAGGACGTGGTGAACGCCCTCACCTGGGCGCGGCAGCACAACGTCGCACTGCGGGTACGCAGCGGCCGCCACGCCCTGGAGGGCTGGTCGAACATCGACAACGGCATCGTGATCGACGTCAGCCAGCTCAAGTCGGTCCACATCGACACCGACGCTCGTATCGCGACGGTCGGCGCCGGCCTGACCCAGTTGGAAGCGGTGACGGCGCTCGCCAAGCAGGACCTCGCGGTCACGACCGGAAGCGAGGGCAGCGTCGGCTTGGTCGGTGCGACGGTCGGCGGCGGCCTTGGCCCCCTCAACCGCTGGCTCGGCATGGCCTGTGACAGCCTGATCGGGACCGAGGTCGTCGTCCCGTCGGGTCGCGACTGCGCCGAGGTGATCCATGCCGACCTGAAGGACCACTCAGACCTGCTCTGGGCGCTCCGTGGGGCGGGAAACGGCAACTTCGGAATCGTCACGCAACTCACCTACAAGGTGCACCCGCTCAAGCGCATCGCCTATGTGCAGGCGACCTGGGACGGCCTTACGGACCTGCATGGGATCTTCGATGCATGGCAGCGTACGGTACCGTTCGCCGACAACCGCCTCGGATCCGAAGTCGAGATCCACAAGTCCCAGATCCTGCTGTTCGCGTGGCTCGCGGAGGGCACGGCGGCAGAGGCCAGAAAGATGCTGGCCCCGATCCTGTCGATCGGCACGCCCGATGTGAAGGTGCAGGTCGGTAACTGGGGCCCCATCTTTGCCGGAGCCCAGGTCCCGCGCTCGCAGGAGCCCGCCAACGTGAAGTTCTTCTCACAGTTCGCCAAGAAGCTGTTCCCGAAGAAGGCGATCGACGTCATCGGCTACTACATGCGAAACGCTCCCACGGAGGACAGCAACTACTTCGTCGATGCCTTCGGCGGGGCGATCAAGAAGGAGCCCCGCGGCGGCACCGCGTTCGTGCACCGCGACGCGATTTTCTACGGCGAGATCGGCGCAGCCTGGGGGACTCCTTCAACGACACCAGGCGTCTGCGACCCGCTCACCTCGACGTGCCAGGCCTGGACCGCCGAATTCAGCCAGGCGATGCGCAGCTTCGTGGACGGCGCCTACGTCAACGTGCCGAACGTCGGCATGCAGGAGTGGGAGACCGCCTACTGGGGGAGACGCCACTTCGAGCGGCTGCGCGAGATCAAGGCGAAGTACGACCCCTGCAACGTCTTCCAGTACGAGCAGAGCATCCCGCCCGCGTCACGCTGATCGACAGTTCGCCGTCGGGGCCCCGCCCCGGTCAGGCTCGGCCTTTCACGCAGAAGGGACCGACGCAGTCGAAGGGGTGTCGTTAGCCTCGATCTTGCATGAGGGATCGTCAGCTTGCTGACGATCCCTTTGCTCGTTCAGAGTGAAGATTTCTGCTTGCGGGCAGGGCTGATGGTCCGGCTGTCGTGCCGGGTGGGCGCCGGGTTCCACGGCTCCGGTTGTGATGGTGCTGGTAGCAGGTATGGGATGCTGCTGGTCAGCCAGGGTTGGGCAGAGCTTCGAGCCGGTCGAGGGCGATCTGGATGATCTCCAGCCAGATCTGGCTCTGGGGCGTGTCGTGCAGGGCAGGTTGCGCAGGCCGGTGGAACGGGCGGCGCGGATGCGGTCCTCGGCGCGGACGCGCGGTGCTGACATCAGCAGCTGACATCAACAAGCACGGACAGCGGTGCATAGTCACGGACGGTTACCTGAAGCAAGGTGCGACGTTGATGCATTGGATGGCTTCTGCGACTTGATCGACTGCGACCTGCACGCGCCTACGGATCAGAAGGTTGCAGGTTCGAATCCCTGCCGAGTGCAAACAGACAAGAAGCCCCGGAGAGATCCGGAGCCTCTTGCGTTTCCCGGCGGGCGGAGGGGGGCCGTGCTCGCAAGCCCGGTGGGAGGCTGCTCCTCTTCGTGAGTGAGGGTCCGGGGCGACACCGCCGGGCCCTCACTGGGCCCTCTCTGGGCCCAGTGAGGAGGACCAACGACGACAGACAACGGCCACCAACGACCGCCCAATCGCAGGTCAGTTGGGGCGCACACCTCTCTGACCAGCGGCGAAATACGGGCCCGCCAGACCCAGGGCAAGAAGAAGTAAGCAGCGCTGAAGAAGTCCCCCACCTGCGGGTTTGCCGCGAGGTGGGGGGCTTTCTTGTGCGCTGTGTCGTCTGTGGGCCGTCAGGTGCGGGAGGAGCCGGACCGGGCGGTGTCGAAGACGGCGGCAGGCCTGTCAGGAGGTGAGGACGGAGATGCCGTCCCCGAGCAGTTTCAGCCCGAGAACGAAGAACAGGACGGCCATCACGGCGACATTGTTCTGAGCGGCCCAGTCCTTCCAGTTGCCGAGAGTGGTCCTGGCCCGCTCTCCCCCGAGCAGGAAGACTCCCAGCGGGGCCAGCAGGCCGAGGGTGGCGATCAGGACGAAGATCGCCAGCAATGCGATCTGCTGCCCGACCGGCAGTCCGGCCGAGCCGATCGCGGCGCCCGCGGCGATGGTCAGCGGGGCGTTCTTGGCGTTGAGCGCGGCCAGGGCCAGTCCGAGTGCGAAGACCTTGACCGGCGTGAGGCGGTCGATCGCGCCCATCCACTTCGGCAGCCGAGCCTGCGAGGGATCCTTGGGACGCCGATGCCATTGCCGAGCGCCGAAGAGGACGAGGAGCACGCCCAGAGCGAGCTTGAGGGCTCCCACCCAGGTGGCCGGGTGATTGTGGGCGGAGGCGCCCGCGGGGGAAGCGATCGCCAGCATCACCGCGCCCAGTGCCGAGAGTCCCAGGATCCAGCCGACGGTGAAGAGGACTCCGTTGAGGCGCCCGCGGGGCGTGGCGAGTACGAGGATGATCGCGATGATCGGGAGCGGGCTCACCGCGACGGCGGCCGCGAAACCCAGGACGTCGCCGAGAACTGCGCCCATGGTTGCCTCCGTGTGGGGGTCGGCGTGGCGATCCGCAGCAGGGCTCCGCGGATGCGGGTGCCACGACCGCCCGGGCGGCGCAATGGGCGGTTGCGTGGTGTCGGCTGCGCCGCTGTGGCCAGGGCCGCGCGGAAGGGCTGCCGAAGTGTGGTGACGCCGACGTACTCGGCATGTCCCTGTTCCATCTTCCTGCGCCAGGCCTGATCTGTCCTCGGGAGCGGACGCGGCACGGAACGTCGTGACCATCACGCCCAGGAGCCGAGATGCGAGGCAGCGCATCCGTGGTGAGGATTGAGGTGTGAGGGCGATGGCGCCCCATGTTTCCGGCGCTTGGCGACCCTCGCATCGATCCGTGGCAGGAGAATCTTACGATGACTGCGACGACAGGTGCGGCCCGATCAGCTCACCCCGAGCGGCCAGGCAGGTCGGACGGGGTCTGCAGCGAGTTCACCGTCTTTACCAAGATCAAGCCGGGCGAGGCCGATGCCCTGCGTGAGGATCTCGCCACGCTCTCCGACGCGGCGGACGACGAGAGGGTCCATGCGGCGGTGCGCCAGATCGGCACCCTGCATGACGCACGACACGTGATCTTCGACAACGACACCCGGTTCATGTTCGCCAGCGTCTTCGACGGCTCCTGGGACACCTACATCGACGACTTCGCCCAGACGGTGGTCGGGGCCCGCTTCGACAAGGTCTTCTCGCACAGCGAAGGGTTCCCAGGCGTCAGCGATCCGGGAGCCAAGGACTGGTTCGTCGCCCACCAGGCGCCCGCGGGGGTCTTCGTCAGCGCCTACCCCGATCTGACCGTTCAGCAGATCTACAAGGACCAGCGAGTGGACGACGCGTTCCAGGACGTGCTGGACACTCCCGAGTTCCGGTCAGCGCTGGACAACCCGGCGAACGCCGAGTTGGTGGCCACCCCGGCCTTCCAGAAGCTGCTGGCGGAAGCCTCGGCCTAGAACCAGCACACGACCGACGTTGAGAGCCGACCCCACATCCGTGGACCGCGTCGGCGGGCGCGGACCAGTCGCTGCTCGGGCTGTCCGGGCGGAGACCGATGTGGAGGCACGAGCAAGCATGAATGCGACGGCAAGCAGCAGCACGGCCGACGGGCGCGTCGAGATCGACGACGTCCAGAGCGGGGCACTGCGTCCACGGCCCGTGCCCTACGAGGGACAGTTCATCTTCCTGCGCGTCGATGACCGCCGCGCCGGGCGCGCCCTGCTGCGGCGGCTGATCCCCCTGACCTCGGGTGGCCTGCCCGGCGCGGATCGGAGGCAGGACGCCTGGGTGGCTGTGGCGATCACCTACCAGGGGCTGAGGGCCCTGGGGGTGCCCCAGGAGTCGCTGGACAGCTTTCCGCGGGCGTTCCGTGAGGGCATGGCCGCTCGGGCGGAAATGATCGGCGACGTGGGCGAGAGCGCACCGGCCCGCTGGGAGACACCGTTCGGAACGGGCGATGTCCATATCGCGTTGAGCGCCCTCTCCTCGGACACGGCCCAGCTGGACAAGGAGTTGGAGCGGGCCCGTGTCGCCTACGAGGACACACCCGGTGTCCGGGTGATCTGGCAGCAGGAGGTACGCCAGCTCCCGACCGGGCGCACCACCTTCGGCTTCCGTGACGGCATCAGCCACCCGAACATCGAGGGCGTCGGACTGCCCGGCTCCAACCCGCAGGAAACGCCCATCAAGGCGGGCGAGTTCATCCTCGGCTACCCCGACGAAACCGGCAGCCTGCCGCCCATGCCCAGCCCCGATGTACTGGGGCGCAACGGGACCTACGTGGCCGTTCGCAAGGTCCACACCAATGTGGCGGCCTGGCGCCGGTACCTGCGCGCGAACAGCTCCAGCGCCGAGGAGGAGGCGCTCCTGGCGGCGAAGATGGTCGGGCGCTGGCCCAGCGGGGCGCCGCTGGCCCTCTCGCCGGAGCACGACGATCCGGAGCTGGCGGCCGATCCGGACCGCGTCAACAACTTCCTGTACCGGGAGAACGACGATCGCGGCTACCGGTGCCCCGCCGGTGCGCACATCCGGCGCACCAATCCCCGCGATTCCACCATCATCGGCGACGCACGGATGCACCGCCTCATCCGTCGCGGCACCACCTACGGGCCGCCGCTGCCCGAGGGCGTGCTGGAGGACGACGGTGCCGACCGGGGCCTGGTCGGAGCCTTCATCGGGGCCCATCTGGAACGGCAGTTCGAGTTCATCAAGGCCGAGTGGGTCAACGACGGCAACTTCATCGGCTACCCCGGCGAGAAGGACCCGGTGGCCGGGCATCACGGCGGAACCGGCAGCGTCACCATCCCCGAGAAGCCGGTCCGGCGCCGCCTGCGGAACCTGCCCAGCTTCGTGGTCACCCGTGGCGGCGAGTACTGCTTCCTGCCGGGTCTGCGTGCCCTGCGCTGGCTCGCCGAACTGGAGGACTGACGGCAATGCTCATCCCCCAGGTCCGATCATGCTCTCCGAGGAGAGGTCGAAGTCATGGCAGCACAGTTCGTCCGCTACACGCCTGAGGTCGAAGACGCTGACCCGCACTTCGACGAGAACCTGCGGACGGTGATCGAGAAGACCGAGAGCTACATCGCCGAGTCGGTCGAGGCCGGTGGTACCGGACGGGCCCTCCGCGACGCCCATGCCAAGGGCTACGGGCTGGTCCGGGGGGAAGTGGAGATCCTGGACGGGCTTCCCCCCGAGTACGCCCAAGGCATCTACGCGACCCAGGGAACCCACGATGCGCTCATCCGCTTCTCCAACGGCTCGCCTCACGCCGGAGCCGACGCGCGACTGGGCGCCGCCACCGGACTGGCACTGAAGATCTTCGGCATCCCCGGCCCGACCCTGCTGGAAGACGAACCGGACACAGGCACATTCGACTACGCCAACATCAACGGACCGATCTTCTTCTGCAACACGATCGAGCACTACCTGTTCATCCAGGAGTTGTTCCTGAACGCGCCGGCCTACTTCTCCCGGGGCCGACCCGGCGCACATCGCTTCTTCACCGATTTCGTGACCGGAAAGGGGACGCTGGACCAGGACGACTGGGCGTGGGACGAGTTCCTGGCCTTCCTGCGCCTGTCGAAGACTCCCCCGGCCAACCTCCTGCTGTCGAGCTACTGGACGATGGGCGCGGTCCGGCACGGGGACTACATCGCCAAGGTGCGCATCACCCCCGACCCGTCCGCCGCCGCCGCGGTGGTCCGGCGCGACATCGACCCGACCTCCGCGCAGGAGGTCTTCCGGCCGGCCCTCCAGGCCGAACTGCAGGAACGGCCCTACGCCTTCGACATCCAGGTCCAGCTCTGCACCGACCTGGAGCGCATGCCGGTGGAGGACACCACCGTGGAGTGGCCCGAACAGCTCTCGCCGTCCGTCACCGTGGCGAAGCTGCGGCTGCCGCGGCAGGACATCTCCGGCCCGGAGAACCTGGAGAAGATGGACTCGCTGTCCTTCACGCCCTGGCGGGTCACCGCCGAGCACGCCCCCCTCGGCAACATCATGCGGGCCCGCAAGGAGGTCTACCGGCGATCCTCCATCGAGCGCCACGAGCTCAACCGGCAGCCGCGGACGGAACCCCGCAGCGCCGACGAGGTACTTGGCCCACTCCGATGAAGCCGACCGGCACCGAGGCAAGCGCCCGCCCCGGCCTCCTCACCCCGCCTGTCCGTCCGGGGCGTCGTGGAGGCCGCCGAGTTCGGCGACGAGTGCCGCGTCGCGCATGCCGGGCAGGACGTATCCCTCCCCCTCGTCCCACGGGACGTCGACGTCATCCAGGTGGACGTGCCACTCCGCTCCCCCGACGGCGCGGCGCAGCTCGGTGACGGAGTCGAGCACATGGGCCGTCACCGGCAGCCACCGGCCGGGGTCGCCCGGCAGTTTCGTGGACCCGGCGACGATCTCGTCGTCCTCGTCGCCGTCACCCGGGCCGTACAGATACAGGCTCTCCTCGTCGTCGTACGGGAAGGACTCCGTGCGGACGGCGACGACGCGCTCGATCGCGGCGGACTCGGCCCCGGTCAGCGGCTCCGCCCGGCGGGCGCTGTAGTAGACAGAAACGCTCATGGCCCGAGCGTACGGCGGGGGTGTGACAACGTCGGCCGGTCCACCGGCCCTGATCCGTCGGGCAGGCACGCCCTACTCCAACGCCCGTTCCACGCGCCCCGCGAGGCCGTCCCAAGGGCGGCACTCGACCACCGGCAGCCCGTGCCGGGCCGCCTGGTCGGCGAGCCAGTGCGAGTACGCGGCGCTGACCTGTGCCCGGTGCCGCTGTTCGCCGCAGTCGGGCTCCCGGGAGGCGTAGTTGGCGGTGATCCGGTCCGGGTCCTGCTCGTGCAGGAACACCGCCCGTACCCGGCGTCCGGCCGCCCGTCCCTCGCGGATCGCTTCCGCCGCGGCGGCCGGGGTGAGGTAGTCGCCCTCGATCACGGCGGGCACGTCGACGGTCAGGCGGTTGCGGACCACGCCCAGCACCGCGGGTTCGAGGGCCCTGGCGGTGGCGATCTGGAGATCCAGCACCTGGTCGACGGTGAGCCGCGCCGTGTCGGGGATGCCGTCGAAGTGGTGGAGTGCGGGGTGGTGGTCGGCCGTCGTCATGGCCTCGACGGCGCTGACGACATCGTCGAACTCGACCACGAACCGTTTCGACTCGTCCGATTCACGGGCCAGTTGGGCCGCCGCCCGGCTCTTGCCGACGCCCGAAGCCCCACCGATCAGCAATATGTCCCATGATGTCGCTGTCACGGGCCGACCGTATCGCGTGGGCTCCGTGTCCGTCGTCGGCGCTGGCGCTACGGTGACCCGAGTACCGGCCCTCGCAAGGGCGGAGCCGACCGGACGGGCCGTGCGGGGAGAGCAAGGAGAGCGGGGAGAGCAACGATGGGCGAGCCCCTGAAGACCTTCGTCGGCGGTGCCGAGGTCGACGTGCCCAACAGCATTCCGGCCATCCGGGCCACACTGCCCGAGGAGAGACGCGAGGAGTTCGACCGCGCCATCAACGAGGCGGGTGTGCACGAGATCCAGGCCGTGATGCGGCACTGGATGCTGGAGGCCGTACCCGATCCCGAGGCCGAACGGATCCTGGACCGGCTGGCGCAGGACGAGGCCGAGAGGCGGAGCGTCGCTTGAGCTTCCGCATCTCCTACGCACCGCCCGCCGACGACTCCCTGGCCAAGATGCGCGACGGCGAGACCTTCCGCGCCGAGATGGCCCGCACCCTGGGTCTCGACCCGTACGGACACGGGTCGTCGGCCGTCAAGAGCGAGCGCGATCGCCGCGAGGCGACGGTCGCCGGGGCGATCGTGCTCTATTACGTCTCCGGGTCCGTCCTGATCGTCACCGTGGTGAGGCTCGTCCCGCTGCCCTGAGCCGGCGTCGGCCCTAGGGCGTGTTTTAGAAGTAACGTCGTCCGCCCGGAGGGCGGGTCTCGCGGGGTCTGGCGCGTGCGATCGCAAGGCGCCGGGGTGCCCTCGTAGCGGAGCTACTAGGGCATTTCGGCAACGCGGCGAGCGTGCGTGTCAGACCCCGCGAGACAGACGGGACTTCTAAAACACGCCCTAGGAACCGGCCGGGACTTCGATGATCCGGCCGTCCTTGTCCACGCTGTGGGTCCGCCAGTACTTGTCCCACTTGTCGTCCACGTGCTCGGGGACCTTGCCCTTCGGGTACCGGACGTATCCCTTCGGCGGGTCCTCGTCGTCGGGCACACAGGCCGATCCGGTGCTTCCGATCGTCATGACCGGATACTCGCCGCCACCACAGATCGCGTCCTCCAGCGAGCAGCCCGTGGTCAGCGCCGCCACGGTCACGGAGGCCAGGGCGAGCCCCACTGCGGAACGGCTCGGGGGGCGTCCGCTCCTCGCGGACGCCCCCCGGCCGGGTCGGCTGATCCGGTACATAGTCGCTCCTCGTCGCTGGCTGGTACTACCAGCCTGCACGGGGCGCGAAACTCCGATCATGAGTACGAATACTCACGTGCGGGACGCCACGTACTCGTCCGCCCCGCACTCGACAGCCCTCAGGCCAGCTTCGCGGCCTGCGCCTCGACCACCGCGGTCGGCAGCTCGAAGTCCCCGCCGCCGCCCATCGCGGCCAGGTTCATCGAGGAGAACGAGGCGAACGAGGCGCCCTGACGCATGACCACGAGCTTGAACTCGACCTTCTCCCCGCCCTGTTCCACCTGAACGGACCAGGCCGCCGCCTCCTCGCCGCCCTTGACCTGCTCCTCGGTGATCTTGCTGACCTTCTGCTTCTCACCGGCCGCCGTGAACGCGAAGCCACCGGCGCACTCGGTGGCCGCGGTGCGCAGCGAGGCGACCGACTCCTGCGCGCCCTTGCCGTCGTACGAACCGAGGGCCAGCTGCGTCGTCGTGATGTCGAACGCGGCCTTGAACGCCTCCTCGGCGTCCCCGCTGTCCTGCTTGTCCAGGTTGCTCTTCTTCGGTTCGCTGACGACCGTGCGCTTGGTGAACGCTCCGGGCTCACCGACCTGCGCGCCCATCAGCGCGTCGGCGAACGGGGTGCAGACCTCCTTCTCGACCTTGATGTCGTCGGCGGAGACCACATCCTTGGCCGCGGCCTTGGAGATCTTGTGCCCCTTGACGTCGCCCTGGGTCAGCGCGGCCTTCTCCAGCTCGGCGGCGCTCAGCGCCTTGCCCGCGGGCGCGGCGGCCGCGGACTCCTTGCCCTTGGCGTCCGCCCCCTTGTCCCCGGAACCGGAGTCCGATCCGCCGCCGCACGCGGTGGCGAGCAGGGCCAGGGACACCGCGGTGGCGGCAACAGCGGTACGGCGTACGGCGGTGGAGCGCATGGTCCGGTCCGTCTCTATGAGCTGGGTGTTCGGTTTTGCTCACTCTATGAGCGGAAATTGGTTTGATGATCAATCAAGTCGGGCATGGGATGCGATCGTGACGGCGCTGTGATCATCCTGTGAAGGCACCGTCCGTGACCGCCGCGGCCCACACCGGGACCCGGCGCGCAGGCACAATCGCTCCCATGCAGTCAGACGGAACAACCTCAGCCGTTCTCCGCTCCGTTGGGCTGACGGAGGACCGGATCGCCCGATGCGCGCCGCTCGCCGGAGGCACGTTCAACACGGTCTCCCGGGTGACGCTCACGGACGGCGGCGAATGGGTGGTGAAGATACCGCCGCCCGCGACCCCCGGAACGCTGATGGGCTACGAGCGCGATCTGCTGGTCAACGAGGCCACGTTCTACACCTCCGCGGACGGTTCGGCACCGGTCCCCCGCGTTCTGCACAGCGAGCTCGACCCGGCCGCGCCGACCGGCCCGTACGTGGTGATGTCGGTCTGTCCGGGGCGGTCGTGGAGCGAGTTCGCTCCCGGCTCCCTGCCTGCTGCCGAGGAGCGCCGGCTGAGGAAGGACCTGGGGCGGATCGTCGCGCGGCTGCACGCCGTCACGAACCCCGCGGGCTTCGGCTATCCCTCCCTGGCGGTGGGCCCGTTGGCCCCGTCCTGGCGGCAGGCGTTCACCGCGATGACCGACGCCGTCCTCGCCGACGCGGACGCCTACCGCGCCCGGCTGCCGCGCCCGACGGCCGGTATCCGCGCCCTGCTCGCCGCCGCGTCGCCCGTGCTCGACGACGTCGCGCGGCCCGCCCTGGTCCACTTCGACCTGTGGCAGGGCAACCTTCTCGTCGACGGCGAGCCCGGTGCGCGGACCATCGGCGGGATCGTCGACGGCGAGCGGATGTTCTGGGGCGACCCGGTCGCCGACTTCGTATCGCTCGCCCTGTTCGGGAACATGGAGGACGACGAGGACTTCCTCGCCGGGTACGCGGACGGCAGCGGACGACCGGTGGTGTTCGGCGCGTCCGTGCGGCTGCGGCTGGCGCTCTACCGCTGCTACCTCTACCTGATCATGCTGGTGGAGACCGTCCCCCGCCGCGCTTCCGGGGAGGACCTGGAATGGGCGTGGACAGAGGTCGCCCCGCAGCTCGAATCGGCCCTGGCGGACGTGGAGTCGGCGCTGCGTACAAGGGACTGAGCGCGACGCCCGCCGGCCTCAGGCGGCCGAGGCCCGCTGGGCGTCGTGCAGATTGGGCGGCCACACCGCTTCCGGGGTGCCGTACGCCTCCAGCCGGGTGTGCAGATCGCCGGTGAAGTCGGGGACGTCGATCTGGTCGAACTCCGTCACCTCGCTGATGCCGACCGTCGCGCTGTACGGGGCGAGTCCGTCGATCCGCATCAGGCCCGCCCGGCCGTTGGTGACCCGGATGTTCCAGTGCGTGAAGCGGGCGCCGAAGAGCGGCCCCGCGCTCGCGTCGCCGCCGTGCCGCCCGTTGTTGTTCACCGTGATGTCGGTGCGGACATTGGCGAACGGCATGCCCCGGTGGGAGTCGAACGTCCCCATCTCCATCGCGCCGCGCGACCACACGTTGTGGCTGGACAGGCCCTCGACGTTGATGCCGTGCAGTTGCGTCCCGGCGGGCGCGGGCACGGTGCGCCGCTCGATCGTGAAGTCCTCGATCAGGTTGTCGTGCGAGCCCTCGCGGCAGTAGTACGGATGGTGCGAGCCGCGCCCGGCGACCTTCGTGCGGCGCAGGGTGCAGGCGGAGGCGGCGATCAGGCCGAAGCCGTTGTCGACGTGGCGGACGGTGATGTCGTCGGCCCAGCAGTCGTACGCGCACTGGAAGGCGACCCCGTTGTACCCCTTGTCGAGCAGATGCGGCGACTGCGGCGTCTCGACCGCTTCGAGCGTGAGGCCCTCGACGCCGGAGCCGGCGAGCGGGGTGACGAGGGTGGTCAGCCGCGGATCCCATTCGGGGCGGACGTCGAGCGGGAGCGGGCGCTCCAGCGTGACCCGGTGGCCGTGCACGGAGGTGACGCGGACCGGCCATTCGTAGGGGGCGTACGAGGTCAGCTTGGTCTTGTCGTCCCAGTGGTAGCCCTCGGGGCCGGGGCCGCCGCCCGCCATGTGCTCCAGGAGCGTGTGGCCGGCGTCGTCGGCGAGCCGGAGCAGGACGAGCCCGCCGCGCCTCAGCCCCGTCGTGTCCCGGACGGTGATCGAGCGGTCGCCCCGACGGGCGGGGGCGACGGTGGTCAGCGTCCGCCACTCGTCGCGCCGGTTGCCGGTCCAGCCCTCGAAGGGCCAGGACTTCGCCCTGATCGCGCCGGTGAGCGAGGTCCAACGGGCCGTCGGGCAGAGCCAGATGAGGCCGCCGGCCCAGGACCAGCTGGACTTGTCGCCGCCGTACCGGCTGCCGTACGCCCCGATCAGCTCGGTGAGGTGCCTGGTCGCGTACAGCTTGGTGCGCCCACTGCCCGCGCCGCGCACCACCACGTCGCTGTGGCCGATCCGGATGATGTCGTCGATGCGGTACGTGCCTTCGGGGATGAGCACCGTGCCGCCGCCGCGCTCTCCGGCGGCGGCGATGGCACGGTTGATCGCGGGGGCGGCGTCCGTGGAGCCGCCGGGCTTCGCGCCGTAGTGCCGGACGTCGGCGACGAGGCCGCGGCCGGTTCGGCGGGGCGGGCGGGAGCCGCTTCGGTAGCCGGCCCGGCCGATGAACGGGATCTGCGGATGGGTGAACGGGGCGGCGGCGAACTCCCGCCAGAGCGGGGTGGCCGCTCGCGATCCGCCGACGGGCGCCCGGCCCTCCGCGGCGGCTGCCGGGCCGCTGCCGGTGGTGCCGGTGACCGCCGTCGCGGCGACAGCCACGGCACCGGCCAGCAACCCACGCCTGCTGATGTTCCCCTCGACCGCCATGTATCCGAGCGCCATGAATCCGAGCCGCCTTTCATCCATGTGAACGACGTTCATATCTGCGTCGGCGGCGAGCATGCCACGGCTCCGCTGCACGACGAAAGAGGCGTGCAGCGGGGAATCTTCAGGCGGGTTCCGTCAGTTGGGCCGGTCGACAGGACCCTGGCCCGACCGATCGGCCGCGCCGCGGCCCCCAGCCACGCCGCGGCCCGCAGGTCATCCGGCCGGGCGCTGGGTCAGATGCGTGAACGCGTCCAGGTTCCGGGTGGATTCGCCGCGCGACACCCGCCACTCGTACTCCTTGCGGATCGCGCTCGCGAAACCCAGCTCCAGCAGGGTGTTGAAGGAACCGTCGGCCGCTTCGAGGACCGTGCCGAGCAGCCGGTCGAGCTCCTGCGGGGTGACCACGGAGAGCGGCAGCTTGCCGACCAGATAGATGTCACCGAGCCCGTCGATCGCGTAACTCACCCCGAAGAGGCGGAGGTTGCGCTCCAGCAGCCAGCGGTGGACCGCGGCGTCGTTCTCGTCCGGGTGGCGTACGACGAAGGCGTTGAGGGAGAGCGAGTGCTTGCCGACGCGCAGCGAGCAGGTGGTGGACAGCTTGCGCGTGCCGGGCAGTTTGACCACGTAATCACCCGGCCCGGGGCTCTCCCATTCGAGCCCGGCGTCCTTCAGGGTCGCCTCGATGACCTGCGCGACCCGCGTCGTCGCCGCTTCGGTCGGTGCCGCTCCGCCGGGTACGTCAGCCATGGAGCGAGCGTACGTCAGCCATGGAGCGAGCGGACGCAGCGGCGGTGTTCGTGCATCGCGGCCGTGTACACGTCGGCGGTCGCGGACGCGGCGGTGTCCCAGCCGAAGCCCTGGGCGTGCGCGGCGGCCGCCGCGCCCATCCGGGCGACCAGTTCCGGCGCGTCGGCGAACCGGGCCAGCGCCTGCGCGTACGCCTGCGGATCGTGCCCGGGTATCAGGAAGCCGCTGACCCCGTCCCGCACCGCCACCGGGAGACCGCCCACGGCCGCCGCGACGACGGGGGTGCCCGCCGCCTGCGCCTCGATGGCGACCAGGCCGAAGGACTCGCTGTGCGAGGGCATGACCAGCACGGAAGCGGCCCGGAACCAGTCGGCGAGCTGCTCCTGCCCGACCGGCGGCTGGAACCGTACGACATCGGCGATGCCCAGCCGCGCCGCCAGCTTCTGCAGCCCTTCCGGCTTGGCCAGCCCGCTGCCGCTCGGGCCGCCGACGACCGGTACCACCATCCGGGAGCGCAGCGTGGGATCGCGGTCCAGCAGGACGGCGACCGCCCGCAGCAGCACATCGGGGGCCTTGAGCGGCTGGATGCGGCCCGCGAAGAGCGGAATCAGGGCGTCCTTCGGCAGTCCGAGGCGCGCCCGTGCCGCGGCCCGCCCGTCGGCGGGGCTGAAGCGGTCCAGGTTGACCCCGGGGTGGACGACGGCGACGGACCCGGGATCGGCCTCGTAGAAGCGGACGAGTTCGTCCGCCTCCTCGGCGGTGTTGGCGATCAGCCGGTTCGCCGCGTCGACGATCTGGGTCTCGCCGATGACGCGGGCCGCCGGCTCGGGGGTGTCGCCCGCCGCGAGCGCCGCGTTCTTGACCTTCGCCATGGTGTGCATGGCGTGGACGAGCGGGACGCCCCAGCGCTGGGCGGCGAGCCAGCCGACATGGCCGGAGAGCCAGTAGTGGGAGTGGACGAGGTCGTAGTAGCCGGGGCGCTGGCCGGCCCACGCCTGCATCACGCCGTGCGTGAAGGCGCAGAGCTGGGCGGGCAGCTCCTCCTTGGCCAGGCCCTCGTACGGCCCCGCGTCGACGTGCCGGACCAGGACGCCGGGCGCCAGCTCGACCACCGGGGGGAGCCCGCCGGTGGTGGACCGGGTGAAGATCTCGACCTCGATGTTGATCGCGGCGAGGCGCCTGGCCAGCTCCACGATGTAGACGTTCATCCCGCCCGCGTCGCCCGTGCCCGGCTGGTGCAGGGGCGAGGTGTGCACGGAGAGCATCGCGATGCGGCGGGGCTTGCGGTGGCCGCCGGGGAACGCGGCGGGAAACCTGAGGCGCGGTGCGACACGGCTGCTGCCGAGCCGGGAGACGTACTGATTCACGTCGTCCGGTCCTCCTCATCCAGGGCATGACACCAAAGGGACCCGAGCCCCTGCGATCGGCTGCAACAGCGGAATACCTCCTTTCATTTCCGCTTTACCAAATCATTGCAGTGCGGGTCCCGCACTGCGGGCGGGCGGCACCCGCCCACCGGACCGGGCCCCCGCGCCGCCTGACGCCCGCCGCGCGATCGTTACGCTCGCTTCATGCGCCCCATCGGCACCGCGACCCGCGGGACCACCAACCCGAACCGGCTCCGCCGCATGGACCGCTGGATCGCCGCCACCCACGGCCCGGCCCTGCGCCGCGCCGACCGCCCCGTCGCCGTCGACCTCGGGTACGGTGCCGCGCCCTGGACCGCCGTCGAGCTGCTGCATCGGCTGCGCACCACCGAGCCGCGCACGTCCGTGGTCGGCATCGAGATCGACCCGGAGCGGGTCGCGGCGGCGAAGCCGTACGAGCGCGAGGGCCTGACCTTCCTGCACGGCGGGTTCGAGATCCCGCTCCCCGAGCGCCCCGCCCTCATCCGGGCGGCGAATGTGCTGCGCCAGTACGACGAGGGCGAGGTCACCGCGGTCTGGCGGCGGCAGTGCGCCCGCCTCGCGCCGGGCGGGCTCCTGGTGGAGGGCACCTGCGACGAGATCGGGCGCCGGCACGTATGGGTGGCGCTCGGCCCGGAGGGCCCGCGCACGGTCACCTTCGCGACCCGGCTCGCCTCCCTGGACCGCCCGTCCGACCTCGCGGAACGCCTGCCCAAGGCGCTGATCCACCGCAATGTGCCGGGCGAACCGGTCCACGCGTTCCTGCGGGACTTCGACCGGGCGTGGGCCGCGGCGGCCCCGTACGCCTCGCTGGGCGCCCGGCAGCGCTGGATCACGGCGGTGCGGTCGCTGTCGGGAGACTGGCCGCTGGCCGACGGGGTACGGCGGTGGCGCCAGGGCGAAGTCACGGTGAAATGGACCGCCCTCCGGCCCAACCCGTAGCCCAACTCGCGCTGAACAGGACCCGTGAGGCCGTGTCCAGGGAGGCGGACGGGAACGGGAACGAGGCATCGTTCGTCCAGACAGAGGGGAGCAGGGGAAGTCGGGGAGAGCCAGGGGGAGTCGAAGGGGGCGCCCTCCGGGGCTTCGGCCGTCGATCCGTGCGCCCGTCAGGACAGCGGGCGTGCGCCTCTGTTGCTTTTCGGTACGGCATGGCACGATCTCGACATCGGCGAAAAGTTACTGACGGTAAATCAGATTCATTCGGAGGGGAATCTCGTGAACCGACGTCACTGTGCCTCAGCCGCGATCACTCTGGTCTGCGCGCTGACCGTACTCATCACGCCGGTCCAGGCCTTCGCCACGCCCGCGCCCCCATCCCCCTCCGACGGGCGGGCCGCCTCCGGGGCCGAGGCGCCGAAGAAGAGCCTCGAAGAGGTGCGCAAGGAGATCGACGCCCTCTACCGCAAGGCCGGGACGGCCACCGACGCGTACAACCTCGCCGAGGAGAAGGCCGAGAAGCAGTCCGGCGAGATCGTGAAGCTGGCCCGCGCCATAGTCGTGGGCCAGTCGAAGATCGCCGAGCTCAAGAGCCAGGCGGGCGCCCAGGCCCGCGAGCAGTACCGCACCGGCGGACTGCCGCCCGGCGCCCAGTTCATGCTCAGCGACGACCCGCAGCTGTTCCTGGACGGAGTGAGCCGCGTCAGGGAGGGCCAGCAGGCCGCCCAGGGCGTGCTCGGCGAACTGACCAGGACCCAGCAGGACCTGGAGACGTACACCAAGGACGCGAGCACCAACTGGAAGAAGCTCGAAGCCAACCGGATCAAGCAGGCCAAGGCCAAGAAGAAGATCAACTCGCAGATCGACGCCGCGAAGAAGCTGGAGTCGCGGCTGAAGAAGGAGGAGCGGGCCCGCCTGCTCAAGCTGGAGCAGGAGGCCGAGTACAAGCAGCAGACGGCCTGGCTCAGCTCCGGCGCCCTGAAGGACATCAACCGCAAGGCGAGCGCGAGCGGCAAGGAGGCGGTGGCCTTCGCGACCGCGCAGATCGGCAAGCCGTACGTCTGGGGCGCCGAGGGCCCCAAGTCGTACGACTGCTCGGGGCTCACGTCACAGGCCTGGGCGGCGGCGGGCCGGCCGATCCCCCGCACCTCGCAGGAACAGTGGCGGCTGCTGCCGCACATCGCCATCAAGGACATGCGCCCCGGCGACCTGATCATCTACTTCGGTGACGCCAGTCACGTGGGCATGTACATCGGCGACGGCGCGATCGTGCACGCCCCCCGCCCCGGCCGCAACGTCACGCTGGCGGGTGCGGGCTCGATGCAGATACTCGGCGTCGTACGCCCGGACAAGTAACCGCCGCCGCCCCGGCAGATCGGGCCCGTCCGGCGACTGGGCCCGTCCGGGCGGGCTCGTCAGGGCGGGCTCGTCCGGTGACCGGGCTCGTCCGGCAGATCGAACCCGTCCGGCGGTTGAGGACAAGGCGTTCCCCGGACGCCCCCGGACACCTTGCCGGACACCCCACGGCACCCCGCCCGGCCCACGTGCGTGACCCGCGCCACCCGCCGCCCACCACCCCGCGTGAGCTTTGTCATGCCCGGGCACCCGCCCCCACCCCGGCCCATCTCGCCGGATCCGTGACCTGACGCGGCTTATGGCTGTGCATATGCCGGAGGCCGATCCCGGAACGCCATTCCGTTCCCCCGCCGCGGACCGCTATCGTCCCCGTCTGGCAGGTCGTCGATCGTCGTCCCGCCGCGCCCTCGGGGGGAGGGAAGGAAACCCGAACCGATGCCCGTACCCGTACCGCAGCAAGGTGCCGACGCCGCTGCAGAGGCTTCCCACGGCGCCGACCTCACCCTCCTGGTGATCGAGGACGACCCGGCGGGCACCTTCACCGTCCCCGAGCTCCCGGCCGCGGCCGGCACGAGGGTGCGCATCCGCACCGCCCGCAACCTGACCGAGGCGGGCCGGCTCCTCACGGACGACGTCGACTGCATCCTGCTGGACCTCGCCCTGCCCACCGGCAGCGAGACCCGCGCCTCCGTGGCCGGGGACGCGGCGGCAGCCGACGAGCTCGCCGCCCTCAAGCACGTCCTGCGGATCGCCCCGCGCCACGCGGTCCTCGCCCTCACGGCGGAGGACGACACCGAGCTGGCCGCCGCGGCGGTACGGGTCGGCGCCCAGGACTACCTCTTCCGCGACGAACTCGACGGCCGGCTGCTCAGCCGCACCATCCGGTACGCCGTCGAGCGCAAGCGCGCCGATATCGCCCAGCGCCGGCTCACCGAGTCCACGCTACGCGCCCAGGAGAACGCCCGCCTCGAACGCGGCCTGCTCCCCACACCGCTGCTCGACGGCTCCGATCTGCGTTTCGCGGCCCGCTACCGCCCCGGCCGCAGCCGCGCGCTGCTCGGCGGGGACTTCTACGACACGGTCCGCACGCCCGACGGCACCGTCCACGCGATGATCGGCGACGTCTGCGGGCACGGCCCCGACGAGGCGGCGCTCGGCGTGGAACTGCGCATAGCCTGGCGGGCGTTGACCCTGGCCGGGCTCTGCGGCGACGAACTGCTCTCCACCCTCCAGGAGGTACTGGAGCACGAGCGGGAGAGCGAGGAGATCTTCGCGACGCTCTGCACCGTGGACATCGCCCCCGACGGTCGGCGCGCCGGACTCTGCCTGGCGGGCCACCCCGCCCCGCTGGTCGCCCGGCCCGGACAGGCCGCGCACCTTCTTCCGTACGAGGACGGCGGACCGGCCCTGGGCCTGCTGCCGCGTGCACGCTGGCCGCGCCGGCAGGTGGATCTCGGCGGCTCCTGGAGCCTGATGATGTACACGGACGGGCTGATCGAGGGACGCGTGGGCCCGGCCGGCACTCAGCGGCTGGGCCAGGACGGCATGGTCGCGATGATCAACCGGCAGCTGGCGGAGGGGCTCACCGGCGAGGATCTCCTGGAGGCCGCGGTCACCCAGGTGCGGGAGCTGAACGGCGGCGAACTGACCGACGACGTCGCGGTCCTCCTGCTCGACCGCGACCAGGAACGCGTCCGCCTCCGGATCCCCGACGGCGACCGGGGCCGGAGCATCCCGCGCCCCCGCCCCGGATCGGCATCACCCACGGCCCGCGTGAGCGCGGCGAACCCCGCGAACGCTCAGCGCCCGCCGTTATAGGGCCCGTACGGACCGTCGCTGCTGGAGCCGCCGCGCCGCCGGCCGCGGCCGCCACCCGAGACCGCCTGAAGGGCGGGTCGCACGTCCACCAGGAAGACGATGGAGGCGACCGCCCCCGCGAGCTGCAGGAACAGCATCGGCACGAAGAGGTTCACGGCGACGGTGATGCCGAGGATGAGCAGCCAGAAGGACTTCTTCTGCTTGTCCGCGGCCCGGTAGGCGTCCTCACGGGCCATCGCGGCCATGATCAGTGCGACCACGGCCAGCACGAGCATGACCATGTAGAGCAGCCAGACGAGTGTGCTGAATCCTGTGAGCAACATGGTGTGTGCACCGCCTAATAAGTGGATGAGCGCCTCGCGGCCAAGGTACCGGGACAACGGACCGGGCACCCCTGAAGGTGCCCGGCCCGCGCCCCGCTACACACTGCGGCGCCACAGCACCGCCGAGGGTGCTGCGGCGCCGGGGTCCTACTTGGCGGTCGGCGGAGTGGTCTTCTTCGCGGCGGGCTTGCGCACGGGCGCCTTCCCGGCGGGCGCGGCCGGGGCCTTGCTCTCCGGCTTGACGGCCTTCGGCGCGGGCTTCGGCGCGGGCTTCGGCGCGGGTGCGGACTTCGCCGGGCCGGGCCTGGCGGCCGTCCCGGTCCTCGCGGTGCCCGTCGGCTTGGACTCCTTGCGCGGCTCGACGACGACGGCGATCTCGACGATCTCGTCGGCCGTCTCGCCACGCCAGTTCTTCACGGTCTGCTCGCCGCGCTCGGCGACCTTCTCGTACGTCTCCCGGGCCCGCACCGCGTACTCCGCGGCCACGCCCAGGCTCCGCAGCGCCAGGTCCTGCGCGTTCTCGCCCAGCTTCCGCAGGTCGCTGTCGAACGATCCGATCACCTCGGTGACCTTGGCCTGCATGGTGGCCTGCGCCTCCTTGGCCTGCGAGGTCACCTTCTCCTGCACGGCCTTGGGGTCGGTGTTGCGCACGGCCTCGATACGCTCCGGCGCCTCGGCACGCAGCTGCTCGATCAGCGCCGGGACCTTGCGCGCCTGCTCGACGGCGAGGTCGGCCGTACCGGCGGCGAAGTAGAGGGGGGTCGGGTCGGTGAGGGTCTTGCGCAGGTCATCGGTGATGGCCATGACTGTGGTCCTCCCGGATCATCAGACTCAGTGTGAGGGTTTCTCTGGCGTTGAAGGCGTTGAAGGCCTTGACGGCTTCGGGGCCGCATCGGCATCCGCACCGGCGTCCGGCCCTGATTCGTCGCCGGTCTCCGATCCGGCCGCGACGCCGGATTCCGGTCCGGGCTCGAACCCGTTCTCCCTGCGGAAGGAGTCGTAGATCTGCAGCAGGACACTCTTCTGCCGCTCGTTTATGGACGGATCGGCCAGAATCACCGCCCGCGTCTCCAGCTCCTCCCGCTCCCGCTCGTCCAGAATCCCGGCCCGTACGTAAAGGGTCTCGGCGGAGATCCGCAGCGCCTTGGCGACCTGCTGCAACACCTCGGCGCTCGGCTTGCGCAGCCCGCGCTCGATCTGGCTGAGGTAGGGATTGGACACCCCGGCGGCATCGGCGAGCTGCCGCAGCGACAGCTGCGCGTTGCGCCGCTGCTCGCGCAGGTACTCACCGAGATTGCCGACGTTGAGTGATGCCATATCCCGATGGTGCACCACCCTTGCTAACTTTTGCAAGCAGACGCTTGCAAAAGTGCGCCACACCACTCGCATGGCCTCTTGTGCCGAGCCACGGCAGTTGTCCGTTCCCAGTGCTTGTGAGAGTTTCCCGCTGGATCTGCTCGGCGAAGTGATCGAGTCCCGATCAATCTGCGCGGCGAATGTCCTGTCTCGCTGAAGCCGAAGCAGTCTCGGTCGATGTGAGGCATCGGGCTGTACGTCTCGCTCAATCTCGGGCAACTGCCCCTGTGTCTCGCGTGTCAGCCCGGCGCGTCCATCAGGGCGGTGACATAGGCATCCAGCCGCTCCTCCACAGCTCGCGTCGTCAGCTCTGTTCTCCCGGCCTCCCGCCACGGCTGCGACACCGACTGCACTTCCTCCGAGGCGGCCAGCGCGTCCCGCACCCGCCAGTACAGCCGCTCGCTCACGCTCGCAGCCAGCACACCGCCGGCCTCCTCGTACGCCTCGGCGAACCGCAGCCCCCAAGCCGGGCCGTGCAGCAGCGCGAGATTGACGGAGCAGTGCGCCACATCGAGATCGGCCGGGCCCCAGGAGGCTCCTGCCCAGTCGATGACGCCGGTGATCCGAGCGCCTTCCGGGTTCGAAGGCGACACGTCGAACAGCACGTTGCCGGGTTGGAAGTCCCGGTGCAGGAAGCGCCCTTCATAGGGTGGCGCGGGTCTGCGGATCACTTCGATAGCCGCGGCCCATACGGCCGCGTCGGCGCCCTTGGGAACCACGACGGTGTCGGCGGTCGTCAACGTCGTATATTCCCGGGGCCGCTCAGCGGGGTACACCGCGTGGATCGCAACAAGTTGACGGGCCAGCAGGCGCACACGCGCCTCCACTCCCATGTCGTCAAGGACCGTCCGGCCCGCCAGATGGGTCATCAGGAGCGACGGATACTCGCACTGCGCGGCGGTCGGATCAACCGCGACCAGTGAAGGAGCCGGCACGGCGGTCCCCGCGAGCAAGGTCAGAGCGCCGGCCTCCCCAATCAGCCCGTCCTCGGCGTTCTCCATGTAAAACGGGTCGACGTAGCTCCGCAGCACCAGGTCACGGGTGCCTCCGTCCCGTGTGCCGATGATCAGCCTCCGCATCTCGGCGGTGATGCCGCCGTGCAGCGCCTCGGCTTTGACGATCCGTTCGCCAGCTTCCAGGTGCCGACTCACCCAAA